>CAYYJM010000132.1:8015-10092 GCA_964471755.1 uncultured Alcaligenaceae bacterium
GCACGCGATCAGCCAGGATCTCCCGTCGCCCGAGGGGTCGTTCTGGCACGCGATCCTGCATCGGCGCGAGCCCGATGCGGTGAACAGCAAGTACTGGTGGCGTCAGGTCGGTCCGCATCCCGTGTTCGATCTGCTGGAGCCGGAGGCGACGAAGCTCGGCTGGCGGACCTGGAACCCGCTCGCGTTCGTGGACGAGTGCGAGCGTGAACGCGATTCCGGCAGCGTGCGAGAGAATCTGCTGCGCGCGGTGCAGATGGCCGAGTGGCGGGCTCTGTTCGACTGGTGCTGGACCCGCGGCTGAACCCATGCAGGGACACGACAATGCCTCCGGCGAGTACCACCGGCCCCAGCCAGCCAGGCTGGATCTCGAAGGAAACCATCATCGCCGCCATCGCACTCGTCGCGATTGTGGTCCACCTCGTCCTGCGTTTCGGCCTGGCCCTCGACCGCGATTTCTTCGGCACACCGGCCTGGAATCTGCCGCTGCTGGCCGCCCTCGTTCTCGGTGGCGTCCCGCTCGTTCTCGATCTCGTCGGCCATCTCCTTCGCAGCGAGTTCAATGCGGACCTTCTCGCCGGACTCTCGATCGTCACGGCGGTTCTGCTGCGGGAGTACCTCGCTGGCACCCTCGTCGTCCTGATGCTCTCGGGCGGTCAGGCCCTGGAGAACTTCGCCGTGCGCAGTGCCTCGTCCGTCCTGCGGGCCCTCGCTCGACGCATGCCGTCGCAAGCGCACCGCAAGACCGACGGCATCCTGGCCGACGTGCCGCTCGACAGCGTCGCGGTTGGCGACCTGCTCGTCGTCTTTCCGCATGAGGTCTGCCCGGTCGATGGTGTCGTGGTGGATGGCCACGGCACCATGGACGAGTCGTACCTGACCGGCGAGCCCTATGTCCTGTCGAAGGCTCCCGGCTCGGCCGTTCTGTCCGGAGCGATCAACGGCCAGAGTGCCCTGACGATCCAGGCCGAGAAGCGAGCGGTCGATTCACGCTACGCCAGGATCATGGAGGTGATGCGCGAGTCGGAGCAGCGTCGGCCGCGTCTGCGCCGCCTCGGCGACCAGCTCGGAGCGATCTACACTCCGGTCGCCCTGGTCATCGCCCTGCTCGCCTGGTTCGTCAGTGGCGATCCATTGCGGTTCCTGGCCGTTCTGGTCGTCGCGACGCCGTGTCCGCTGCTCATCGCCATTCCGGTGGCGATCATCGGCTCGGTGTCACTCGCTGCCCGGCGTGGCATCATCATCAAGGACCCGGCCGTCCTGGAGCGGATCGAGACGTGCCGAACCGCGCTGTTCGACAAGACCGGGACGCTCACCTATGGCGAGCCGCGTCTGACCGAGGTGCTGCCCGCTGCGGGCTTCACTGAAATCGAGGTGCTGGCGACCCTGGCCAGCCTGGAGCGGTATTCGCGCCATCCGCTCGCCTTCGCCGTGCTGAGGGCCGCCCGGGAGAAGGGCCTGGCTCTGGCCGAGGCCGGCGAGGTGAGCGAACGCCCGGGCGAGGGCCTGCGCGGAATCGTCGCCGGCCGGGTCGCGCTGGTCACCAGCCGGAAGAAGCTCGCCGACCGGCCCGATCTGCTGGAACAAATTCCAGCCCTGGAGGGCGGCATGGAGTGCGTTCTCCTGATCGATGGCCGCTATGCGGGCCTGGGTCGCTTCCGTGATGAACCGCGAGCCGAGGGCCGACCGTTCATTCGCCATCTGAGACGCCATCACAGCTTCGACCGGGTTCTGCTCGTCTCGGGCGACCGCGAATCCGAGGTGCGCTACCTGGCCGACAAGGTCGGCATCAAGGAGGTGTACGCGAACCAGAGTCCAGAGCAGAAGCTGGCTCTGGTCCGGACAGAAACGGCCCGGGCGGCGACGGTCTTCCTGGGCGATGGCATCAACGACGCACCGGCCCTGACCGCCGCGACGGTGGGGATCGCTTTCGGCCAGGGCAGCGACGTGACCGCCGAGGCGGCCGGGGTGGTCATTCTCGACAGTTCGCTGGAGCGTGTCGATGAGTTGCTGCACATCGGCCGACGCATGCGGGCGATCGCACTGCAAAGCGCCGTCGGTGGCATGGCCCTGAGCGTCG
>CAYYJM010000132.1:10102-16544 GCA_964471755.1 uncultured Alcaligenaceae bacterium
TGGCCGGAGCGATCGTCCAGGAAGCGATCGACGTGCTGGCGATCCTCAACGCCCTGCGCGGGGCGATCCTGCCGAGCAGTCTGACGGATTATTGACCCCGACGAGTCATGCAGAATCCCTGGGTTCTTCCGGGCGGGAAGGTTGCCGTTCGTCGCCGATGTGTTACGATCTCCACCGCATCCCGCTCGCTTTCTTCTCAGGAGGTTCGTGCAACATGATTCGCGCAAGCATCGCGCTGCTGCTCGTCGGGCTCGGGCTCGGGCTCGGCGTCACCGGCACGCCGGCCGCCGACCCGGCCGCGCCGAAGTCCTACTGGGTCTACCTCGGCACCTACACCGGCGGCAAGGCTGGCTCTCGCGGCATCTACAAGGCCGTCCTCGACGTCGCCAGCGGCAAACTGTCCGACCTGCAACTCGTCGCCGAGACGACCAATCCCTCGTTTCTGACCATCGCGCCCGATCGGAAGCATCTCTACGCAGTCGGCGAGATCGACAACTTCGCGGGCAAGAAGGCCGGGGCCGTCGAGGCGTACACCATCGAGCCGAAGACGGGCAAACTCAAGAAGCTCAACGCCCAGCCCAGCGGCGGTCCCGGCCCCTGCCACGTCAACATGGACCGCACCGGCAAGGTCGTCCTCGTCGCCAACTATGGCGGCGGCAGCTGCGCCTCGTATCCCGTCCAGGCCGACGGCAAACTCGGCTCGGCCGGCTCGGTCATCCAGCACAAGGGGCCGCAACTGACGCCCCATGCGCACTCGATGAACGTCGATCCAGGCAACAAGTTCGCCATCTGCGCCGACCTGGGCCTTGATCAACTGCTCGTCTACAAGCTCGACATCGATCAGGGGAAACTGACGCCGAACGGGACGCCCTACCTGAGCCTGCCGGCGGGTTCGGGGCCGCGTCACCTGGCCTTCCATCCGACCCGGCCGCTGGCGTTCGTCATCAACGAGACGAAATGCACGCTCAGTTCGCTGAAGTTCGATGCCGAGCGGGGCACCTTCACCATTCTGGACACGGCGAACACGCTGCCGCGCGACGTCGCCCGCGGCGACTCCACGGCCGAGGTCGTCGTTCATCCCAACGGCAAGTGGGTCTACGGATCGAACCGCGGTCACAACAGCATCGTCGCCTTCGCGGTCGACGACGCAGGCAAGCTGACACGGATCGGTCACCAGGGCGCGGGGATCAAGACGCCGCGCGGCTTCACCATCGATCCGACGGGGCAGTGGCTTCTGGTCGGCAACCAGGATGGCGGAAACGTCGTCGTGTTCAAGATCGACTCGAAGACGGGAGCCCTGACGCCGACGGGCAACACGCTGGCCGTGTCGCGTCCGGTCTGCATCCGGTTCGTCGCGCCGGTTGAGTGAGCGCGGGAACCAGGCCGGACGTGGTGACAGCCACCCGTCCGGTGGTCACAGAATGCTGCTGAACGCGAACATCATCCGGAGCAGGCAGCCGAGCAGTAGCCAGCCGAAGGCCAGGTTGATCACCTGGCTCAGGCACTGCGGGTAGAACGGGAACGTGAGGATGCCCTCGACCATGGGCCGTTCGGGCAACTTCGGCGGCTTCCTGCGGCGGGTGAGTCGGCGTTCACGGTTGGCGATGGCCCGGTTGGCCCGTTCGACGTTGTCCAGGCCGGGTTCCGGCGGTTCGACCTCTTCGGCCTCCACGGGATCGTAGCCATCCAGGGGCACGACATCGGGGCGTTCCGGTGGCGTCTCGTCGGACAGGGCATACGGTTCTGGCTCGTCGTCCAGGAGCAGGCCGCGTGACTGCTTGATCGGTTCCGGCTCCGGCTCGGGTTCCTGAACGGGCATGATCGGGCCATTCGGGTCAGCCTGGGGTCGTCGCCGGCTGACGGGTCTTCGCTTGCCGGTGCTGCGGTCCAGTCTCTGTCGGCTGCCAGGAGCGGGGAGACTGGCCATCTTGAAGGCGAGCCGACCCAGCAGTCGTGCGTAGATCAGCCAGGCGATCGCCGTCAGTGGGGCGGCCAGGAGCAGAAACAGTCCATTGCCGATGCCCATCAGCCAGACGAAGCCGACCAGTCCGGCGAGCAGGCCGCTCATGGTGTAGAACAGGGCCGTCGCCGGGAAGACGCGGAGCAGATCGCGGAGAACGTCGAAGCGGAACACGGCCCAGCCGGAAACGGACCGGAGCGCCGACAGCAGGCCGAAGGGGAAGAAGAGCCAGAGGACCAGGCCGACGATGACGCCGGTGCGGACGAGTGGTTGGTCGGGCCAGAGGCTCGGGGCGA
Source organism: uncultured Alcaligenaceae bacterium (assembly GCA_964471755.1). Lineage (GTDB taxonomy): Bacteria > Planctomycetota > Planctomycetia > Gemmatales > Gemmataceae > CAYYJM01. Next base: position 12,359 of record CAYYJM010000132.1, read on the forward strand.
GGCCGCGGGAGAGGAAGCCGGCCGGGATGAGCCACAGGCCGAGCAGGGCGGCGAGGTAGCCGGCCCGGCCGAAAACGTCCGCCCAGGGCTCGTGCGGCCAGTTGATCTCGTCGTTGCCGCCGGCCGTCCCCTCGACGACGACGAGCAGGGCCGAAGCGGAGAAGACCAGCACGTAGAAGGCGATGATGACCACGCCGACGAACGAGCAGACGAGAATGATCGCCTGGCCCATGTTTGCATCCCGAATAGATCCACCACAAACGGTGGAAGTGTTGCCGTTCGCTGAAGTTTATCCCTGCCGTCGTGGTCCTGCAAGGCCTCCGCGTCCGCACGGCCTCGGGCGAGGTGGTTCGTTCCTTTCTTGACCGTCCTGATGGGGGCCGCTACACTACCTGGAGGAAATGGCCCGGAGTTAGCCTTCGCATTAATGGCACGGAGCGTGGATTCAAAACAAGCCAGGGAACCCGCCGGGGAGGAGACTTCGCCGCGTCCGGGCCATGTGGAACCTCGATTGTCGCGGGCGGGAGTCGGCCGGCTCAGTCTGTACCTCCGTCGATTGGAGAGTCTGCTCAAGGACGGCAAACAGAGCGTTTCGAGCGGCATCCTTGGCGAAGCGATCGGAGTGACCGACGCCCAGGTGCGCAAGGATCTGGCCTCGCTGGGCCCCCACGGTCAGCCGGGGATCGGCTACTCTACCGAGGAACTGACGGCCGCGATTCGGCGGATGCTGGGTATCGACCGGGAATGGCGTGTGGCGCTGGTCGGTGTCGGCAATCTGGCACGGGCGCTGCTCGGCTACAAGGGCTTTCTTGAGCGGGGTTTCCACATTGTGGCCCTGTTTGACGTGGCGTCCGACAAGTTGGGTCAGCCCTTTAACGGTCTGGAGGTACACCCACTCTCTCGAATGTCCGAGATTTTGGCGAACACGAAGGCCGAACTCGGTGTCCTGGCAGTGCCGGTGGAGGCGGCTCAGAACGTGACCGACCAACTGGTCGCGGCCGGTATCCAGGGCCTGCTGAATTTCGCCCCGACGATGTTGCGTGTCCCGTCACACGTACGCGTCGTGACCGTGGACCTGACGGTACAACTGGAGCAGTTGGCCTTTCTGGTTCAAACGGGCCGTCTGCCGCAGGAGTGAATTCTTACCCGGTAGTGTAACGGTAGCACACGAGACTTTGGCTCTCTTAGTCCTGGTTCGAATCCAGGCCGGGTAACTCAGACGAAAGCCCTTCTCTAACCGCAACTTCAGGAGAAGCGGACGTGAGATGGCCCTCTGTGAACGATGCGTCCGCCTTTATCGTAGGCCTGTACACTTCTCTCGATCAACCCGTTAGCGATAATTTAGGCAGTCTGTGATGCGTCGGCCCGGAGCCACGGTGGCTCCGAACCGCCCTGCATTGGCATCAACGGACCTCCGATGTGAAGGTGTTCGATCAGCGTGGTAATGGCGTTGCAGGGAGCAATTGAACCGGCCCGATACGTCCCGCTTCCGGTTCGCTAGTGTTGGCTGTCGGTTGCCCTGAAGACGCTCCAGGTAGTGGGAACGGTTTTACCTCGGGATCGGGAAACGGCCTGGGTTCACCCGCGTCCGGGGTGAGGGGCTGAGACGGTGCTGATGGAGCCGGCGCGGCTGGTTGCTGGTAGATGACCGTCTGGACCGGTTCGACCTGCGGTGGCAGGTCCTGACCGTTGCCAGGCTTGAGTGCAGTCGTCGCGGGAGCGGAAATCTCGGGCGAATTCAGTTTGGCCATCAGCGCGACGGCTTCCTCGGCTTGCGGATCCTGCTGGAGCGCGGCCTGAAGATGTCGGTGTGCCGACTCGGTTTGGTGGTTATGGTGCAACATCTTGGCCAGATTGCAGTGCGCCTGTACGGGGCCGTAGAGACGGTTGAAACAGGTGAACGATTCTTCTTCTCGTCCAGCGCGGGCCAGAACCCAGCCCATGGTATTCTGATACTTGCGGTTGTCTGGATCGTTACTGATGGCCTTGTCGAGGCAAGAAAGGGCCGTTTTCCAGTTTTTCTGTCGCAGGTAGACCACCGACAAATCGTGCCAGACCACGGCGTTATTTGGTGACATGGCCAGAGCCCGTTCATAAGCCGACTGGGCCCGGGTGAGGTCGTTCAGGCCGAGATAGCATCGCGCGAGCCCGAGTTGGGCCGGCAAATAATTGGGATCTCCCTGGAGAGCCTGGAGGTAGGCCAGGCGAGCTTGCTCGAAGCCCTGTTCTCTTTCCTCCTGGGGGCGGTCCGGAGCCATGGCACCGCGCGAATAGAAATCGCCGGCAGCTACCAGGGTGGATGGTTTGGGCTGCCTTGGTCCTTCGGCCGACGCGGAGGAATTGGGTTGATAGGCAGGCGCGGTAGACGGCTGAATTCCGGGAGAAGGCGAGGGAAGCAGACCTCGTGTGTTAGATGATGACCTGGGTGAAAAGGGGAGGTTTTGGCAACCCGCCAGGCAAACAACCAACCCCACTACCCACATCAGGGACCTTCGACATTCCATTGTCCACCCCGAATTGTAGCGAAACCAGGGGTCCATCCAGTCTCGGCACCTCGCCCCCGCGAGCCGCCGAGTTCCCCTCGATAACGATCACCGGACACCGGACTAGTTGAATTCGCGAATGAAACTGTGGGCCGCCTCGGCCATCAATTCACGGCTGAGTTGAACCGGTATCTTCTTGAATCGGCAGATGGATTGCACCGTCTCCAGTAAATCTCGGCAATCGCTCGCCCTGGGCATCCGACCACGACTGTAGTAACGTTCGTACATGTACTCGATGGCCTCCGGGCAGGGATTCATACCCAGTTTCTTGGCCACGGCGCTAAAAATCTTCTCGTAGACGTCCCGCGTCGGTGCGGTGATCTCGACCTTGTGGCGCATGCGGCGCAGGAACGCCTCATCGACAAGGTCCTTGGGATCAAGGTTGGTTGAGAAGATCGTCAACTGCTCGAACGGTACCTGGAATTGTTGGCCCGAGGCCAGGCTCAGGAAGTCGATGCGGTTTTCCAGTGGCACGATCCAACGATTGAGCAGTTCCTTCGGGCTGCACAACTGTCGGCCAAAGTCGTCGATGAGAAAGATGCCACCATTGGCCTTGACGTGCAGAGGGGCCTGGTAGAAGTTGGAATCGGGATTGTAGCGAAGGTCCAGCATGGCCAGATTGAGTTCACCACCGGTGATAATGACCGGCCGACGGATGCGCACCCACCGAAGGTCAACGGTGCCGGTGTTGAGCAACCGGCGAATGGTCGCCTCGTTGTCTTCAACGGCATCACCGTTCTCGGATTCAGCCAGCTGATGGACGGCATTGTCAAAAACAGTGACGACGTTGTTCTCGGCGATGAATGCGTGCGGGACGTAGATGTCACCGCCGGAGCTATTCATGAAGTTGCCGATGGCCTGGGTGATCGCCGTCTTGCCATTACCGGGAGGGCCGTAGACGAACACCGATTTGCCGCTGACAACAGCTGGGCCGACGGCGTTGAAAAGTTCATCGCTGACAACGAGATGTCCCACAGCGGCCTTGAGCCCGTCAGGCGAGACGTCGATCGCCGTAACTGCCTGGCGGTATGTCTGTTCGACGTAGTCCTCCAGCGGAACCGGAGCCGGGCCGACGTAGGCGCACATCTTGAGGGCTTCCTGCGCCCGTCGGCGTCCGATTTCGGTCAGATTGAACCGATAGCTGATCCGACCGATCAGATCGCCACCGAGGATCTCCAGGGCCTTCTCGTTCTTGAGAAAACTCAGGGCTTCTTCGACGACCTTGAAGGGCAAACAGATAAGGCGAGCCAGGTCCAGGCCGAGCATGCCACCGCGCGTGTAGAGCGCACGCAGGATCATGTCAGAAATGAAGCCGAGGGTAAGCCCCGTTTGTTGTAAGTTATCCGGAGCGGCGGGAGCTTCGGGCACACGGCCACGATCCCAATCCAAACCGTCGGAACGCGAGGAATGCTTCATGTGGGCCTCTCCATCGTGGCTGCAGGGATCCACTGACAACAATAGCTTATTTCTTGAGGAGAATAAAAAGCCCCAGAGCAACGGCAACGATGCAGAGGCGAATCACCCCTTCCTGCGTGTTCAGGCCAGAAATCAACCCCTTCCAGGACCAGCTATCCGCCACAAGCAAGGTAAAACGATCGAGATGTGGTCGATCAAGAAACGCAGCGATGAATGAAGTCACGGTT
>CAYYJM010000133.1:0-16511 GCA_964471755.1 uncultured Alcaligenaceae bacterium
CGTGAGTGTCTGAGCGAGCATCCCGGTTGGGATCCCAGCGATGGCCGTGCGGCCAGATCTGGATCTGTCGCATGGTCGCCTCCCGAATCGTTCGAGCCAGAAACCAGTTCAGAATACCGGATTTCCCACACCTCCGGCAAGAGCCCTGTCGAACACTATTTCGACGAACCGGGAGAAGGGCGACGTCCGCCGCCGGCGATCCCGACCCGTTTTGGTTAATGCGACGGCTCCGGTTGTGCCGATTCTATCGTGGGCGGGTTGCTCTCTGGCCGAGCCGCCCGAGACTTCCGCGCACGGAGAGCGCCATGACCGAGACGCAGCAGTTACTGACCAAGATCGCGACCCTGCGGCAGCGTCTCGACCAGGCCCAGGGACTGGCCCATGAAACCGGACGGGCGGTGGTTCACCTGCTGAGCAACGACGGCGCGACCGTGGTCGATCTCCGCCGTCAGGTCGAGGACGGCAGCGCCCACGATCAGGCCCTGGACGTCGTCCTCAAGCCGCTGGAAGTGGCCGGTGACGCTGGCTTCCGTCTGCCGCGTCAGATGACCGCACGGGCACGGATGCTCGTCGAACGCGGCCGCGATCTGCTCCTGCGTCTGCGTGATCTGAACGAGGTCCTGGCCGTCGATCAGCCCGGCCGTGCGATCGAGACGCGTCGTGGTGCCGATCCACGTCTTTCCCTGTATCGCCAGACGGTGGCCCTGGCCACGACGGCTCTGCGCGCCCTGGCCTTCCTGCCCGATACGGCCACCGCCCAGTTACCGCTCTGTGAAGGCCCCGCCGCCATTCTCGATGTCGTCCTGGCGCGCCTGCGTACTCTCGAAGCGACCGTCGAGGTTGAACGAGCCGAGCAGACCCGCGTGAACACGCTCGCCCACCTGCTGACCGAACTGGAGCAGGGCCGGATCACGACGCTGGAGCCCTTTGTCGTCCTGGCCAGCGAGCTGGTCGGCCAGGCCGAGGAGTGCCTGCCGTTACGGCTTCTGCCGGAGGAATCCGAGGATCTCAGCCGCTTCGTCGCCACGCACGCCCTGAACGTCGCCGCAGTGGTCGCCCGGGTCGCTCGCCACGTCGTCGCCCTGCGGCACCGGGCCATCGAGCCGGTGATCGCCGCCCTGGTCATGGACGTCGGCCTGCTCCGCCTGGGCCGCGCGGAAGAGGGCTCCGAGGCCCTCGGCCTGCGCGAACTGCTCGCCGCTTCAGGCCATCACGACGCCGAGACGAACCTGACCGATGACCAGCGCCAGCGCATCGAACTGCACACGCGCGAAGGCGAGGAGATTCTGCGTGGACTCCAGCCGGACTCCACCTGGCTGGCGCAGGCCGCGCTACAGCATCACGAACGGCTCGATGGCACCGGCTATCCCGATGGGGTCAAGGCTCCGCAGCTCGACCCGGTCGCGCGCCTGCTGGCGGTCTGCGATGCCTACGTGAGCCTGGCCGGAAGCACCGCTCCAGGTCGGGGCGAGCAGCGCACGGCCATGGCCGACACCCTGCTGCTGGCCGATGGCGGCCTGCTGGATCGCGAGTATGCCGAGGCTCTGCTCCAGCTCTCCTTCTACCCGGTCGGGACGATCGTCGAGTTGGCCGACGGCGCTATCGGCGTCGTGGCGGCCGTTCCGCTCCGCGTCGGCGATCTGGGCAATCCCTCTCGCCCCGTGGTCCTGCTCCTGCTCGAACCGAACGGTACACCGCTGCCAATCCCACGTCACCTCGATCTATCGCAAAGCCCGGGCCACAGCATCGTTCGCAGCCTCCCCGCCCCGGAACGCAAACGCCGCCTGGGCCTCCACTTCCCGGAATGGGCATGAACCGAACGATGAATGATGAAGGATGAACGATGAATCAGAGGCTGTTCTGGATGCCCCTCGCCCCTGTACTCAGGGGAGAGGGGTTGGGGTGAGGGGTTCGCAACTGCCCTGATTGTCGAGTCGCTACCCCCTCACCCCAACCCTCTCCCCCGGAGTACCGAGGGAGAGGGAGCCGCTCGTAGAACCGTCTCAGATTCATCGTTCATCGTTCATCATTCATCGTTTCAAGAGGTGGGAGATGACCACTTACACCAGGGCCACGCATCATCCGTGGCCGTGTCTGCTGTTCGTCGGGCCGTTGCTGGTGCTGTACGAACTCGGAGTGGTGTTCCTGGCCGGCGGCCGACCCGAGGTGCTGCGGAACGGAGCGGATCACTGGTTGCGCTGCGCGCTGCAATGGGTCGGCATTCCGGCCTTCTGGTGGCTGCCGCCGTTGCTGCTACTGCTCGGCCTTGGTATCTGGGTCGGGCGGACCTGGGCGGCTCGACCTCATGATCTGCCCAACATCCTGACCGGCGTCAGTCTGGAGAGCGTGGCCTTCGCCCTGGGCTTGTGGCTCCTCAGTCGCGGCCTGCTGCCGATGCTGGCGCGGATGAGCGTCGGAGCCGACGAACCGCCTCTGCGGAATCTGCTCCCGCTGATCGGGGCCGGCATCTACGAGGAGGCGCTCTTTCGGCTGGTCCTCTTCTCGCTGCTGCTCGGTCTGCTGCATCGTCTCGGTCTGCCGTTGTGGGCGGCGTGTCCGCTGGCCGTGATCCTGTCGGCGGCCCTGTTCTCGGCGGCCCATCACATGGGGCCCTACGGCCAGGCGTACCAGAACCGACTGTTCTTCTTCCGCCTGGCCGCCGGGATGTACTTCGCCCTCGTCTTCTACTGGCGAGGCTTCGCCGTCGTCGTCGGGGCACACGCCTGTTACAACGTCATGATCACGGTCGGAGTTTGAGGGCCTCGGCCGCCAGCGTCGCCACCTCGCCCCGCAGCCGCGTGACGTTCCCCTTGCCCGTCGGGTGCAGCCGGCTCGACAGGAAGACCACCGCCGATCGGCTCTCCGGGTCGATCCAGATTGACGTGCCGGTGAAGCCGGTATGGCCGAAACTCGTCCCCTGCGGAAAGACCTTGCCCCGGTTGCCGGAGTAGGCTGTCTGCACGTCGAACCCGAGCGTCCGCTTGCCGCTCGGCGGCTTCTCGCCGCGATTCAGCGGCACGGCCAGCGGCTTCGTCAGTCGGCGGATCATCGACTCGGGGAAGACCTCCTTGCCGTCCAGTTTGCCGCCATCGAGGAGCATCCGCGCGAAGCGGCCAAGGTCGTCGGCCGTGCTGAACAGGCCGGCATGTCCCGCGACGCCGCCCAGCTTCCGGGAGCGTGGATCATGCACCACGCCGACGAGGAATTTGCCCTCGATCTTCTCCATCGGCACACACCGGGCTCGCAGGTCGGCCGGTGGGTTGAACGTCGTCTCCTTCATCCCGAGTGGGCCGAAGACCTGTTCCTGGCAAAAGCGATCGAGCGTCTGGCCGCTGATCTTCTCGACGAGGTGGCCGAGCAGGATGTAGTTCAGATCGCTGTAGCGGAATCGGCTGCCCGGCGGATCGTTCGTCGGCAGGGCGTCGATCTTCTCCAGAGCCTTCGCCAGGCCGTCGGTGTAGTCGGCGACCGGACTGCCCGGAGCCAGGCCGGACGTGTGCAGCATCAGTTGCTCGACGGTGATCCCCTCCTTGCCCTTCCTGCCGAAGGAGGGCCGATACCGGACGACCGGGGCGTCGAGCCGGAGGCGGTCGCGCTGGACCAGAACGTGAATCGCCATCGCCGTGGCGATCGGCTTGGTCAGCGAGGCGAGATCGAAGACGGCATCGACGGTCATGGCCCGCTTCTCCGGCTCGACCACCGCCTGGCCGTACGCCTGGCGATGAACCACCTGGCCCTGATGCAGGACCAGGACGACCGCTCCGGAACAGTCGCCACGCTCGATTCCCCGGACGACGGCCGCATCCAGGGCGGCGAACCGATCCGCGCGCACGGCTGCGATGGCCGTCGTCATCGAGGCCAGGATCACCAGCATGAGCCGCATGGTCGCTCTCCTTCGTCAGCTGATCGCGTCGAGAAAGCCGGCCATCTCGCCGGCGGCGTGATGATCACCGACGCGACGAGCCTGTTCGATGCCCGTGGTGAACGCGGCCCGTGCTTCGTCCTCCCGACCGAGCTTGAGCAGCAACTGCCCGGCCTGGACGTGGGCCGGGATGTAGGTCGGCAGGGTCCGGTTCAGTTCCTGCAACAGGGTCAGGCCGTGGTCCAGCGTCCCTTCCGAGACGTGTTCCAGAGCCAGGGCGTAGATCAGCTCCGCATCGTCGGGGCTCTGCTGGAGCAGGGCCTCGATCTTCTCACGCCGCGCTGCGCTCATGGCGCTCCTTTCTCGCGTTTCAGGGAAAACGGCAAGGGCCAGATCCGCCCCTGGCGTTTGCTCGTCGCCTCGAAGTGGACCAGGCACATCTCGTTGGTCGTCTCCAGCCCCACGAAGATGGTTCGCGGCGGACTGAAGGGGTTGGCCGGGTTCTTCGCACTGTTGTCGTAGATCGCCTCCAGATCGAAGCGCGTGTCGGCCGGCACCTCGATCGGCTGACGATAGTAATACGTCTCCTGCCAGTTGAAGTCCCAGTTCTTGACCTCCAGAAGCGTCCGCGTCGTGCCGCCGGGTGGCGTCATCGTCACCTTGACTTCCTTGCCGATCAGGTGCATGTGCGGGAAGACCGAGTGCAGCGTGATGTCCTGCGGAGCGTACACCCGGCCGGTGACGCGGATGCGATCCTGTCCCGCCGGCAGATACAGCAGGTTGCCCGGCACGGTGAACCCTTCGATCCGGTGAACGTTCGGCTTCTTGGCGAAGTACAGACCGATGGCCGTGCGGTCCTTCTCGGCCCGGCCGCTGCGGTGGTAGTGGATTTGCAGGACGAGGTCGGAGCCCTTCGGGAGGTAGTAGCCGGTGCCGCCGGGCAGGTGGGCCGGCACCTGACCTGGCGTCCAGACACCGACGATCGGCCAGGGACCGAGCAGCGAGGAGGGGAGCAACTCCAGACCCATCGGCGAGATATAGCCCGGCCCTCGATCAGCACGCGGCTTCTCCCGGCGTTCATCGCGTTCCTTCTGAGCCGCCTCCGCCTTTCGGCCGCGCTGGCCCGGATCGAGCAGGACCACGGCATGATGCACGACGCGCGGGTTGCCCGGATGCAGTTCGATGGCCGTGACGTATCGATCTTCGGTCAGGCCGGTCGGCAGGACGAAGCAGCGGAAGTGATCGCCGCCGGTCGCTGCCAACTCGAAGTCATCCGGCACGGTCAGCACGAGATCCGGCTTGCCGAGTTGCCAGCCCGTGGCGAACGTTCGCGGTGCCGGAGCGGCCTTTGCGTCGCCCTCGGGAGTGCCGCCTTCGACCCAGGCCGCGAGGGTGGCGACCTCCGCCTCGGTCATGCGTCGTTCATTGCGGAAGGCCGGGCCGTCGGTCGGTTTCCAGGGCGGCATCGTGTGCGACCTCGTGTAATCGCGGATGTCCTCGGCCCAGTTCCGCGCCTGGCGATAGGACAGCAGGGCGAACGGGCCGACGCCGCCAGGCCGATGGCATTCCTGGCAGTGCTTCTGCAAGATCGGCGCGACATCGCGATGGAAGACGACCTTGCCGGCCGTCTTTGCTGGCGGCAGCGCGATCGGACAGCCGATCGCCTCGGTCTCGGCGACGGCGACGACCTCGCCGGCCACGACGGCGGTGAGAGCGAGCTTGAGATCCTGACGCTGGATGCGCGGGCTCTTCTTCAGCCGGGCGAGGTAGCCGTCGTCGATTCGGCCGCGGTAGCGCAGGGTGCGCTGGCCATCGAGGACGAAGACCTCCGGCGTCGTGCGGGCTCCCAGGACCTGAGTCGCCTTCTGGTCCGGATCACGCAGGACGGGGAAGGGGAGGTGATACTCCTTCGCTTTCTTCGCGATCGTGGCGGCGTCGCCCTCGTCGCGCGGACAGATGCCGACGAAGGCGACGCCCTTCGCGGAGAACGCCGCGTGCAGATCGGCCAGCGGCTGGCTGTAGTCACACGACACGGGGCAATCGAACGACAGGAAGACGACGACGACGGCACGCGGCTCCTTGAGGCCACGGAGTGACCATGCCTTGCCAGCGGCATCGGTCAGCGTGAAGTCAGCGACGACCTCGCCGATTTTGACAGTTGGAGGCGGAGCGTCGGTGGCCTCGTCAGCGGGGATGAAAACGACGAAGGCCAGGACGCCGAGCAGGCTCAGCGCGAGTAGAGTTCGGGTGCGCATGATCTGGACACTCCCGGGTGCGTTGTCGTCCGATGACGGGTCGAAGATTCATACTACCCCATGCCGGATCGGGTTTCACGCCAGGAAAGAGCGAACGAGCCCTCTTGTAATGCCGAGCCGAGCAACACCGCCGAGACGCCGAGCTGCTGAAGCCGTTCCAGGTCGGCCCGACTGCGTACGCCGCCACCGGCGAGCAACTCCACGGCCGGATGCGCCTGGTGGATCGCCGCCAGGAGCGGCTCGGTGCCGGTCCCCTCGCCCCGGCCGATGCGCGACAGGTCCAGCACGAGCAGACGCCGTACACCGAGTGCGATGGCCTCATCAGCGATGCTCCCGGCGGTGCTGCCCTGCCAGGTCCATGCCGCGACGATCGGCTCGCCGTCGCGCAGATCGAGCGAAAAGACCAGACGATCGGCCAGGATCGTCGCCATCGCGGCCAGGGCGTCGGGGCCGGCGAGCGTCTCCAGACCGGCGATGATCCGCGTGACGCCGAACGCCGCCAGGGCGTCGGCTTGCTCGGGATGGCGGACGCCAGCATCGAGCCAGAGGGTGAAGCCGGCGGCGTGCAGGCTGGCGTAGACGCTCCAGGCCGGCTCTGCCCCGGCGATGGCATCGAGGTCGGCCAGGTAGAGCGCATCGAGGCCGAATCGATCGCGGTAATCGTGAGCCACGTCCAGAGGCTGGCTTCCGGCCGGGCCTGTGAGCGGCTGATACTCCGCCCGCCGACCGGCGATCGCACGGACAGCCCGACCGTGCTTTAGATCGAGGACCGGCAGAATCTGCATGAACACCTCCGAGGACAGACGACCGTGTCGGGATAGGATTGTGCGCCGTCGTGAGCCTGCTCCCTCTTGCGGCTCCGACGGTGGCCTGCTACGGTTGTGCCGGATCTGCTCGTCCTCTCAGGAGCTAACCGATGGCCAACTCCCTTCGCTGCGTCGCGCCCAACACCATCCTGACCGGCTGGGACTTCAGCACCGGCGCGGTCAAGTGCCTGGCGTTTACTCTACAAGGCAACGCCCTGGCCGAATTCCACGGCACGACCGACCTGTGGACTGAGGGCGGCGTCAAGGAACTGAACCTCATGCAGCTGGAAGGCCAGGTTCGCGCCAGCACACGCGGCATCGCCGCCCGCCTGCGTGATTTTGATCGACTCGACGACTGGGCCGCCGGCGGCATCTCTGCGACGCACCACACCTCCGGCCGGATCGACCACCATGCGATCCAGGTCCGTCGGGCCATCTGCTGGAACGACCCCAGCCTCGCCAAATATCACGCGATCGGCCTGGAACGCCTCGGCGGTCAGACGCGAGCCCGGGAGTTGACCGGCGGTCCCTGGGCGATCCGCTACTCCCTCAGCCATCTGCTCAAGGACGAAGCCGTCCTTGACCCGTCTGACTGGGCCGGCACCTGGAAGATTCTCCCACACGGCTCACCGGCAGCCGGCTATCTGACTGGCGTCTTCGACACCGCCAGCCTCTCCTCGGCGGCCTCGACCGGCATCATGGACCTGCGTTCCGGCCAGTGGTGTCATGACATGCTCCGGGTTATCCGCCGGCCTGGCTTCTATGAAATGGCCGTCGAACAACTCCCGCGCATTCAGGATCAGTACGAGCTGATCGGCCCCCTGAGCGAATCGACCGCCCTGGACGCCGGCCTGCCCGCCGGAGTTCGGCCGCTGATCTTCCCGACCTCTGACGATCAGCAGGCCGGCCTGGTCGGTGGCGGAGCCGTCGATGATGGCCAGATGGCCGTTATCCTGGGCAACTCCGCCGTCGTCAACGCCTCATCGCAGCATCTGCTACCGGCGACGAGCCAGCTCGACTGCATGCGCCTGAACTGGGGGCCGTATCTGTGGATGCGCTGCTACAACAACGGCGCTCAGTTCCTCGACCAACTCCTCGGCAACCCGCCTGGCACCCGGCCGGACTGGGAGCGACTCGAACGGGAGGCGAACAAGATCGGAGCCCGCAGCGGCGGCCTGCGCGTCTGGCCATTCGCCGCCCCCGAGCCGTCGGTGGGCGTTGCGAAGGAGTGCGTTCGCTGGGAAGGTGGCGAGCCGCGACCCGGCACCGGCCCGACCTTCCGCGCGTATCTGGAAGCGCTCGCCTACCTGATCCGACGCGGTGTCGAGGAACACGAGCAGGCCAGCGGCCGCCGACCGACGCGGATCACCGTCTCCGGCGGCATCGCTCGCAGCGACCTGATGTGTCGCATTCTGGCCACCGTCCTGGACCGGACGCTGGATCGACTGGTCTCGAACGAGGGGCCAGCCCTGGGTGCCGCCGTGACGGCTCTGGCCGCCCTGGAGACACACCTGCGCCGCCAGCAGGGAATCGCCGAGCCCTTCACCGTGGCCGATGCCGTCGCGGTTCTGGTCCGGTTCCGGGAGCCGGTCGAGCCCGTCGCGGACTGGCGGGCCAGCTATGAGGAGGGATATCGCGACTTCGTGACGGGATTGAACTGAGAAAGCCCCCGGCGGGCTGACCCGCTGCGCCGCTCGCCGGGGCCTGTCCTCAGTCGATCTCCATTTCCTCCTCTTCCTCCTCGTCGTTGTCCTCGGTCAACTCCGAGGCGATCGCCGTCGCTGGCGCGATCGGGTCCGCCTCCACCTTCAGCGGCACCTTCTCTTCCTGACCATCCACGGTCAGTATCAGCGTGTACGTTCCGGGCATCAGGTTCTGCCGTGCCGCCTGGGGCTGGCCACCCTGCCGACCGCCACCGAACAGCGACATCTGCAACCGATGCAGGCCCGGCGTCCGATCTGCCTTCAGGTCGCCGCGAACCGTCTTGCCCCGGGCATCGACCACCTTCAGGCCGACCTTCTCCACGCCGGCACCGATGCCGTAGTAGATCGGCACTCCCGTCGGCGGATTCTGGCCAACGTAGCGCGGACTGGTCCGACCACGCGACGGCTCCGGCACCCAGCGGTAGGCCGTCGGCGGCGTGAACAACGAGCCCTTCGCCGCCAGCTTCGCGGCGCTGGACTGACGCAGCGGTGTCACGTCGAGAATCCACAGGCTCCGGCCGTGGGTCGCCGCCACCATCTCGCCCGTGGTCGGGTGCTGGGCGAACTCCCGCACCGCCACCGTGGGCAGGTTGTTGTTGATCCGGTTCCACGCCGCCCCCCGGTCGATGCTCGCGAAGACGGCGAACTCCGTGCCGAGATACAGCACGTTCGGGTTGACCAGGTCCTCCCGGCAGACGTACGTCGTGCGATCCGGCAGATTGTTTCGCAGCGACTTCCACGTTGCCCCGTAATCCTCGGTGACGTACACGTACGCACCGTCATCGTCGGAGCGATGGCCATCGAAGACGACGTAGGCCCGGCCCTCGGCGAAGCGCGAGGCCTCGATCGAGGCCACCCAGCGTGGGCCGGGCAGGCCGACCTTCGCGGTCACGTCGCTCCAGTTGGCTCCGCCATCGCGCGTCACCCAGAGGTTGCCGTCATCGGTGCCGACCCACAGCACGCCGGCGTTCTTCGGTGACTCGGAGAAGGCCGAGGCACTGCCCTGCTTCGTCCGCGTCACGTCGGGCGAGATCGACTTGAGATCCTTGCCGCGATCCGCCGAGCGAAAGACGTGGTTGCCGGCCGCGTAGTAGACCTTCGAGTTGTGATGCGACAACACGAAGGGCGTGTTCCAGTTGAAGCGGTAGCCCTTGCCCTGCGGCCGGATGCCGACCGTCTCGCCGGTGGCCAGGTTCCGCCGGGCCAGACCGCCGTTCTGGCTCTCGTAGTAGATCAGGCTCGTGTCCTGGCGATCGACCCGACAGACGAAACCGTCGCCGCCACCGATGGAGAGCCAGTCCTCGTTGATCGGCCCGGTCGCGTTCCTCGTGCGCGTCGGGCCGCCCCAGCTGCCGTTGTCCTGCAAGCCGCCGTAGACGTACGGCAGCGGACGCGGATCGATCGCGACGTGGTAGAACTGACCGATCGCCGTGGTGTTATGGTGGTGCCAGTTGGCCATGCGGTCGTACGTCGAGTAGAAGCCGCCATCGGTGCCGACGACCATGTGTCGGCCGTTGTGTGGATCGATCCACAGGGCGTGCTGGTCGGCGTGGATGCCGCGAACGTCCGCCTTGAACGTCTGACCGCCATCGAAGGAACGGTACATCGAGATGCCGCAGACGTAGACCTTTTGGTCATCGCCGGGATCGACGCGGATGCAGGAGAAGTACATCGGCCGGGGATTGACCGAATTGACACGCTTCCAGGTATCGCCGCCGTCCTCGGAGCGGTAGACGCCGCCGTACTCGTGGCCGTCCGGTCCCTGCTGCTTCTGCACGTTCTCCTTCTGTCCGCCGAGCAAGGCCCCGAAGGGACGGTTCGCATCGCCGGCGCGCGTGCCGGGCCGACCGCCGGCGGGGCGTTCGCCGAAGGTCAGTTCCGTCTTCATCGCCTTCTGGTTGCGGCTGAACTGGACGGTGACCTTGTCGCCGGCCTTGCGTTCTCGGGCGAAGGCGAGCAGATCTTGATAGGCCGCGATGTCCTTGTCGGCGATCTTCGTGATCAGGTCGCCGAGCTGGAGCCCGGCCTTGTCGGCCGGTCCGCCCTCGATGACGCGGACGAGCTTCGCTCCCTTGTTGCCGTCCTCGCCCGTGATGCCCATGTAGGCGTTGCCGACCGCGACCCCTTTCGGCCCCATGCCGATCTTCTCGCAATCGACGATGGCGAAGACGATCTTCGGGTCCTTCTCGTAGTAGCACAGGCCGATCCGACCCAGCTTCGAGGAGGGCAGCCCCCGGGTGATCCGCTTCCAGGTCTTGCCGCCGTCGGTCGTCTTTTGCAGGCTGCTGCCCGGTCCCCACTTCACGGCCGGGTCGTTGAAGTCGTAGCCGTCGCGCTTGCGTTCCCAGGTCGCGACGAGGAGCGTGTCCGGATCGGCCGGGCTCATGGCCAGGTCGATGACGCCGGTCTTCTCGTCGATGAACAGGATCGACTGCCAGGTCTTGCCGCCGTCGCTGGTCTTGAACAGACCGCGTTCCTCATTCGGGCCGTAGAGCCGACCGAGAGCCCCGACGTAGACGATGTCCGGATTCTTCGGATGAATGGCGATCCGGCCAATCTGGAACGATTGCTTCAGGCCAACGTTCTGCCAGGATTTGCCGCCGTCGATGCTCTTGTAGATGCCATCGCCGTAGCTGACCGAGTTGCGTGGATTGTTCTCGCCCGTGCCGACGTAGAGGATGTTCGGGTTCGACGGAGCCACGACCACGTCGCCGATCGAAACGGTGTTCTCGCGGTCGAACTGATGCTCGAAGGTGTTGCCGTTGTTGTTCGTTCGGAGCAGACCGCCGGAGGCCGTCGCGACCCAGTAATTGGTCGGATCGGCCGGATTGACGGCCAGGGCGACGATGCGCCCGCTCATGTTGGCCGGGCCGATGTCGCGCCAGGTCAGCGCCTTGCTCCACGAGGCCGGCAAGGCGGTCGGCGGCGGAGCCGGCTGCTTCTGCACCGCCGGATCCTGGCCGAGTAGCGGACTGGCGACCACGAGCGCCAGGCCCAGCAGACCGAAACGAAGGAACGAACGCAACGGTCGCACGATGATCTCTCCCGGAGACGCTCTCGAATCGAAAGATGACGTCCTGCGTCATTGGAACCGCTCGCTCACGCCTCGTCCAGTTCCCGTCGCGTCAGTTCGTTGAAAAGAGGACGGCCGGTGATAAACCGTTCCACGTTTTCGCACAGCAGCTCGCCGATGCGGCCCGGATACTGCTCGCTGCGATCGGAGCCGGAGATGTGCGGCGTCAGAATGACGTTGGACTGACACCAGAGCGGATGCTCCGGTGGGAGCGGATAGGCGTAATGCGTATCGAGAGCCGCCCCGGCGATCCAGCCCTCGCGGAGAGCCTGGAGCAGGGCCGCTTCCTGGACAATCGGGCCGCGTGCCGGGTTGAGCAGGAACGCGGACGGCTTCAGCGAACGCAACTCGGCCGGGCCGATCAGGCCACGCGAGGTCTGCGTCTGCGGCAGGGCCAGGATCAGGAAATCCAGCCCGGCCAGGAACTCCCGCGCCTGATCGAGCCGAAAGACCGCATGCGGCAGGGTTCCGTCGAGGTCGCCCGTCCCGGCGAGGGCGTAGGTGTTCTCCCGCGGCCCGATCGGCGAGCGCGTCAGGACATGAACGGTCATCCCCAGGGCCCGGGCGAGACGGGCCGTCTCCCGACCGATACCGCCATAGCCCCACAGACCGACGACCTTGCCCCGGATGTCGTTGGCGAAGCGCGGCTCCCGCTCCCAGCGTGCCGCCTCCTGATTGCGCATCATCGTTCGCAGGTCGCGCGTCAGGGCGATCATCATGGCCAGGCACCATTCGCCGATGGCCACATCGAACACGCCACGGGCGTTGCAGACCCGGACGGGGCGATCCTGCAAACGCTGCTCGCGCCAGTGTTCGTAGCCGACGGTCCCCAGCTGGATCAGTTCCACGGCCCGGGCCTCGTGGAAGTTCAGCGGCGGATGCTTGCAGTGGAGTACGTTCGCCAGACGGAGCAGGTCGGCCGGCAACTCGTGCGGCCGATCCTCGGGCGGCACAACGTGGACCTGGACGCCGGCAAGGGCCGCGAGGCGATCCCGATGCGCAGTGGATAGCTGGAGTTCGATCAGCAGGTGTTTCATCGGCGGTGCGTGGCTACGATGGTGGTGAAGAACGAAGGAGACGGCGATGGCCAGCGCGACTCAGACTCGACCCGGTGCCCGAACGATCCGGATGGTCCGTCCACCGGACGAATACGGCCTGGCGGTGGTGCGCATCGACACCGAATTCGAGACGGCTCACTACGTCGTCCACGAGATCGTGTGCGAGATCGGCGGCCGTGGCTTCGCCGTCCAGCGGCTCGGCCTGGGGCCACTCTACCACGTTCGGATCGGCCAGCCCAGGGAATGTTCCTGCGAATGCAAGGGCTTTCTGTACCGGACCGTGTGTCGGCACATCCTCGGTCTGCTCGCCCTGATCAACGAGGGGAAGCTCTGACCCGCTCACCCGGCCCGGAAGACGAAGTAGACCGCCCCGCACAGGCAGAGCCCGGCCCAGAGGAAGTCGAGCCGGACTGGTCGGCCCATGTACCAGATGCTGAACGGCACGAACACCACCAGGGTGACGACTTCCTGAATGATCTTGAGCTGAGGCAGCGACACGCCGTTCACGTCGCCCAGGCGGTTTGCCGGCACCTGAACGAGATACTCGAAGAAGGCGATCCCCCAGCTGATCAGGACGGCGATCAGCCAGGGCCTATCCTTCAGGTCCTTGAGATGACCGTACCAGGCGAAAGTCATGAAGATGTTCGAGACGATGAGCATCAGGGCGACCTGCAGCAGCACAGGCATGGATAAGCCTCCACGAACAGAAAGGACACGGGGTGGATGTAGCCCCGGCCTGGACCGCTGTCCAGACGAACCGACGACCCGGATCGTCTTGACGGCGAATGTCCGGGTGGTTATCTCGCTCCTTCGCCGGTCGGGCCGGCACCAAACCAGGGCGCGGGGTGTGGGATGACACGAGTTCGGCACAACGTACTCTGGACGTGCGCCATGCTGGGACTGGTGCCGGGCTGTCTGCCGGCCATCCTCCAGCAGGAGCGGAACAACCCCACGCCGACGATCACCGTCACCGGGGTTCGGCCGAACTGTCCGCCCCTGCGTCTTCTCCCGGAGCCGAAACCGCGTGAAATGCTAGTGAACTTGCCGCGGGAACAGGAGCCACCGCCACGCATCACGACGCAGCGTCTGGCCGCTCCAGATCCGGGCGGAGCGACCGAGCCCAGCGAACCCGTGAAGCCAGCCCAGGCCGGGCCGATGGAGAAAGTCGTCGCGCCGCCACCGCCCGATCCGGCCCTGGTTGCCGCCGTGCGTGCCTACCTCGATGGCGACCTGGCCCTGGCTCGCCAGCATCTGGGCAAGAGCCGATCCGCTCCGACCGTCGAGACGCAGGAGCAACTGCTCTCTCTGCTGATCCGCCTGCAAGAGCAGGATCTGGAACGTCTGCCCACGGCCGAGGCGGATCGCCTGCTGGGCACGGTCGAATGGCTGACCCGGACGATGCAATCGCGAGCCCCTCTGGTTCTCGAGCAGCTCTGCTTCTGCCGTCGCATCAAGACCTTCGGCATCTACGATCCGCTTCCCGGCGAACCTCGCTTTCAGGCCGGCGTCCACGACCAGCCGGGCGAACGTGTCTGTGTCTACGCCGAGGTCCGCAACGTCGCCGCCTGCCATGAGGGATCGCTGCACGTCGTCGCCCTGGACGGCACACTGGAGATTCTCAACGCCAGCGACAAGGTCGTCTTCCGCACCGACTTCCCGGCCACGCCCGATCGCAGCCGGTCACGTCGAACCGATTGCTACGTCGGCTACGAATTCAACGTCCCGGCCAAGCTGCCGCCGGGATCGTACAAGCTGCGCGTGCAGGTGCGCGACCTGGCCCGGAAGGAACCGCGGCAGGCCGGTCAGACGCTGAAGTTCACGGTCGTCGAGGCGACGGCTCTGGGGAGCCGTTGAGTCGGCCCTCGTCGGTGCCCTGCGTTGGCCCTATAATCCTGCCCAGTAGATTCTTCTGGGCAATGGGCAAGAAAGGGCCGAGCTTCATGGCCGACGCACGTTCACCGTTTTCCTCCACCAACATCACCTGGCATGAGGGGCACGTCGGTCGCGACGAACGTGCGGGCCTGCTCAAGCAGAAGGGTTGTACGCTCTGGTTCACCGGCCTGAGCGGCTCGGGCAAGAGTACCATCGCCTACACCCTGGAACACGCTCTGGTTCAGCAGGGGCGGTTGGCCTACGTCCTCGATGGCGACAACATCCGGCACGGTCTCAACGCGGGTGCCAAGATCCTGATGGAGACGCGCGGCTACGCCGAGACAGCCGCCAAGCGCTTCGGGCTCGGTTTCTCGGCCGAGGATCGCGAGGAGAACATCCGCCGTATCGGCGAGGTGGCCAAACTCTTCGCCGACGGCGGTCTGATCACCATGACCAGCTTCATCAGCCCCTACCGTAAGGACCGTGACCGCTGCCGGGCGCTGCATGTTGAGGGTGGTCTTCCGTTCATCGAGATCCACGTCGCCACGCCGATCGCGACCTGCGAGACGCGCGATCCCAAGGGCCTGTACAAACAGGCACGCGCCGGCCAACTCAAGGGCTTCACCGGGATCGACGACCCGTATGAAGAACCGCTCAAACCCGAACTGACGATCGACACGGCGACGGCATCTCCGCAGGATGCCACCGTGTTGATTTTCGAATATCTCGCCGGCCAGGGATTGTTGGGATAAGCCAACATTTCGGCGATCGGAAGGTGTTTCTCGTCCGCACCTTCCGATTGGAGGCTGTCCAGCCCGCCCGGGTCGCCGGATTG
Source organism: uncultured Alcaligenaceae bacterium (assembly GCA_964471755.1). GTDB lineage: Bacteria > Planctomycetota > Planctomycetia > Gemmatales > Gemmataceae > CAYYJM01. The sequence goes on from CAYYJM010000133.1 coordinate 15,465, forward strand.
GCAAAACTGATACGATTTTTCTCGCTCTCCCACCTGGCCCGATCGTTACGAACGGATCTTTCTGGGCTCGGAACGATTTTTTTCTGAAAGTTCGCTAAAGCGTCGCGTTGACAGTATTTTCGAGCGGCCGTAGACTTGGCCGAGTCCAAAGCAGGACAACGGTCGGAGGCGTTACCGGGAGGCTTCTTCTGGTGACCCCAAACGTACAACAACATCCCACGCGCCTTCAGGAATACGGGTGGCTCATGGCGTTTCTCGATGCGACGGCCCAGGTAGCACGGCCAACGGAAGGCTTCTACAAATCCGAGGTCGTCGGATCCGGAAGCTGGCCCTTACACACCTTCCTGCCCACCGGCTACGAGCCGAACTATCCCTATCCGCTGTTGGTCTTTCTCCACGGTGAGGGAGCCAGTGCGGAATCAGTCCTCAAACTGGCACCCTGGCTGAGTCGGCGGAACTTCATCTGTATCGGTCTGCGAGGGCCGGTTCCGTGCCCGGAGGGCGAGCAGGCCGACCGGTATTCCTGGGGCCGGGAAGCGGAACAGGATGTCGTCGAGGAGTACGTTCTCCGCTCGATCGAACAGACACGTCGCAAGTACCACATCCACTCCGAGCGAATCTACCTGGCCGGCTTTCACGAAGGGACGGAGCCGGTCTATCGGCTCGGTCTGACTCAGCCGGAGAAGTTCGCCGGCATCGTGGCTCTCAATGGCTGCCTGCCGCGCGAGGGGCGGCCACTGTTTCGGCCGTCGGAAGTCCGCAAACTTCGGGTGCTGATCGGCCACGGTCTCGACAACACGACCACACCGGTCGCCCTGGCCCGGGCTGATCAGCGTTTGCTCTTCACCGCTGGCCTGGACGTCGAGTTCAAGTGCTACGCGACGAACCACGCCATCCACCCGGACATGCTGCGCGACGTCAATCGCTGGATCATCGACCGCATCAACGACGAGAACGACGCCCTGCTGTTCGATTGATTCTTCATTTAGCCGCCGGCTTTCGGCAGTAAGGAAAGTAATGCACGCTTGGCCTGATGTTTGCAGCGGT
>CAYYJM010000134.1:0-2532 GCA_964471755.1 uncultured Alcaligenaceae bacterium
TGCGCTTACTCCGCTCGGCCTGCGGCCTCGCTGCGTGCGCGGCTCTGACAATCCGGCACCAATCCACACAATCGGAATTTTCGCTCAAGTCCGATCGCTCCGCGAGCCGACAATCCTGGCAGCATCTCTCGAACCAGGAGGGTTGGTCATGTCCACCGCCACGGAAGCGCGAACCCGCCCGGCTCTGTTCCGGGCCCTGGGCGATCAGGAACCGCCGGCCGTCGTCTCGTGCAACGGCCAGGACTATTCCCTGGAACGCGTCCTCAAGCACGACTCCTGGGCGGCCTCGGCGGTCTACGCAGGGCCGGCCGGCCGGATCATGGTCAAGTTCAACCGTGTTCAGCCGATCCTGCATTTGCCCATGACCTGGCTCGGAGCCTGGCTCGCCCGCCGAGAAGCGTGGATGATGCGCGAACTGGCCGATCAGCCGTCCATTCCGCGCTGGAGCGGAGATGTGACCGTCGAGGGCAAGGTCGTTCGCCATGCCGTCGCCCATGACTGGATTCCGGGCCATCCGCTCTGCACCGGCGAGGTCGTCAACGACGACTTCTTCCCGGAGCTGGAACGTCTCCTGACCGAGATGCACCGGCGCGGCCTGGCCTACGTGGACCTGCACAAGCGCGAGAACATCATCGTCGGCGATGATGGCCAGCCCTACCTGATCGACTTTCAAATCTCACAGGCGCTGCCGGATCTGTGGGTTTGTGATAACTTCCTCACGCGGCCGATCCTCTGGATGCTGCAACAGAGTGATCGGTATCACCTGCGCAAGCACATGGTCCATCACCGACCCGATCAGGCCGGCGCGACGGAAGCCGACCTGGCGAAGTCACGGCCGTGGTGGATTCGCCTGCATCGTCTCATCGCCCGACCCTTACGGACGTTACGGCGATCACTGCTCGTGTTGTTGAAGGTGCGAACGGGCCGGGGCCAGGCGACGAGCGAGGTCTTCCCGGAGGACGCCATCCAGGCCGAGGCGGCCCGGATGCGTTAGATCCAACGCCGACCTTCGCGTTGGTTTCAGTAGCCCGGTTGCTCTTTGGGAAACTTGCGCACCAGCGAGCGCAAGCCAACGAGGTTCTTCTGCTCCTGAACCGGGCAGACAACGCGGAAGCCAACGTGGTCAGCGGCACTGAGCCACCAGATACTCTGTGGCACTTGAGGGTCGAGTTTATTCCAGCTCGGGTCGGAGTAGCGCCGCGTTGCGCTCCGGCACCGGGCGGCTTCCTCCATGAAACTGCCGCCGCGAACGACGTGCGGATAGCAGGCGTCCGTTGGTAGGACCACGGGACCAAGGACCGGCCGGCTGGCGTCGAAGCCGGCGTAGACTTTTTCGGCGTAGTGGTCCAGGCACCACTCCCAGACGTTACCGTGCAGATCGTGCAGGCCCCACGGATTGGCCTTCTTCTTGCCGACCGGATGCGTCGTATCCTCGGCGTTCTTGGCATACCAGGCGTGTTCGCCGAGCGATTGGTCCTCATCGCCGCAGGAGAAGCGCGTTGTCGTGCCGGCCCGGCAGGCCCATTCCCACTCGGCCTCCGTCGCGAGGCGGTAGGTCCTGCCGGTCTTCCGCGAAAGCCACCAGCAGTACTCCATCGCGGCGTGGTGGCTGATACCGATGACCGGGTAGCCCTCCCGGCCGTAACCCCACGTCTCGTCGATGTACGGCGGCGTTGGCCGGGTGATCGCGTCCGCTTTATGCTTTCGGGCTCGGTCGTTGTCCTGATCGTTCGTCGCGTACGGTTTCATGAAGCGGTCGAACTCATCCCAGGTGACCTCACACCGGCCCATCCAGAAGGGGGCGATCTCGACGAGGTGCGTCGGCCCCTCGTCGGCTCGCCGGCCCTTCTCGCCTTCCGGACTGCCACGCCGGTAGACGCCACCCGGCACGGCGACCAGGTCGAACTTCACCTTCGTGTCCGGGATCGTCTCGGTGTAGCTTTTGTGCCGCAGCGGATCGACGCGCCGTCCGCCTCCCTCGGGCAGTGGCGCGGCGACAATCACCAGAGCTGCGAGGAGCAGGCCCGTCAGGGTTGCCAGCAGGTAGCGCATGGTCACGACTCCCTCGAAGCCATCTGGGCGCAATACCTTCCGAGTAGTATACAATGACGTTCGCTCAGGTTCACGTCCTTCCCGCACCAGAGAGGTGCCGTATGCATCCCCCCGTTCCGGCGGCGATCCACTACCCCGAGAGCGACGGCAAGCCCATGGCCGACAATACGATACAGTTCCGCTGGATCCAAATCCTGTCCGGCAACCTCGCCGCTCTGTTCAAGGACCGCGCCGACGTCTTTGTCGGTGGCAATCTGTTCTGGTATCCCGTCGAGAATTTTCCGAACATCGTCCAGGCCCCGGACACCTTTGCCGTCTTTGGTCGTCCGCCCGGCGATCGGCCCTCCTACAAGCAGTGGAAAGAGGACGACGTGCCGATGACGGTCGTCTTTGAAGTTCGTTCGCCCAACGACGACGACGCGCTCATGCAGCGGAAGCTGGAGTTCTACGACGAGTACGGCGTCGAGGAGTATTACCGCT
>CAYYJM010000134.1:2542-6623 GCA_964471755.1 uncultured Alcaligenaceae bacterium
CGCTTCGACCCGGACACCAACCGCCTCTTCGTCTACCGCCAACGGGGCGACAGCCTGGTGCCGGTCCGTCTCCAGTCGAGGAGTTACATCAGCCCGCGGCTCGGCATCCGATTCGACCTGAGCGGCCCGGAGATGACTGTCTTCTACCCCAACGGCGAACCGTTCCGCACGTTCCCGGATCTCAAGGCCCAGCAAGAACGGGACGCCCGGCGGGCTGAAGAGGCGGAGCGAGAAGCACGCCAGGCCCAGGAGCGAATCACGGCGGCCCAGAATCAAGCCACCGAGGCCCAGGAACGAATCACCGAGGCTCAGGTACGCGTCACTGAGGCCCAGGAGCGAGCAGCTGAGGCCCAGGTACGCGCCACCGAGGCCCAGGAGCGAGCGGCCCATACGGCGGAGCGATCAAAACGGATGGCCGAGCTTGGCCGCAAGGCTCGACGCGGCCAGGCCACTCCCGAGGAACTCGTCGAACTCGAACGGCTCGAGGACGAGGTGGCTTGATGTCTCCTCGTGTACCTTGCCTGTGCCGTGGGCTCATGGCGCGAACGGCTCGTCCTTGCTCATCCGCGGCAGATCCAGTGGCACGCACTCCAGGTACTTCTGGGCCGCTCCCGTGTTGAAAACCACGACCTGTTCGTCCCGCCGAATCTGGCCGGCCTTCACCAACGTATCCAGACAGTCGAGACAGACCGCCGTCTCCGGGCAGAACGAGATGCCCTCGTGACTCATGCCCCGCCGCATCCACTCGACGATCCGGTCTTCCCGACCGCTGACCGCCAGGCCGCCCGATTCACGGATCGCATCGAGCATCATGAAGTCGCCGACGGCGGCCGGCACACGGAGACCGCTCGCCATGGTCCGGGCGTTCTCGAACAGCGGCGCGAACCGCTCACCGGCCTCGAACGCTCGCGTGATCGGCGCGCACCCCTCGGCCTGGCACGAGATCAGGCGGGGCAGCTTCGCACTCTTCAGCCAGCCGAGTTCACCCAGTTCGGCGAACGCCTTCCACATGCCGATCAGGCCGGTGCCGCCGCCGGTCGGGTAGAGAATCACGTCCGGCAGCTCGTAACTCTGCTGCTCGGCGAGTTCCAGGCCCATCGTCTTCTTCCCCTCCAGGCGGTACGGCTCCTTCAGGGTCGAGACATCGAACCAGCCCATGCGCTCGGTGTTCTCACGGACGATCTTACCGCAGTCGGTAATGAGGCCATCGACGAGCGTCACCTTCGCTCCGGCGAGGTAGGCCTCCATCTGGTTGACCGTCGGCGTGTCGGCCGGCATGAAGACGTAGACCTCCATGCCGGCCCGGGCTCCGTAGGCGGCGAGGGCCCCGCCGGCGTTGCCGGCCGTCGGAATGGCCAGCCGCTTCAGGCCGAGTTCCTTCGCCAGGCTGACGGCCATCGTCATGCCCCGGCTCTTGAAACTGCCCGTGGGCAGCTGCGACTCGTCCTTGACGAACAGACGATCCAGGCCGAGTTCCGCACCCAGACGCGGGCACGGCAGCAGCGGCGTCATGCCCTCGCCGAGCGTCACCGGTTCCTGGTCGAGGCCCAGCGGCAGCAGCTCCCGATAACGCCACAGACTCGGCGGTCGAACGGCGAATGTCGCCGGCGTCAGCTTCTGACGCAGGGTCGCGAGATCGTAGCGCACCCAGAGCGGCCGGCCCTGATGCGTGGTGTAAACGCGACCCGCTGCCAGTCGGGTGCCATCGATCGCGCCTTCGAGGTGAGAAACGTACGGGTTCACCGGTGCAGCCTCAAGCCAGGCAAGGGGATGGAGAGAGTCAAGATAGCGAGAATTCGGCCTCATCGCAAGGACCGGAGGCCCGACAACCGGCGCGGAAAGAGCCGGCTTGACGCTTCGTCGGGGGTACAGTAATATCGCCCCCGTCATGCGAAGGACCGGAGAAACCGGCTCCTCGCTCACCCGGTCAGGATCGCTTGCCCGGAACCAGGAACCCTCTCGACAGGCCCACGGATGGGAACACTCGCGTCACTCACTCGAAGAACCCATGCAGCTGCGTCGCCTCGGTTCCACCGTGCTGGCCTGGGCTCCGGCCAAGGTCAATCTGTTCCTCGAAGTCAGCCGTCGCCGGGCCGATGGCTACCACGAGCTGCAAACGCTCATGGTTCGCGTCGGCCTTTACGACACGTTGACCCTGCGGGCCGAACCGGCCGGTGCGTTGCAGCTGACCTGCGACCAGCCCGGCCTCTCGACCGGGCCGGATAATCTGGTCCTTCGTGCTGCCGAACTGCTGCGCGAACGGACGAAGACGACTCGCGGGGCGCGGATCCACCTGGAGAAGCGCATCCCGATGGCGGCGGGCCTGGCGGGTGGCTCGACCGATGCCGCCGCCACGCTGGCGGGCCTGAATCTCCTCTGGGGACTGGGCTGGTCAGTGGAACAACTGGCCGAACTCGGGGCGGAACTGGGCAGTGACGTGCCCTTCTTCTTCAGCCCGAGCCCGGCCGGCTGGTGTACCGGTCGCGGCGAAGTCGTCGAGCCGGCTCTTCCGGGTCGGGCCTTGCACCTGGTGCTGGCTCATCCCGGCGTCGGCCTCTCGACGGCGGAGGTTTATGGCAAGGTGCGTTTGCCCACCGAGCCGATCGTCGGAGACTCGATGCGCCAGGCACTGGCGGTCGGGGACGTCGAGGAAATCGGTCGTTGCCTGCACAATCGGTTGCAGGAACCGGCCGAGATGCTGTGCCCCGCAGTGGCTCGCCTGCGGGAGCGAATGCAGACCCTGGCTCCGGCCGGGGTGTTGATGAGCGGCAGCGGCAGCTGTGTCTTCGCCCTGTGCGCCGACACCGCCGGTACGTTGCGAATCACACAAGGACTGGCGAACACTCAGGAGGAGTGGCCCGGTCTGCGTGTTTCGGTTGTGCGGAGTTGCGATTGAGAGTGTGCCACAGAATAAAGGAGAACAACTGTGGTCATCACCGAAGTTCGGATCAAGCTCATGGACGATGGCGGCGAGAACGAACGGCTGCAGGCCTTCTGTTCGGTCACGTTCGATGATGCCTTTGTGGTACGCGACCTCAAGATCATCGAGGGCACCAAGGGCTCGTTCGTGGCCATGCCCAGCCGAAAGTTGACCGACCGCTGCCCCGGTTGCGGGAGCAAGAATCATCTGCGGGCTCGCTACTGTAATCAGTGCGGGTCCAAGCTCGATGAAGATCGAGCCACCCGCGACGCCGACGGTCGGGTCAAGCTGCACGCCGACATTGCACACCCGATCAACTCCGCTTGCCGTGAGGTCATCCAGAACGCCATCCTCAAGGCGTTTGCTCTGGAGAAGGAACGGGCCAAGCAGCCGGGGTACATCTGCACCTACGACGACTACGACAGCGATTACGACGCCGCCACGCCGTACCTCCCGCTGGTCGGTGAGGCGACCGCACCGGCCGCGACGCCACGCGGCTACCGCACTCATGGTGCCCACGGCCAGCGCGGTAACCACAACAACACCACGGCCGAGACGACCAAGGCCACCGAGAAGTCGGACAACTTCGGAGCCGGTATCCTCTGATCCGTCCCGAAGGCGAGCCGCTCACTCAACGAGCCACGACCGATTCGGTCGTGGCTCGTTCCGTTTGGGGCATCGAGAAAAACAGCGCGAACGGGGCAAGACCGGTCAAGTCTGCCGGCAAGCTGGTCGATGGGAAGAGTGAGAAACTACACGGGTCAGGTAAACGAGGCGATGCAGATCCTCGCTCTGACCGCTTCCCACCCGCATACCCTCCTGCCGGCCGTCTCTCCTGCCGGTAGCTTGAAGGAGCCGATTCAATGTCACGAGCCAGCATGACGTACTCCACCTTCCTGGCGGTCCTCTTCGTCGTGATCGCCGGCTGTAATCGCTCCACGCCGGCTCTCCCGACCACCGCGGCCGAACGGGTCAAGACGCTGGAGGCCCGCGTCGCCCGCATGGAAGAGGACTACCGCTCCGCCGCCGCCACGCGTGATCAGGCGCGCCGACAGGCGGCCCAACTCCAGATCCAGAAAGCGCAGTTGGAGAAGCAACTCGCCCAGCTCCAGGAACAGAAAGATCAGCTGTCCCGTCAGTTCGCTCACACCAACACCGACC
>CAYYJM010000134.1:6633-16461 GCA_964471755.1 uncultured Alcaligenaceae bacterium
CAAACCATCCTCGGCCAGTACAACGCCTCCGCCAGCATCCCAAGCACCAGCGGCGCAGGTCTGTAACCAGCCGAAACGATGAACGATGAACGATGAACGATGAACGATGAATCAGATCGCCCTGGTTCATCGTTCATCGTTCATCGTTCATCGTTCATCGTTCAGATGATGATGGGTACTCGATGATGGCCTGGGTTTTCAGGTCGTGGATGATCCGCTTCATCTCCTTGTTGGCCAGCTCGGATCGGAGCTTGTCGCGGATCAGCTTCTGCACTTTCTCGTCGAATGGTTTCTTGCCGGCGTAGGTTCGCTCCAGGACGCGGACCAGATGGAAGCCGGTTGGCGTCTCGATCACCGGCCCCAGTTCCTTTTCGCGCAGGCGGAACAGGACCGCCTCGACCTCGGCCGGGCGGATCTCGCCTCGTTTGCTGCCGATGCCGAGCGCGTCCTTGCGCAGCGAGGCGTCGCCGTTGTCGAAGCTCTCGGCCAGCTTCACGAAGTCCTCGCCGTTGCGTATGCGCTGGGCCAGCGACTCGGTGAACCGGCGGGCCTCCTCACGGCTCGGATGCCTCGACACGAGGATGAAGATGTCCTGCCAGGTCAGAGTGTCCTCGACGGTGAACTCGTCGGGATTCTCCCGGTAATATCGGAGGATCTGCTCATGACCGATGCGGTCCAGGAGCGGGAAGATCTGGTTCCGCAGATACTCCTGCGACATGAGGTTCCGCTCCCAACCATACTTGATGGCCTGGAACGAGGTGCCGGACTTCTCGAGGATCTCCTCGAGCTGCTCCTGCGTCTTGAGGTTGTTCGCCGTCATGATCGGCTTCATCCAGTTCTTGCGGAACTCCTTGTCGGCGAAGTCCTTGAGCTTGTTGAGGATCTTGTCGCCGCGGGCTCCCAGACGAGCGAACGCTTCTTGCAGCACGACCTCGCGTTCGATCAGTGAGTTGACCGCGTTCTTGGTGATCTCCCGGGCCTTGGTCGCACGTTCCGATTCGGGCAGGGTCTGTAGAATGCCCATCTGCGGCAGGCTCACGGCGCGAACCTCCGCTTCCAGGATGGCCTGTCCGTTGACCAGGACGGCGACCCGAGCGGCGGGCGACATGCCCTCGCCGAGCCAGGTAGAGCGTTCACCGGCACGCGGGCCGCGAGGGTCGGCCTCCTGCTCCTCGGCCTGGGCACGGACGCGCGGATCGGTCCGCTCCCCCTTGCCGACGGCGAGGATGGCCGACCGCAGAGCCGGATCCCGGGCCGATAACCGGGGTGGCTCCGAGCCGGCCATGCAGCCGGTGAACGAGCCGACGCACGCCAGCATCCCAACCAGACCAACGCCGAGGCGCACGCGCATTCGCATTCGCCGACCTCCTGCCCGACTGCGATGTGGAGATAGTGAGCGGCGTTATATCGCGGGCCATCAGGGTTGCAAGAGGAACTCCGGAGGCGAGAAAGAGCCGGAAGCGTCAGCGACGGTTTTCTGGCTCGCCGACAACCGTCGCTAACGCTTCCGGCTCTCGAAGCCGGCTTGCTTTTTCGCCCGGTTCGCGGCATTGTCCCCGCCCGCCCATCGAGCCAGGAGGAAGTTGCATGCGCGAACCACTGCCGACCGTCGAGATTCTGCGACGCACTGCTCACGGGGCCTACCTGGCCTGGGACGATTCCGAGCCCCGAGCGTGGACCCTGCCGCAGGGCGTAACCCTGACCGCTGGACCGCCCGCGTATTTCGGCTTCCAGGTACGCCGACGGCGTGATGGTTTCGAGGTCCAGGTCCGCTGGAACGAGCGCCGCTTCCACTGGCGTGGCCTCTCTCGCGACGACCTCCTGCGCGGCGACCTGAGCGAATTGCTCATCGGCCTGGGGGTCGATCTCTGGTCCCTGCTGGAGGTCGGTGACGTGGCCCATTCGCACGAACCGCTCTCCGCTGCGTGAAGCGACCATTGTCTCCGCCGGCCTGACCGCGATAATCAACGGTACAGCGCCACGGAGATGCACATGAGTTCCCCAACGCCACCGCCGGGACGACCGGTTACCTACCGCGATTCCGGCCTGGATCTTGACGTCTACGAGCAGACCATCTCCGGGATGATCCCGCTGCTGCGCCGGACGCACGGCCCACGCGTCCTCGACGGCTTCGGCGGCTTCGCGGCCCTCTTCTCGCTCGACTACAACACCCGCCTGTTCGCGCGGAACTACCGTCATCCGGTCCTCGTCGCCAGCACCGACGGCGTCGGTAGCAAGCTCAAGATCGCCTGCCTGACGAAGAAGTACGACACCGTCGGCATCGACCTCGTCGCCATGTCCGTCAACGACGCCCTGTGTACCGGCGGCGAGCCGCTCCTCTTTCTCGACTACGTCGCCATGGCGAAGGACGACCCAGCCCTGACGCGCGACCTGATCAAGGGGGTCAGCGAGGGCTGTCTGCTGGCCGACTGTGCCCTGGTCGGTGGCGAGACGGCCATCCTGCCGGACTTCTACGCTCCGGGCGATTTCGACATGGCCGGCTTCTGCGTCGGCGTCGTCGAGCGCGACCACATCATCAACGGCCGGGCGATCCGGCCCGGCGACGTGGTTCTCGGCCTGGCCAGCAGCGGCATCCACTCCAACGGTTACAGTCTGGTTCGCAAGGTCGCCTTCGACGTGGCGAAACTCAGCGTCAACGACGTGGTCCCGGAACTGGGCCGCACGGTCGGCGAGGAACTGCTCGAACCGACACGGATTTACGTCCGGGCCGTCAAGAGTATTCTGCGTCACTACCCGACGAAGCGGCGTGTGGTCCGTGGCCTGGCCCACATCACCGGCGAGGGCCTGGAGGGGAACATCCCGCGCGTCCTGCCGCCGGGTCGGCGTGTGTTCCTGAAGAAGGGTTCCTGGCCAATCCCGCCCGTCTTCGACTGGCTGGCCAGGACTGGCCCGGTCGAGGAAGCGGAGATGTACCGCGTCTTCAACATGGGCATCGGCTTCGTGATGATCGTCAGCCCGTACTACGCGGAGAGCATCCAGCGACAGCTGCAAGAGGATCGTGTGCCGACGTACGTCATCGGCGAGGTCCGGACGGGAGAGGCAGGCGTGGAGTTCATTTAGCGGCGGGCTTGCCCGCCGTCCGACGAAGACCGCCGGCAAGCCGGCGGCTAAATGAAGACCGCCTCACCGTCAGCTTCCCGTTGGCGGAAGGATCGCACCCGTCGTCGTCACTGGTTTCGGCATCGGAGCCGGAGCGGGGGCGGCCGTTGGCTTCTCGCTCCAGTTCCCGATGAAGACCGAGCCGTCGGTCGGGCCGAGCGACCAGATGTCGGGCTGCTTCCGCTGGTTCATCGGCCCCTTGGGGTCATACTGGATGCGCGAACCCCACGGGTCGAGGAGCAGCGAGGGGGCGAAGTAGGGCTTCTTGCCCTGGCCGGGCTGGGCCATCGCCTCCAGGGACGTCGGGGCGGCCTTGTTCTCCTCGATGTAGCGGAGGACGGCCTCGGTCAGCAGGGCGACCTGCTTCTGCGTCTTGGTGATACGAGGGGCATCGTCCTCGATTGGCGGCAAGACTTCGCCGGGTAGAAAGTTCTGCGGCGTGACGGACGGCGGGGCGGCCGGTGGCAGAGCGCTGGGCGGCAGAACCTCACCGTGCAGCGGGCCGGGAATCGACACGGTCGCTTCGGGGTGCGTTCCCGCGTCGGTCTTCGTCTGGGCACCGCCGTTGTCGCCGCCACCACCGCATCCCACGGTCAACGCCAGAAACAGCCCACTCATCAGGGCCGCGAGGCTTCGTCGCATCGGTATCCCTCCTTCACGCGTCAACTCAGCGCGCATCCATGCGGCCCCCTTAATCGCCCAGACGGGCTCGCATGTCAACCCCGAGCGGCGCGCCTGGTCACGGAAATCTTGTCCCGTTTGCGCCGCTGGTGCAGTTATTCGTGGGGAGCGGAGGAATGCCGATGGATGAGGACCTGGAAAGCCTGTTCGCCGAGCAGCGCGAGGGGCTGCGCCGAGCGGTGCAGCTCCGGCTCGACCGCCGGCTGGCGGCCCGGCTCGATGTCTCCGACGTGCTCCAGGAGACTTTCCTGGAGGCGCTGCGGCGCTGGCCGGCCTACCGCGAGGCCCCCGCGATGCCGCCGGCCCTCTGGCTGCACTGGCTGACTCGGGAGCAGGTACTCCGGTTGCATCGCAAGCACCTGCTGGCCGGGCAGCGGGCCGTGGGGCGGGAGGTGCCGGCACTGCCCGAGGGGTCGAGTACGCTCCTCGCCCGGAGCCTGGCGCAGGGAGGGCCGTCGCCCAGTGCCGAGGTCGTCGTCGCCGAGTTGGTCGAACGGCTGCGCCGGGCTCTGGGCGAACTGGACGATGACGAGCGCGACCTGATCCTGTGGCGGCACTTCGAGCAGTTGACCAACCGCGAGACGGCGCTCTTGCTCGGCATCAGCGAGGCAGCGGCCGGCAAGCGTTACATCCGCGCCCTGGAGCGGCTGCGCGGGTTGCTGGAAACGAGGTAACCATGTCCGACGATTCCACTGTCCTGGCCGGGCTGGCCGACGAGTTCACCGCCCGGGTGCGTGCCGGCGAGCTGCCCGCGATCGATGACTACGCCGCGCGGCATCCCGAGCTGGCCGGGCGCATCCGGGCCCTGTTCCCGACGCTGCTGTTGCTCGAGGGCATGGCCCGCGACGGCCGGGAGCAGCCGAGCGCCGGCGTCGAGCTAACACCGGGCAGTCGGTTCGGCCTGTACACGATCGTCAGCGAGATCGGCCGGGGCGGCATGGGGATCGTCTATGAAGCGATCCACGAGACGCTCCGGCGTCGGGTGGCGCTGAAGGTACTGCCCCTGGCCGGGCCGCAGGCGGCGACGCGGCTCGAACGCTTCCTGCGCGAGGCGCGGACGGCGGCCGGGTTGCACCACACGAACATCGTGCCGGTCTTCGACGTCGGCCAGGTCAACGGCGTGCCATACTACGCCATGCAGCGTATCCACGGCCGGGGTCTCGACGCCGTGCCGCGCGAGGCGGCCAGTGCCACGATCCCGACGGGCCAGGCATTCTACCGCTGGGTCGCCGAACTGGGCGTGCAGGCGGCCGAGGCGCTGGCTCACGCCCACCAGCGCGGCGTCGTCCACCGCGACATCAAGCCGAGCAACCTCCTGCTCGACGACGAGGGTGTCGTGTGGGTGACCGACTTCGGCCTGGCCCGAAGCGTCGGTGATGCGTCACTGACGCACACCGGCCAGCTTCTCGGCACGCCGCGTTACATGAGCCCGGAGCAGGCCGGGGCGGCCCTGCACCCGATCGACCATCGGACCGACCTCTACAGTCTCGGGGCGACGCTCTATGAGCTGCTCACTCGCCGGCCGCCGGTTGATGGGTCCACCCCGCAGGAGGTGTTGCAGGCCCTCCTGCAGCGGGAGCCGGTCGCGCCGCGCCGGCTCGACCGCCACATCCCGCGCGACCTGGAGACGGTCGTCCTGAAGGCGATGTCGCGCCGGCCAGAGGACCGCTACGCCTCGGCCCAGGCCCTGGCCGACGACCTGCGGCGGTTCCTCGATCATCGGCCACTCTCGGCCCGGCGCATCAGCGTCGTCGGCCACTCGGTCCGCTGGGCGAAGCGCAACCCGGTGGTCACCGCGCTGACGGCATCGCTGCTGTTCTGCGTGTTCGCCTTCTTCGTCATCTCGACCGAGCAAGCCCTCCGGGCGCAGTCCGAGGCGATGCGGGCCCGGGCAGCCGAGGACCAGGCGCGCCACGCGATGCGGCAAGCGGTCCAGGCCCGGTTCGACCGGGACCGCCAGGAGGGCCGGCGGATGATCGATCAAGGACTGGCCTACGCCGCCCGGGCAGAGCTGGTGCCGGCGGTCCACTGGTTCGCCCGGCCGCTGACGGAGCAGGTGCCGCTCGATGCCAGCTCGGAGACGATGATCCGTCAGCGGCTGGCAGCGTACGAGCGCTACGGCGGCCTGCCCCGGCCACTCGGCGTCGTCGCCACGGATCGCCAGGAGATCGTCGATCTGCATCCCGACGGCCAGACGCTCCTGCGACGGACGGCCCAGCCGGCGCTCGAGATCGTGGACGTGGCGACGGGACAGGTGCGGAAGACGTTGCCGACCGCGGGTCGGGCGGGCCTGGCGGCGTTCCTCGACGCGGAACGGATCGTCGCCGTCTCTCCCGGGGACGACACCCTGCGCGAGGCGGTCCTGGTGGTTCTCGGCGTCGCTGACGGCATGGAGTCACTGCGTCTACCGCTGCCAGTGTTCCCGCGTCAGTTCCATTACATCCCCAAGGGGAAGACGGTCGTCTTGCTCGACGAGGCGTGCAAGGAGCTGGCCATCTGCCGTCTCGGCGACGAGAAGCCAGAGTGGAAACGCCAGGCGCTCGGTGGGAACGAGCCAGCCGAGGGGATGTCGTCCGGGCCGAACGGCGAGCTGTACGTCGTCTACCGCGACCATCGCGTCGAGGCGTGGGACGTACAGACGATGAAGAAGCTGGCCGAGGATCGCTGGGCGAGTATGAACCGGGATTTCCGGGTCGCCCCGGTGACGGGGCTGGACCGGATCCTGACGCTCGAAGACGGCCGCGGTGCGTCGGGCCGGGCGTGTATCTGGCGGATGGACTCCGCCCTGCCCGAAACGGAGATCGACGGTCTCGGTCGGCCGACGTGCCTGGCCCTGCGGCCGGACGGTCGGCGTCTGCTCGCCGGTGGGTCGCTCGTCGTGGATGCGCCGGAGGTCGGCGTCCTGTGGGGCGTGGTCGAGCGCCGGCCGATCTTCCGCTACCCGGCCGGTGCGCCGATCCTCGATGGACAGTATCTGCGCGAGGGCCGTCGGCTCATCCTCCGGGACCGGTTGCGGACGACCCTCTGGGACGTGCCCTCCGCCAGGCCAGACGGGACGTCGCTGCTCGGCGCGAAACCTGGCCGGGTAAACCGGGCCTTCCTGACGTCCGATGGCCGGGTGATCCTCCAGCGGCCGGATGAGTCCGGCCGCGAACCGGATCACCTCGACCTGCTCGACGCCGAGGGCAAGGTCGTGGGTGCACTCCGCCTGCCGGACCACCGCCACGGCTGGTTCACCACGCGGAACGGCCGGTTCGTCGCCACCTCAAGCAACGACGCCGCCACGGCCGTCATCCACGACGCGGCCGGGCAGGTCGTCGCCAGCGTCAAGCGTCCCCCAGTGAAGGACGCCCGCGTCTGCCTGAGCGAGGACGGCAAGATCCTGCTGCGCCTGGCGCGCGAGCAGAAGCAGGTCGAGCTGATCGACGTGCCGGGCGGGAAGGTCGTCCACACGTTCCGGCTGGCGGGACAGGACGAGGTGCCGCAAACCGACGAGTTTGACCTGGCCCTGTCTCCCGATGGCCGGAGCGCCGCCAGCTTGCTCGATGGCCGGGTGCAGGTCTGGGACGTCGAAAGCGGCGAGGAGCGCTGGACGCGCGTCGTGCCCGAGGCGATCACGCTCTTGTTCGGTCCGGGCGAGTCGCAGCCGTTCGGGTTGGTGCCAGGCTCGACCGGGGGCCTGGTCATCGAGGAGCGGACCGGCGTGCGCTTCTGGGATATCAATCTGGGCCAGCCGTTGTCGCCGCTGCTGCCCGGGACTGCCGGATATCGGGTCGCGTCCTGGGTCGGCACCGGCGAGCGGGCCGCCCTCATTCGCGGTCGGTCGGTCGTCGTCTGGGACGCGCTGGAAGGTCAGCCGCTGACGCCAGCGCTGATGCACCCGGAGGAGGTGCGTGCCGCCCGGCTGTCACCGGACGGCCTGAGCCTGACCACAGTGGACGCGGCGGGAATCCGACGGACATGGGACCTGTCGCCGGATTTGACAGAGGCGGCGCTGCTGGCCGAGAAGCTGGAACGGCTGTACGGCTACCGGATGGACGAGACGGGGCGTGTGACGCCGGTCGATGAACCCGGCCGTGGGGCGTCAGCCCCATGAGCGGGAAGAGTCATGGGGCTGACGCCCCACGCTCGCCCGCATCGCGCGGCTGGAACAGCGGCGAACGCCACAGGTGCAGACGATTGAGCCAGTAGAGCCACATCACCTGGAGCGTCTGCAGGCCGTACTTCGTCGATCGCGTGAAGTTGATGCTGCTCGCCTCGTCGAAGTAGCGCACCGGCACCGGCACGTCGCCGAGGCGGAAGCCGAAATGGACCGCCTGGGCCAGGAACTGCGTGTCGAAGACGAAATCGTCCGAGTTGCGCTCGAACGGGATCGTCTCCAGCACCTCACGACGATAGACGCGGAAGCCGGAGTGGAAATCGCCCAGATTCTGGCCGAGCATCACGTTCTCGACGAACGTCAGAAAGCGATTGGCCAGGTACTTGTACAGCGGCATGCCACCCGCGAGCGCCTCGGAACGGGAGCGAATCCGACTGCCGAGAACCACGTCGCAGATGTCGTGTTCGAGAAACTCGACCGCCGCGGCAATGACCCGACTGTCGTACTGATAGTCGGGATGGATCATGACCACGATGTCGGCTCCGCGCGCCAGGGCCTCACGGTAGCACGTCTTCTGGTTGCCGCCGTAGCCCTTGTTCTTCTCGTGGACGATGACGGTCAGGCCCATGTCACGAGCCAGCTCGACCGTGCGATCCTTGCTGCCGTCATCGACGAGAATGACCTCATCGACGCAGCCGACCGGCATGTCGGCAATGGTGGCGGCGAGCGTCTTCTCGGCGTTGTACGCCGGCATCACGGCGATGACCTTCCGGGTTCGACGCGGAGTGTCCCCCTCCGGCTTGAGGATGCGATCGACGTGGAAGAACTCCTCGCGGATCTCGACTCGCGGGCGTTCCCTGGTCCGGACAGTCATGGGGATGTTCCTTCAGGATGCACTCTTACTTCTCCGCCACCGTCTCGCCGACCGATGGCGGCTCATCCGGTTCCGTCCCTGGCAGGGCCTCGCTGGCCGGCACCAGACGCGGGCCGGGGATCGTCTGTTCGAGCAGTTCGCGCAGCTCGCTACCGTCGATCACTTCCTTCTCGATCAGCCGGGCGGCCAGCGCCTCCAGGGTGGCGCGACGCGACGCCAGGATGAGCCGAACTTCCTCGGTGGCATCGTCGAGAATCTTCTTGACCTCCAGGTCGATCTCGCGGGCCGTCTCCTCGCTGTAGACCCGGCTCTCGCCCTCGCCGTGGAGGCCCAGGAAGCCGGGGCCCTCCTGCTCCTGATAGCAGATCCGACCGAGCCGACTCATGCCGAACTGCTTGACCATGCGGCGGGCCAGTCGGGTACACGTCTCCAGGTCGCTGGTCGCGCCGTTGGACACCTCGCGGTAGATCAGCTCCTCGGCCAGGGTGCCGCCCAGGGCGACCTTGATTCGGCTCTCCAGTTCGCTCTGCGTGTGCAGCATCCGATCGTCGTCCGGCCGGGACAGGACGTAGCCGAGCGTGCCGACGCCGCGCGGGATGATGGAGATCTTGTGAACCGGATCGGTGTTCGGCAAGGCACAGGCGACCAGGGCATGGCCAGCCTCGTGGACGGCGATGCGGCGTTTCTCCTCCGGCAGCATGATCCGGCTCTTGCGTTCGAGGCCGACGGCCGCTCGCTCGACGGCCTCGTTGAAGTCGGCCATGCCGACGGCGTCCTTGCCAGCCCGGGCGGCGAGCAGGGCCGCCTCGTTGACCAGGTTCTCCAGATCGGCTCCGACGGCACCCGGCGTCAGGGCAGCGACGCGACGCAGGTCCACGTCTGGCCCGAGCTTGACGTTGCGGACGTGGACGCGCAGGATCGCTTCCCGGCCGATGAGGTCCGGCCGATCGACCACCACGGTGCGATCGAAACGGCCCGGCCGGAGCAGGGCCGCATCGAGCGTCTCGGGTCGGTTCGTTGCGGCCATGATGATGACGCCGCGATTGGAAGCGAA
>CAYYJM010000135.1:0-16405 GCA_964471755.1 uncultured Alcaligenaceae bacterium
CAGGGCCAATGGTAGTCCGTTCAGGGCGAGAGTAGGTCATCGCCGGGGTTTGTTCACCGCTCCTGAGGTATCCCCTCGGGAGCGGTGGCATTTTTGGTTCACTCCTCCCTCAC
This sequence comes from uncultured Alcaligenaceae bacterium, assembly GCA_964471755.1. GTDB lineage: Bacteria > Planctomycetota > Planctomycetia > Gemmatales > Gemmataceae > CAYYJM01. The sequence continues at coordinate 114 of CAYYJM010000135.1, forward strand.
CGTTCGTCTTCCATGACAACACAGCACATTGGAGGATGGCATGGGCTGGTTTCGGACGTTCCTCCTTATCGCAGTCGCCGTTCCTCTCGCCGCTCAGGGCGAAACACCGCGTCCTCCCACCGGGACCGTCTTCACACTACCCGACCCTACTTCGATTCGGGCCATTCTCGGCCAGGTCCGCGAAATCTTCCCGGGCGTTCTCGACGACCGCGCGAATCTTACGACATCGTCGATCTCTGTTCCTGGAGGTAAGCGGTTGTTCTGGGACCTTCTGGAAGACGCGGTCCACCGAGCCAGCGCTCGTGTTCGTGTCTTGCCCAGTGGAGGCAAGATCCAGCTCCTGCCGGGTGGACCTTCCCGGGCTCCTACCGCCGTTTCTGGCCCGTTTCGCCTTTCTCTCGTTGGGATCGGATGCCGCCTCGATCTCCAGACCGGGACGCCCTCGGCGGTTGGCTCACTGGAAGTGGTCTGGGAACCGACCTTGCACCCCTTCTTTCTGGAGAGTCGTCCAGAGGGCCTGATTCTGGAGGATGGGGCGGGGAAGAAAATCGCCGGCCTCGCCGAGGGATCGGCTCCGGTTCCCGTGGACGGTCAGTTCGGCATCACGTTCGACTTTCGTCTGCCTCCCCTGCCGCGAACCGAGCAGACCATCGCCCGGATGGAGGGGAAGTTGACTGCGGTCGTCCCGACACGGATGGTGCCGATCACGCTGGCTTCCCTGGCCGATCTGGAGGCGGCTCCGAATCTCGACGCTCCAATCCTGGCCTTCCCCGATAAGGGACCCGCTGGGCGGGTGACGCGGATCGTCCGGACGAAGGATCGCTGGTCGATACAAGTGGCCCTGCCCGTTCCGCCGGGCGGCGCGATCTTCGAGAGCTATCAGTCCTGGGTGGTGCAGAATGAGGCGACCTTGCGCACCGCTGCGGGCAAGGTCTGGAAGAGCAGCGGCTACCTGCTTGAAGCGAACACGCCCTCGCGTTCGGTGGTGACTTACCATTTCCAGGTTCGCGAGTGTCCCGAGCCGTCCGATCCGCACTTGTGGCGATTTCACTACACGACGCCGGAAGCGATCGTCCGCATGGACATCCCCTTTCGCTTCCGTAACATTCCGCTGCCGTGATTTTCCTTGCACCCGGTCCGATCTCGCGGATACTGCGGACACCCCCCAGCGGTGCAGTCATGCTCTCGGAGGATTTCGTCGTGCGTATGTGTCTTGGTTTGCTGTTCGCGGCCATCGTGTGTGCTGGCCCTGGCCATGATTCGGCCCGGGCTCAGGAGAAGAAGCACTCGGCCATCACCCCGGCTCCTCGGCCGGGTAACTGGATGAAGCGGCACGAGAAGTTCGTCGAGATGGCCAAGCGTGGCGGTGTCGATCTGCTCTTTCTGGGCGATTCGATCACGGATGCCTGGGGCGGTGAAGGGCACGGCGGCGGGCCCGGAGCGAAGATCTTCACCGACGAGTTCGTTCCGCTCAAGGCGGCCAACTTCGGCATCGGCGGCGATCGCACCCAGCACGTCCTGTGGCGGTTGCAGAACGGCGAGCTGGACGGCATCCAGCCCAAGGTGGTCATGCTGATGATCGGCACCAACAACAGCAACGGCAAGGACAACACGGCCGAGGAGATCGCCGACGGCGTCAAGGCGATCGTGGGCGAGATCCACAAGAAGTCGCCCAAGACGAAGGTGCTGCTCCTGGGCGTCTTCCCGCGTGGACCGAAGCCGAATCCGCAGCGGGAGAAGATCGCTGCGGTCAACAAAATCATCAGCAAGCTCGACGACGGCGGCAAGACCGTGCAGTATCTCGACATCGGGCAGAAGTTCCTGACTCCGGACGGAACCCTGACCAAGGAGATCATGCCCGACTTCCTGCACCTCAGCCCGAAGGGCTACCGGATCTGGGCCGACGCGGTCAAGGAACCCATCACCAACCTGCTGAAGAAGTAACCGCTTCTGGGCGGGCGAGCCACCCACCGAGCCGGCCTGATCCCGACCGGCTCGGCGGTGGCCCTGCCCTCCCCCGGCGGCTCCACATTTCGGACACGCATGTCTCGACCTGACCCCGGAAAATAGATAGGCTGAAAGAGTGGGCGATCGTGTCGTTACTCTCCCAGGTCGCTCCCTCCGGGCTCAGGTCGGTGTCTTCGTGAAGAGGGAACCATCTGAGCGGGCGCTGATCGCGACGCACGAGGGGCCCTCATGTTCACGCAGTCCGTGGAATACGCCTTGCGGGCGATGGTCTACCTGGCCATGAAACCCGGCGTGGCCCACACGACCGATCAGATCGCCGAGGCGACCCGGGTGCCGCGGGCCTATCTGTCCAAGGTCCTGCAAAATCTGGTCCGGGCCGAGCTGGTGCGTTCACAGCGCGGCCAGCGCGGCGGCATGACTCTGGCCAGCACGCCGGAGGAAATCACCATCCTGATGGTTGTCGAGGCCGTCGATCCGATCCAGCGCATCCGGAGCTGTCCGCTGGGCCTGGCCTCGCACGGTATCCGCCTGTGCCCCCTGCATCGGCGGGTGGACAATGCCCTGGCGACCGTCGAGGAAGCCTTCCGTAACACGACGCTGGCCGAGGTCATCTCCGAACCGACCGAGAGCATCCCGTTGTGCGAGTTCCCGCCCTCGCGGCCGGATCTCTTTCCACTGCCCAGCGAGGACTGCTCCACCAACTGCACACCGAGTTCGGACTGAGGATCGGTGGTCATGGCCAGAGAACTCCTGTCGGTCGAGGCGGCGCTGGCGATCGTGCGTGACCAGGCCCGATCGCTGCCCGCTAGCCGTGTGGACTTGCTCGACGCCCGGGGTCTGGCCCTGGCTGAGGCGGTCCGTGCCGATGCGGATTCGCCGCCGTTCACGAAGTCGGCGATGGATGGCTACGCCCTGCGCGCCGCGGATCTGAACGACGGTCAGGGCGAAGTCGAGGTGATCGAGGAGATCGCCGCGGGAGTCGTGCCGACCCGGCAAATCGGGCCGGGCCAGGCCAGCCGGATCATGACCGGAGCGATGATCCCCGATGGAGCCGACGCCGTCGTTCCGTTTGAGCAGACTCAGGGGAACGGATCGCGCGTGCGGATCACCTTGCCCGGCCTGAAGCCGGGAGCGAACGTCCTGCCGCGCGGCCAGGAGATGCGGGCCGGCGAGGAGATCCTGCCGGCCGGGCGCGTGCTGCGACCGCAGGATCTCGGCCTGCTGGCGACGGTCGGCCAGGGCCAGCCGCTTGTCGTGCCGCCGGCCAGCGTTCACATCCTCTCGACCGGCGACGAGGTGGTCGGCTGGAACGAGACACCCGGTCCCGGCCAGATCCGCAACAGCAACGGCGTGATGCTCCATGCTCAGGTGCAGCGGGCCGGCGGTCGGCCCCGATTCCCGGGCATCGTTCGGGACGACGCCGATGCGATGCGGGCCACGATCACCGAGGGCTTGCTCGGCGACGTGCTGATCCTGTCCGGCGGCGTCTCGGCCGGCAAACGCGACCTGGTGCCGGAGATCCTCGACGAACTCGGCGTTCGAGCCCTGTTCCACAAGGTCGCCCTGAAGCCGGGCAAGCCGCTGCTCTTCGGCACGCTGGCTCGCACGGGACAGCCGCCGAGGCTGGTCTTCGGTCTGCCCGGCAATCCGGTGAGCAGCTTCGTCTGCTTCGAGTTGTTCGTCCGGCCGGCCCTGGCGATCCTGGCGGGGCGAAATGCCACGAACCTGCTCCGGAAAGCGACGCTGGCTGAGGGGTTGACGATGCGGTCGGATCGGCCGACGTATCATCCGGCTCTGCTGGAAGCGACCGGCCAGGGCGAGGTGGTTCGGCGGGTGCCGTGGTTCGGCTCCTCCGACCTGCGCGGCGTGGGAGCGGCGAACGCCCTGATGGTCATCCCGGCCGGGGACCAGACGATGACGGCCGGCACCTCCGTCGAGGTGCTGGCTCTGGATGCGTGAGGTAGCAGCATGGCCATGGACGACCCGACGCCTTCCCCCTCGGCCCGGCCGCCGATCTGGCTACCGGCCCTGCTGACGGCCCTGCTGACCTACCTGGCCCACTTTCCCGCCGGCCAGGGCTGGCTCGGCTGGTTCGCTCTGGTGCCGCTGCTGACACTCGTTCGTCATCCGGGGCCGCGCTGGCAGCTCTACCTCGCCGCATACCTCGGCGGCGTCCTCTTCTACGCCGCGGCGATCCACTGGCTGACGACGACCGATGGCCGGATGTACTTCGCCTGGGCCTTTCTCGTCTTCTACGGGGCGCTCTATCCCGCCGTCGGTCTATGGCTGATTCGCTGGCTCGATCGAAGGGCCCGCTGGCCGCTCGTCCTCTCGGTGCCGTGCGTCTGGACGGCCCTGGAGTTCGCCAAGGGAAATCTGCTGACCGGCTTCCCGTGGTATCTGTTCGCTCACACGCAGCACGATTTCGGCCTGCTCATCCAGGTGGCCGACCTCGGCGGAGCGTGGCTGGTGTCGTTCCTCGTCCTCGCGGTCAATGGTCTGCTGGCGGAACTGTGGCTGGCTCGATCGCCCCGGCCGCGCTGGAGTCGAGGGGCCCTCACCGTCCAGGCGGTCGGGGTGCTTCTCCTCCTGGGGGCGGCCCTTGGTTACGGAGCGTACCGACTCGGCGAGCAGACGATGCAGCCGGGGCCGCGCGTCGCACTGGTGCAGACCAACACCAAGCAGGGCTATCGCAACGAGGGCTACTCGAAACCGGGCGTCGTGCGCGACCACATCGAGGAACACGTCTTCCGGCTGACCGATCGGGCGTCGGAGTTTCGGCCGGACCTGATCGTCTGGCCAGAGACGGCCATCGGCGGCGATTTCTACCACAACCCGGCCAACATCCCGCCGGCCCAGCTGGTGAGCTTCGCCCGTGGGATGTTCGGCATCCGGCCCGGCGACGCGACCGACGCCGAGGTGATCCACTTTCTGAATCGTCACTTCGCGGAGAGCAACCACATCGCCCTGACGGCAGCCTTCCGCTGGAAGACCTCGCTGCTGCTGGGCCTCAACGCCCGCGTGCCGGACGGCACCGAGATCCCGCGGCACAACTCGGCCGTGTTCGTCGATCAGGCCGGGCTGATGGCCGGGCTCTACAACAAGATCCACTGCGTCCCGTTCGGCGAGTACGCGCCGTTCCGCTCGCTCGCTGGTCTGATGCCGTTCGACTACCCGTACATGATCCATCCAGGCTCAGAGCGGCCGCGGCTGGAGTTGCACGACGCGGAAGGTCGCGCCACGCGCTTCGGCGTGCTGATCTGCTACGAGGACAGCGACCCGAACATCTCGCGGCCCTATGGCGGCAGCGACGGCCAGCCGCCGGCCGACTTCCTCGTCAACATCAGCAACGACGGCTGGTTCATCGGCTCGGCCGAGCATGCCGAACACCTGGCCATCTGCCGATTCCGGGCGGTCGAGAATCGACGGGCGGTCGTCCGGGCGGTGAACATGGGCATCTCGGCCGTCGTGGACAGCAACGGTCGAGTTCTGCGGCCGGCGGCCCGGCCATTCCCGACGGGGTTCGGCCTTCTGGCCGGCGGCGTTCCCGGCCTGGGCGGTCTGCCGTGGGGGACGATCGGCGTCGAAGGCTGGCATCCGGCGACGCTGTGGGAGATCGGTTCCGATCCGACCCAGTGGCAGGCTCTGCCGGTCAGCGAATGGTGGCGCTACGAGGTTGTGCCCGGCGTCCTGGTGGCGACCGTGCCGCTCGATACTCGGGAGAGTCTCTACGTTCGCTGGGGCGACTGGTTCCCGTGGACGTGTGCGAGCGTGGTGCTGCTCGGCTTCCTCGTGGGGCTGTTCTTTCCGGCTCGTCGAGAAGTGGCTCATGGCTGAACCATCCCGGCCCTGGTATCGTGTCCTGTGGCGTGGCGTGCGTCGGCCGCTGGCCTGGTTCGTTGGACTCTACGTGGGGTTCTGTGTCGTGTTGCTCGCGCTGGAGAACTGGTTCCTGTTCCAGGGCGTCAAGGCCGCCACGGCCTGGGTCGCGCCGCCGGCCGGTCTTCCGGTCGAGGATGTCGAGTTGTCCAGCGCCGATGGCAGCACCATCCACGCCTGGTGGGTTGCTCCGGAAGGCTGGACGCCGGAACGTGGGGCGATTCACTACAGCCACGGCAACTATGGCAACCTGAGCCAGCGCGGCGGCACGCTCGCGGTCTATCGCCAGCTGGGCTACGCCGTGCTGATCTACGACTATCCCGGCTACGGCAAGAGCAACGGTTCGCCGTCGGAGGCGGGCCTCTACGCCGCCGGCGAGGCCGCCTATCGCTGGCTGACCGATGTCAAGGGCGTGCCGGGCGAGCGCGTCCTGATCTATGGTGGCTCGCTGGGCGGAGCCGTGGCGACCGACCTGGCGAGCAAGCATCCGTGCCGGGCTCTGATCCTGGCGTCGGCGTTCACGTCGTTTCCGGACCTGGCCCAGTTCAAGTACCCGTTTCTGCCGGCACGCTGGTTCGTCCGCAATCAGATGAACAACCGGGCGAAGCTCGCAAGCGTCCGGTGTCCCGTGTTCCTCACGCACGGCACGATCGATCGAGTGGTCCCGTACTCGATGGCGGGCCAGCTTTTCGCGGCGGCCTCGGAGCCGAAGTATCTGCTGACCGTGCCGGATCGAGGCCACAACGACGCCATCGGCATGGAGTTCTTCCGCGAGTTGCAGACGTTTCTGGACCGCCACGCGCCGTTGCCCTGACCGCTTCCCGTCTCGTCTTGATTCTGCCGGTATCGGCGGTATAAGCCCGCTCACACAGTCGAACTGGCACAGGTCGCTGGGCCTGATCCACTCCGGTGAACGCACCGCGAAGGATTCATTCCCCTGAGGAGACACCATGAATCAGGATCACGATACGCCCGTGGGGCAACTCCGTGAGTTGTACGCGCGGTTTGTCCACGATCGCGACTGGGAGCAGTTTCACAGTCCGAAAAATCTGGTCATGGCCCTGAGCGTGGAAGTGGCCGAGTTGATGGAGCATTTCCTCTGGATTGACAACGAAGCGTCACGTCAGGTAGTGAGCGACCCGAAGGTGCGCGAAGAGGTCGGCGACGAGATCGCCGACGTGGCCGGCGTGCTTTTCTGTCTGTGCAACAGCCTGGGCCTCGATCTGACAACGCTGGTGCAGCGGAAGATGGTCCGCAACGTGCAGAAATATCCGGTGGAAAAGAGTCGAGGGAAGTACCGCCTGGAGGAGTGAAGCGACTCCTCTGGAAGTCGGCGACGAAACCGATTATGAGGCGGCCATCCGGTTCCAGGCCCCGCAGCTGAAGGCCCGGAAGACCGCTGGTCCTGACGAAGGGAGAACATTTTACGATTTGAGAAAGAACCAGCTTGGCAAGGAAGGCAAGAGCGGATAGATTATCGTCCGGAGAGCCCCTGTCTCACAAACCGAGCCCATCAGGACCTCGGCCAGGACGGTCGCATGGGGGAAGGAACCCCCGCTTGGTTTTGCCTTTCACGCCAGGTCGATCGACCAGAACCCATACCTCCCGATAGACACCTCGACACCCATTTGGGTCGATCCTGTTCGTTCCCGGTAACCGGGTCCGGATTCGCCAGCTCGCGAGTCCGTTCGGTGTGCCGGCCGAACGCGAAGCAGTCACCGCGTCGGGCGGTTTGCGTGGCGCTACCACGGAGGGGGGAGCGCCGGATGCGAGGGAGGGGAGGATAGTCAGAATGAACGCCAACCGGACAGAGAAGGAGCAAGTTCGCGTCCACATCCGCTGGATGATCCGGCGCGACATGCCGGACGTTCTGCACAGCGAACTGGAGAGCTTCGAGTTCCCCTGGACCGAGGAGGATTTTCTACGCTGCCTGCGCCAGCGAAACTGCATCGGCATGGTCGCCGAGCAGGGCGAGAAAGTTCTCGGGTTCATGGTCTACGAGTTGTACAAGCAGAAGTTGCACCTGCTCAACTTCGCCGTCCATCCGGAGTACCGACGTCGGGGCGTCGGTGTGCAGATGGTCTGCAAGCTGGTCGGCAAGTTGTCCGGCCATCGTCGCACCCGGATCACGCTGGAGGTCCGCGAAACGAACCTGGACGCCCAGTTGTTCTTCCAGTCGCAGGGCTTCCGGGCCGTGCGGGTGATGCGGTCTTTCTACGAGGATTCCGGCGAGGACGCCTATCTGCTCCAGTACCATCTGCCGGAAGACACCGGCGAGGAGTGCATCGAGCCGGTCAATCGGATCGCCCAGTACGAGGAAAGCTGAGAGGCCGGCCGGAAGAAGACGGGCGTTCATCGGTCGCGGGAGGCGCGGCCGACGAACGCCCGGATGCGTTTGCGATCAGGCCGGATAGAAGTACTTGTAGATGGACAGGCCGATGGCGATCAGGGCCGCCAGCAGGGCCAGGGTCAGCAGTTTGCTGATCATGCCGTACATCCACTGTAGCGAGTTGACGGCGTTCATCAGATTCTTGATATCGTTGCCCTCGGTGGCGACGATCTGCTGAAAGGCCGCCCCGGCCGAGCGCGACCAGGCCCCTTGCAGCAGGAAGAACAGGCCCGTCACGCCGGTGAAGATGGCGATGCCGGTCAGGAACGAGTTGCCCTGCGGAATCTCGCTGATCGCCTTCTTGGCGACTTCCTTTTGCTCTGCGGTCAGGCCCTGCTCGTAGGCCTCGTTCAGCTTCTTGCGAACGTCGCTGGGCAGACGGTCGAGGTTCATGTAGCCGACGAGAATCAGGGTGAGGATCAGGGCGAAGAGGCCGAACAGGACCGAGAAAAAGCCGACGTAGCGCATCTTGCTGGCCAGGTCGCCGATGACGTGATTCTGTTCCTTCGTGAACTCATATTCCGAGGGGATGGACATCGTGTTGACTCCTTCTTTTGAGGCCGATCCGGATGCGGTCCAACGCGGACTGGAACTGATGCTGTCGATGGAAACGACCCGGACCCGGCCGACGGGCTCGCCTGCGGCGGGCCGTTTCATCTCAGGTAGTGTTACGCAAGATCCGGCCTTCATCAAGATGAGAAATGGGAAGCGGACTCGTCCCGAGGTTCGTCCGGAATGCGGCCAGTTGCTCCCTGTCCGGGGAGTCTGTAGCGATTATGCCGGCTGCGCATTCCGGCGGATCAAGAAGACTGGGCCGATTTTGCCTTGCGTAGCGTCTGGGCGGCTTTTACTCTGAATAACGAGGAGATGGTCTTCCCAGGAGACGCACCCATGATCCGCATCTTCGGACTGGTATGCACCGTGTTGCTGCTCGCCGCCACGATCGGCCACGCGCAGCCTCCGTCCACCGATACCGAGTTACTGGAAGGGCTCCGGAAATCGCTGGACAACATCAAGGCCGATCTGGATCTGCTCCAGCCGCTGAAAATAGCGACCCAGCTCCAGAGCATCGAGGCCCGGTTGAACAAGATCGAGGCCCAGATGCCGCCCCAGTCCCCCGCCGGTAATTCGCAATCCAGCTTCTACCCATCGGAGCCGGAAAACGTGCGACCATCCGACATCCTGAGCCGGTTTCGCGATTTCGACGATCGCCTGCGACGGCTGGAAGACCGTGTTGGCACGAATCGCGACGCTGTCCGGATTCCGCCGCGATCCCTGGACACGGGGTCGATTCGTCTGCGGAACACCTCGGGCCTGCCGGCGACCGTTTTCGTCAACGGTGCCAGCTACAGCCTGAGCCCGTACGAATCGCGGACGCTGTCGTACCAGCCGGCCGGGGTGTTCAATTACGAGGTGGAGGTCGAGGGATACGGGGTGGTCCGGCCGCGGACGACGCGCACGCTGGCGGCCCGCGATCTCTTCCAGATCACCATCTATCCACCGGGCTGATGGGACGGGACGCAGGACGCATGATCGTGACGATCGATGGCCCCGCCGGGGCAGGGAAAAGTTCGGCCGCCCGGCTTCTGGCCCAGCGGTTGGGCTACGACTATCTCGATACCGGAGCCATGTACCGGGCCGTCGCCCTGGCCTGTATTCGCCGAAACATCGACCCGACGGACGAGGCCCGGCTCGCTCCGCTTCTCTCCGAACTCGTTCTGGAGATGCCGTCCGGAAGGGTGCTTCTCAACGGCGAGGACATCACGGGTCAGATTCGTTCGACCGAGGTGACACGTTTGGTGACTCCGGTGGCGGAAAGTCCGTCCGTTCGTGGCTGGCTCTTGGTTCTGCAACGGGAGATCGCCCAGGGGCGGAACATCGTCTGCGAGGGGCGCGACCAGGGGACCATTGTCTTTCCCGAGGCGGGATGTAAGTTCTACCTCGTCGCCGACGACGAGGAACGAGCCCGACGGCGACATCGCGAGATGAGCGCCCGTGGCGACACGGCATCGTTTTCGGAAGTGTTGCGAGCCATCCGTTACCGAGATGAACGGGACGCGGCGCGTGACCTGGCTCCGATGAAACCGGCTACGGATGCCATCGTCCTCAACAGCACGGCGCTGAGCCTGGATCAGGTGGTGGATCGCATGGAAGAAGCCATCCACGGCCGCCGCTCCGCCAGTTGACCTCCCTCATGGACCCTGTGCATGGCCTTCTCGCTTCAACCTGCCTGGTACAAGTTTGCTCAGTTGTCGCTCCGGACGATGTTCACCTTTGGGTTCAGTCTCAAGACCGAGGGCCAGCAGAACGTGCCGGCCTCGGGGCCGTTCCTTCTCGTGGGCAACCATCAGAGTTACATCGATCCACCCGCGATCGGCTGTAGTCTGGTCCGGCCAATCTACTACCTGGCACGGCGGTCGCTCTGGAAGAATTCCTTCCTCGGTGCCCTGCTGACCAGTGTCAACACGCTGCCAGTCAACCAGGACGGCTCGGCTCATGAGGGGCTGCGGGCGATCATGACGAAGCTGGAGGAAGGGCAGGGGGTGATCGTCTTTCCGGAAGGGACGCGGACGCCGGACGGGAACATGAATCCGTTGCAGCCGGGCATCCTGCTTCTGCTGAAGCGGCTGGCGTTTTCGTATCCGGTGGTGCCGGTCGGCATCGCCGGGGCGTTCCAGGCCTGGCCGTTGCAGAACAAGCTGCCGTACCTGTCGCCATTGCTCTGCCCGGCCCAGCCGCGTGGGCCGCTGGCGATCTCGTTCGGCAAACCGGTGCCGTCGCAGGCGTATCAGGGGCTGGATCGGGCCGTGATCCTGAACGATCTGTACGAGCGGATTCACGCCTGCTGGCAGCGGGCGGAGTTGATCAAGCGCAAGCCACTGGATTGAGCCGGCGAGCGGCGCAGCGTCAGCTCGCCGGTTCTTCACGCGAAAAACGACCGGCGGGCTAACGCTCGCGGGAAGAACCGGCGGGCTGACGCGCGCGCCGCTCGCCCGGACGCCGTCACTATTTCTTCGGCTCCTCGCCGGCCTTGTAGCCGCGTTCCTTGCCCTGCTTGACGAAGACCAGGCCGTTGTAGGCGTCGTTCTTGCCCGAGATGACGTAGTAGCCCAGGCCGTTCTTGGTGAACAGACCATCGAGAACCTCGGCGAGGGTCTTGTCCTTGCCGGCGAAGCTGACCTTCTGGTTCCGCGACACGCCGCCCTTGCTGTCGAGCTTGAACTTGAAGCCCTTGACCGTTTCCTTCAGTTCGTCGAGAGCGTCCTCCAGGCGCAGTTCATTGATCTTCACTTCCTTGACCTTGGACTGAAGCACCTTCCGCATGTGGGCGGCTTCGGGCGTGTCCTCGGCCAGCACGGTGGTCGAGATGCCGGCGAGCAGGAAGAGGGCTCCGAGGGTGGTCAGTAGAATACGCATGGTCATGGACCTCCTCAAAACGCGGGTGGGACGGATCAAATCGGACTCCCGTTCTTCGACGCACCGGCCAGATCGGAGGTTCCCCGAGTGGGCCGGCCAACGTGGAGTCGGAGGGAGAACTTTGATAAAATAAACCGTGTGAAAGGGGCCGTCAACGCGGTGCTTCCCACAGACCGCAATTCGTCCTGGAAGACCGGCCCGGGAAGACCTTGCCACGAAGCAGGAGTGAACCTTTGACGGACCAACCGACCCCACCTACTCCGCCGACTCCGCCACCGCCGGAGACACCGGAGACGCCCGTACCCGCCGCACCCGCTGGCCCAACGCTGAACATCGCCGACGAGCTGAAGGACAGCTACCTCACCTACGCGATGAGCGTCATCATCAGCCGGGCCTTGCCGGACGTGCGCGATGGCCTGAAGCCATCGCAGCGCCGCATTCTCGTGGCGATGGGCGACCTGAACCTCGGCCCGAACGCGGCGACGAGCAAGTGTGCCAGCATCGTCGGCGAGACGATGAAACGCTACCATCCGCACGGCGAACAGACAATCTATCCGACGCTGGTGCGCATGGCCCAGCACTGGAACATGCGCTATCGGCTGGTGCATTCGCAGGGGAACTTCGGTTCCGTGGCCGGCCTGCCGCCAGCGGCGATGCGCTACACCGAGGCCCGCCTGACTCCCGTTGCGGCCGAGATGCTCGCCGACCTGGAGTACGATACCGTCGACTTCCAGGACAACTACGACGGCAAGTACCGCGAGCCGCTCGTGCTGCCGTGCAAGTTTCCCAACCTGCTCGTCAACGGCTCCGATGGCATCGCCGTCGGCATGGCGACCGACATCCCGCCGCACAACCTCGCCGAGGTCTGCACCTCGCTCATCCGGCTGATCGCGAATCCCGAGGCGACCCTGTTCGAGTTGATGGAGGACCGCGACGGTGAGAAGGGCATTCAGGGCCCGGACTTCCCCACCGGCGGCGAGGTATACAACTACCGCGGCCTGCTCGAAGCCTACGCCACCGGCCGGGGCAAGATCACCCTGCGTGCCCGGGCCGAGATCGTCGAGGAAGGCCGCACGGCCCAGATCATCATCCGTGAGGTGCCCTATCAGCAGACGCGGAACCGACTGGCCGAGTCGATCGCCGACCTCGTCCGCGACGAGCGCGTCAAGGGAATCAACGAGATCCGCGACGAGTCGAGCGAGCGGAACGGCGACCCGGTGCGGCTCGTTCTCTACCTGAAACGCGATGCGGACCCGAACCTGCTCCTGAACCAGCTGTACGAGTTCTCGCCGCTACAGAAGACGGTGAGCATCATCAACCTCGCCCTGGTCGATGGTCGGCCGGAGATTCTGCCGCTCAAGCGGATGCTGGAGGAGTTCCTGCGGCACCGGGCCCAGGTGATCCGTCGGCGGACGGAGTACCTGCTCCGCGAGGCGAAGCGACGATCGCATCTGCTCGAAGGGCAGCTCATCGCCATCGCCTCGCTCGACGAGGTGATCGAGATCTGCCGACGCTCGCCGAGCCGGGCCGAGGCGAAGATCCGTCTGCAAGGGCTGGAGGTTTCGGCAGCGCTCATGGGGCTGGCTCTGGGTGAGGCGAACTTCCAGTCGCTTCAGGCCGAGATCGGCGTCGCCGCGAGCTACCGCATGACCGAGGTGCAGGCCGACGCGGTCGTCCGCTTGCAACTGGGCCAACTCGCCGCCCTGGAACGGGACGAGATCCTCAAGGAGTACCGCGAACTGCGCGGCAACATCACCGCATACGAGACGCTGCTCTCCAGCGACGTGAACATTCTCGCCGTCGTCAAGGCCGACCTGGAGCAGGTGCGTGACCGCTTCGGCGACGCCCGGCGAACGGAGATCGTCCCGGGCGACCTCGGCTCGATGGACCTGATGGACCTGATCGCTGAGGAGCAGATGGCCGTCACGCTGACGCACAACGGCTACGTCAAGCGGCTGCCGCTGCGGACCTACCGCACGCAGCATCGCGGCGGTCGTGGCGTCTCCGGCGGCAACCAACGTGACGATGACTTCGTCGAGCAGTTCTTCGTCGCTTCGACGCATGACTACCTGCTCTGCTTCACCAATCGCGGCCAACTCTACTGGCTCAAGGTGTACGACATCCCCGAGCAGAGCCGGACGGCGACGGGCCGCTACATCGCTCAAGTGCTGTCGCTGCGCGAGGAAGAGAAGATCACGAGCATCCTGGCGATCAGCAACCTCGAAGAAGAGGGCGTGGCCCTGCTGATGGCGACGCGTTCCGGCATCGTCAAGAAGACGGCCTTGAAGGACTACAGTCGGCCGAAGAAGGGCGGCATCATCGGCATCTCGCTCGACGAGGGGGACATGCTCATCGGCGTCGCTCTGGTGCGGCCCGGCGACGAGGTCATCCTCTGCACGCGGGAGGGCATGGCGATCCGCTTCGATGAATCGCAGACCCGTGTGATGGGCCGGAACACACGCGGCGTCAAGGGCATCACGCTCAAGAAGGCCGATGACGAGGTGGTCGGCCTGGTCGTCGCCGATCCGAACGGATCGCTGCTGACGGTCTGTGTCAACGGCTACGGCAAGCAGACGCCGTTCGGCGCGAACTCGACCGGCGACGGAACCGAGACGGAGGAGGCCGAGCCGGAGACTCCCGAGCCGAGCGAGTCGGTCGAGCTGAGCGAGGGGAGCGAGGATGCCGAGGGCGAACAGACGCCGGCGAACTCGTCGTCGTTCTCCTACCGCAAGCAGAAACGCGGCGGCAAGGGGATCATCTCGATCAAGGTCAGCGAGCGGAACGGCCCCGTCGTCGGCGTGGTGGCGGTGCGGTCGGGCGATCAGCTGATCCTGATCACGTCGGCCGGCATGGTGAACCGGACGCGCGTGGACGAGATTCGCGTGGCTGGGCGGAACACGCAGGGCGTGCGGATCATGGCCCCGCGCGAGGGGGACCGGATCGTCTCCGTCGTTCGCGTGCCGCCCGAAGAGGTGACGACCGAGACCCCATCGGAGACGCCACCGGAGACGCCTGTGCAAGGCCCGAACACCGAGAGCGAGGTCTGAGCCGTGCGAGTACTTTTGACCGGCGGCTACGGCTGCATCGGAGCGTGGATCACCCGCCAGCTGCTGGGCCGGGGCGATTCCGTCTGGATCTACGACCTCAGGGAAGACCCACGCCGGCTGCACCTGATTCTGCCACCGGACCAGGTGGCGAAGGTCGGTTACGTTCCCGGCGACGTCACCGACCTGGCCGCGTTCCGCTGGGCGCTGGAGACGCACGGCATCACGCACGTCGTTCATCTGGCCGGGTTGCAGGTGCCGACGTGTCGAGCCGATCCGATCCTCGGAGCGAAGGTGAACGTCCTGGGCACGCTGGTCGTCTTCGAGGCGATCAAGGCGATGCGTGAGCAGGTGCAGCGGCTCGTCTACGCCTCGTCGGCCGCCGTCTACGGCCCACCGGATCTCTACCCGGCCGGGTCGCTGGCGGATGACATCGGCCTGACACCCTCGACGCACTACGGCTATTTCAAGTGCTGCAATGAGGGGAACGCCCGGATCTACCATCTCGACCACGGCCTGTCGAGCATCGGCCTGCGACCGTGGACGGTCTACGGCGTCGGTCGGGATCTCGGCATGACGAGTGAGCCGACGAAGGCGATCAAGAGCGTCGCGCTGGGTCGGCCCTACCACATCACCTACGGTGGCTGGCAGGATCTGCAGTATGTCGAGGACGTGGCCGGCGTCTTCGTGCGGGCCCTGGAAGCGCCGTATCAGGGAGCGAAGTCGTACAACCTGCGGGGAGCGGTTGTCGATCTGCCGACGTTCCACCGTGCGCTGGTGGAGGCCGCTCCGGAGGCGGCGAAGTTGGTCACGCACGGCGATCGCCAGCTGACGATCGCCTACGATCTGGACGACACGGCCTTGCAGCGTGACCTGGGGCCGCTGCCGGTGACGCCGCTGGTCGAGGGCATCCGCAAGACGCTGACGTTGTTCCGTCAGCTGGCCAGCGAGGGGCGGCTCGACACGGCGGATCTGGGAGGTTGACGAACGGAGCCTGCGGTGCAAGCAAGGGTGCTATCCTTTCACTTGCTTGCACTTCGGGCTCGGCGCGGATCAGGAGGGACCCATGCGATCATTCACCTACAGCGACGCGAAGTCGCACAAGTTCTGGAACATCGAGCTGACCGGCACGAGCTTCACGGTCACCTACGGCCGGCAGGGCACGGCGGGAACGTCGCAGACCAGGACGTTCGCCGACGAGGCCGCCGCTCGCAAGGAACACGACAAGCTCGTCGCCGAGAAACTCAATAAAGGCTACGTCGAGCAGGGCGGCGCACCGCCGTCGGCCGGCTCGATGCGCGAGGCCCTGGAGGCGGCCATCGTTGCCAACCTCGACGACCTCGCCTCGCACATGGCCTACGCCGACTGGCTCCACGATCAGGGCGACCCGCGCGGCGACTTCATCCAGGCGCAGCTCGCGCTCGGAGATCCGAACCGATCCGCGAAGGAACGCAAGGAACTGGAGAAGACGGAGACGACGCTCCGCGAGACTCATCAGCGTCAGTGGCTCGGCTCCCTGGCCTAGCCGCTCCTCGGCGGCAAGATCAACGTCGAGGACCCGAAGGACGACCTCGACGCAACTTATACTGTCCGGC
>CAYYJM010000136.1:0-16326 GCA_964471755.1 uncultured Alcaligenaceae bacterium
ATGATCTGCGGAATGACGCCCGAGATCTCGGC
Source organism: uncultured Alcaligenaceae bacterium (assembly GCA_964471755.1). Lineage (GTDB taxonomy): Bacteria > Planctomycetota > Planctomycetia > Gemmatales > Gemmataceae > CAYYJM01. The sequence goes on from CAYYJM010000136.1 coordinate 33, forward strand.
CAGGATGGTCGGCTCGTTCTTGCCGAGGGTGACCTGGTTGCTGATCTGGTAGAAGTGGCCGGATGCCCGACTTCCCTCGCCATACAGACCGCGCACGGCGAGGTTGATCTTCTGGAGAGCCCGGAAGACCTTCTCCAGTTGCCGGGTGAACTCCAGGGCCGGCAGGTGGAGCATGACGCTGGCCCGCATGCCGGTGCCGACGTTCGTCGGACAGGCGGTCAGGTAGCCGAAATCGTCGCTGAAGGCGTAGGTGACCTTCTGTTCAACGAGGTCGTCGATGCGATCGATCTCCTGCCAGGTAGCGTCCAGGGCCAGGCCGGAGTGCATGACCTGAAGGCGCAGATGGTCCTCTTCGAGGATCATCAGGCTGACCGTCTCAAGCGGCCCCACCGCGACTCCCCTCGGCCCCTCGGCAAGGGCCAGTTCGCGGGAGATCAACTGACGTTCGACCAGCATCTGGCGATCGATGCTGGAGAGGTTGACCAGCGAGAGGTATTCCAGGGGCGGATTCAGTTCCAGACGACTGATGCGGTCGCGCAGGTACGACTCGATCTCGGATTTCTGGTAGTTGCTCGCCCGGTTGGTGAACGGGTAAGAGGCAAGGTTACGGGCGAGACGGATGCGCGTCGAAATGACGATGTCCGCCTCGGGGCCGGTGCCACGCAGCCATTCGCCACAGCGCTGGGCCTGTTGATCAAGGTTCATCCCGGACTTCCCTCTCTCGGAGCAGGTCGCGCAGTCGGGCGGCCTCCTCGTAGCGTTCTTCGGCGACGGCGGACTGCAGTTGCCGGCGCAGGTCGATCAACTCGGCCTGTTGTGACGGCGGAACGCGCCGGTGGGGTGCCTTGCCGACGTGGCGAGTATGGCGATGGATGCGCAGCAGGAGCGGTTCCAGGCCGACCTGGAAGACCTGGTAATCGTTGGGACAGCCGAGCCGACCCTGGGCGCGGAACTCCATGTAACGGATGCCGCAGACGGGGCAGACCAGACGAGCCAGTTCCTCCATCTGCTGGCCGACGTGCGGGCCGAGGTAGGTCTGGAACGTCTGCAAGATGGCGGGCAGGTTCAGTTCCGACTTTTCGACCAATTTCTGGGCCTCGGCGCAACCCCGGCACAGGTGCAGCTCGCGTTTCTGGTTCTGCACGATGTCGGTCAGGTGGATGGTGGCCGGGTTGTCACATAGTTGACATTTCACGCCGCGATCCTTTCCCCGTTTGCCTGGTCGGCCGGGATCGAGTTAGCTTTCCTCCAGTCGGCGGATACGGTCCCGCAACTGGGCGGCTTCCTCGTACGCCTCCTTGTTCACGGCCTGCGTAAGCTGTCGTCGCAGTTGTGTCAACTCCGCTTCCTTGCGCTGGCGGTCGGGCTGCTGACGGGGCACCTTGCCGCAATGGCGGGTTTCGCCGTGGATGCTCTCCAGGAGTGGCAGCAGTTCCTCGCGAAAGACCTCGTAGTCGTGCGGACAGCCGAGCCGGCCGCTATTGCGGAAGTCGATGAACTTGATGTTACAGATTTCACACTCGCGGTTGAGAAGATTCTGCTCCTCGCCTTCGTCCATCAGGCCGACCGTGGTGGGATTCTTGGCGGCACTGGTCTTCTGGCCCTGCTCGACGAGGAAGCGTTGATAGCACTCCTCGCACAGGTGCCACTCTTCGATCTGGTCTTCGCCCAGGATCTCGGTGATGTGCAAGGTCGCGGTTTTGGGACACTTCTGGCACTTCATCATGGCCATGCCCCCTCTGCGGCGAGCCAGCTGATCCAGGCGTTTTCGCCATTCTAACAAGGGGGGGTATGGTGTCAAGCAGAGGGTGCCGGCCTCGCCCCCGCACCACCGGGCCCTGTCGGTCCGAAGCGCCACCGCGACTCGCTGGATTGCGCGGTATCTCCTTGCCCCGGGTTGAGTCAGCGTTTACGATCGCTTCAGTGAAGTGAAATACCGACCGAGCGCGTTCTATTCGCTCGGCCAGTCCGCCAGTTCAGGTGTGGCGTTTGTCCGGTTGTGGCCCTTCCTGTCGAGGTTGCGCACGAGTCATGATTCGCCTTCACGGCGTCGGTAAATCCTTCGGGGGGACGGTCGCACTGCACCCCACCGATCTGACAATCGAACCGGGTCAGACCACGGTCCTGCTCGGGCCTAGCGGCTGCGGCAAGTCCACCCTACTCCGGCTCATGATTGGCCTGCTCGAACCGTCCGCCGGCGTCATCGAGTTCGACGGCCAGGCGGTTGCGCCGAAGGATCTCCTGCGCCGCCGGATTGGCTACGTCATCCAGGACGGTGGCCTCTTTCCGCACATGACCGCCGGCGAGAACGTCACCCTGGTCGCCCGCTACTTGATGCGGATGGACCCCGTCGATCTCGAACGCCGTACCCGGATCAAGACCCTGGCCGACATCGACGCTCGCGTTCAGTATCTCGACGGGCTCGTCAAGCTGCCCGCCGGGGCCCTCGCCCGCTATCCGGCCCAGCTCTCCGGTGGCCAGCGTCAGCGCGTCGGCATCATGCGCGCCCTGATGCTCGAACCGGAGGTGATGTTTCTCGACGAGCCGATGGGGGCCCTCGACCCGCTCATCCGCTACGAACTTCAGGAGGACCTGCGCACCATCTTCCGGACGCTGAACAAGACGGTCGTTCTGGTGACGCACGACATGGGCGAGGCGGCATTCTTCGGCAACACGCTGGTCCTGCTCAACGCGGGTCGAATCGTTCAGAAGGGAACGTTCGCGGATCTGATCGAACGGCCGGCCGATCCGTTCGTGACCCGGTTCTTCCAGGCCCAGCGGTTGCCGGAACTCAACGGCCAGGTCCGCCCGGAAGGGGTGACGCCATGAAGAAGCTCGTGATCGGCGGCGTGATCGGTCTGGCCGTCCTGGCCCTCGGCCTCTGGTACTTCCTGTCTCGGCCGCCGAAGGTGGTCATCGGTGCGAAACTGTTTACCGAGTCGGTCATCCTCGGCGAAATGCTCCAGGCGCTGGTTCGCGACGCTGGCGTGAAGGCCGATCTCAAGCACCTGGCCGGGACCGGCCTCGTCTGGCAGGCCCTCAACAGCGGCGAGATCGACGCCTACGTCGAGTACACCGGAACGCTGAGTACCGAGATCCTGGCCGAATACGGTCTGAAAAGCACCGATCTGGATGGCCTGCGTGCCGAGTTGGCCACGCGCGGTCTGAAGATGAGCCGGCCTCTGGGGTTCAACAATTCGTACGCCCTCGGCATGCGGGCCGACCGGGCGAACGAACTCGGCATCCGCTCCATCTCGGACCTGAGGAAGCCCGCAGCTCACGACCTGAAGATCGGCCTGAGCGACGAATTCCGCACCCGGCCCGACGGCTGGGTTGGCCTCAAGGCCCGTTATGGTCTGCCTCAGAAGCCCGGCAAGAGTCTCGATCATGCCATCGCTCTGCAATCGCTGGTCGTCGAGGCGATCGACGTCACGGACCTGTACACGACCGATGCCGAGATCCAGCAGCTCCATCTGAAGGTTCTTGACGACGATCTCGGCTACTTCCCCCGCTACGAGGCGGTCATCCTGTGGCGTGACGACCTCGAGACACGGCATCCGGACCTGGTCGAGCAATTCAGGCGGCTGGAAGGGGCGATCGACACGAAGACGATGACCCGGCTGAATGCCGCTGTCGTCGTCGCGAGGGAGCGTGAAGCGAAGGTGGCGGGCGAGTACCTGGAACGGAGCTTCGGGCTGGACCTGCCGGCTCATTCGGGCCACGGGTTCTGGAGCCGACTCCTGGTCAACGGCTACACCCATCTCTACCTCGTGGCCATCTCCCTTGTGGCCGCGATCGTGGTTTCGATCCCGCTGGGCATTCTGGCGTACAAGCTGCCGAGCCTCGGGACGGTCGTCCAGGGTCTGGTCGGCATCCTGCAAACGATCCCGTCGCTGGCCCTGCTGGTGTTCCTGCTGCCGCTCTTCGGCGTCGGAGCGCTCACGGCCATCGCGGCCATGTACCTCTACAGTCTGCTGCCGATCGTCAGCAACACCTACACCGGCCTGAAGAGCGTACCGGGCAACCTGAAGGAGGCGGCCGAGGTTCTCGGGCTACCGTGGTACTCGCGGTTGTGGCGGATCGAGCTGCCGCTGGCGATGCCGAGCATCCTGGGCGGCATCCGGATCGCCGCCGTGGTCAGTGTCGGCCTGGCGACGATCGGGGCCTTCGTCGGCGCGGGCGGTTACGGCGAGCCGATCGTCGCGGGATTGCGGCTGAACGATCTCGGGATGATCCTGCAAGGTGCGATCCCGGCGGCGCTCCTGGCCCTGGTCATGCAGGGGCTGTTCAGTCTGCTCGAACGGGTACTCGTACCGCGCGGCCTGCGTCTGCATCCGGGCCACTGATCGCCGGGAGGCGGACGCGGCGAAAGGGAGTGTCCGGCTCTGGTCTGACTTTTTTGGACTGCGGGAATCCTTTCCCGCTCTAACTTTCTGACTCTCGGCTGAGCAAGCCAGAAAGCCAGTGCGGCGAAGCATCGCCGCAGTCCAAAAAAGTGAAACCAGCCAGAACCAGGACAGGCTCTCACGTTGCGGGTCAGTACACCTGCCTCGTGCGCAACTCCGGTGCCGCCTCGTCGAGACGTCGGGCCAGCTCCGGCCAGTGACAGGTCGGCACCGCCGGGAACAGATGGTGTTCGACGTGGTGGAACATCTGATAGCTGATCAGGTTCTTGAACCAGCCGCGCTGCGTCCGGGCGAGGTGCTGATCGCGGTCGCATTCGTGGTGGACAGTCCAGACGGCAAAGAAGCCCGTGCAGCTCTGGCCGAGCCACATCGTCATCGTGAAGGCGGCCGGCCACCAGAGCCCCCACACCGGCCAGAGCAGACCGAAGGCGAGCGCGTACCACGCCAGGTTCGCCGCCAGCTCGGCACGGATCCACATCCGTTGACGCGGCCGGGCGGTGCGCAGGGCGAAACGCAGGAGCATGAGCGGAAACAGCGGGCCGATCAACAGCGCTCGCCACCACGGTAACCGGGCGGTCGACCCCTCCACATCATCGGGGCCGAGGTTGGTCCGGTGATGGTGCAGATGACAGACCTGGACCGCGTGCATGCTGCCGGTCATCACGATCGACAGGAAGAACATCAGCAGATCGCAGCCCCGACGCGACAGGCCGACCGCGTAGTGAAAGGCGTTGTGCGTCTGACGCAGACCGGTCAGGAACAGGTAGAAGCCGCTAATCAGGGCGGCGAGGAGCCACGTCGGATTGGCGGTGTGCTGGGCGTACCCGAAAAAACCGAGCGTCGCGACGAGCCACGGCAGGCTCAGCGTCGCTTCCTGGAAGGTTTCCCACGGCGAGACCGTGATCAGGTCACGCCAGAGGACGGACCGTACACGCGGGTCGTGGGCAATGTGGCAACCCTCGTCGCCCGGCAGGGCCGCCAGGGGGACGAGGATCTCCCCCTCCAGGTGGGTCGATACGGGCAGGCTCATGATCGATTCTCCGACAGGGGGGCTCGGTTCGCAGGCAATGAACCGTCCTGCTGCCCGGTGAGATAACCGCCGAAGTGCCTGGCCAATCGTTCCACCGGTGAGTCGAGTCAGTCCAGATCCCAGACCATCAGCGTACCGTCGAAGCCGGCGGCAACGGCGGTCATGCCGTCCGGGGCCATGGCCAGGCCACGGATCGTGCTGATCTGCCAGTCGTAGCAGCGCCACTCGCTCCAGTCCCTGGTGTCCCACAGACGGACGACCCCATCCAGACTGGCGGTCGCCAGAAGTTGGCCATCCGCACTGAACGCACAGCCGAGCAGGAGTCCGTGATGACCCGATAATGTGTGCGACACCGTCCCGTCGGTGGCACGCACGTCAAGGTCTCCTCCGAATCCACCCAGCGCCGCCCAGCAGCCATCGGGACTGAGGGCTCCGGTGAGATAGTTTCGCGGACTGGCCTCGATCAGGTGGGTCACCACCCCGGAAACCGGGTCCGCCAGAGAGGCTCTGCCCCCCGAGACGAGCAGGAGTCGGCCCGCATCGCTGAAGCTGACAGCCCAGAGCATCGACACGTCAGCGAGAGGACGCCAGATCTGCTGGGCGAACGACCAGATGTGATAGGTGTTCTCGAAGCGGACTCCGGCCAGGTAGGCTCCGTCCCGGCTCCAGGCCACAGCCAGGAGCGGAGCATCACTCTGCTGCTCCGAGAGCTTCTTCGGTTCCTCATCGCTGACGGGATCCCACACGACCAGCTCGCGTGGCCCCCCCAGGGCGACCCGGCCATCGGGCGAAACCGCCAGGGACGGGACCACGAAGGGCATCGACCGACGAGTCAGTTCCGCGCCGTTGGTCAGGTCCCACAACGCCACCGTCTGGTCCCACCCGGCCGACACGAGGCGCTGACCCGGCAGGTATGCGATCGCCAGGATCGGGCCGCCATGGGCAGGGATGGCTCGCATGTCTACCCCTCATTCGCCGACAGCGCCGCCGGTACGCTTCACTCCTCGCCCACGTCGGCTGGCAGATAGACCGGCTCGGCCAGGCGAGCATGGCGGCTCAGGATCGCCACCACGGTGCGCAGACCGTCCAGGGCGGCGCTGATGATCCCCCCAGCATACCCTGCCCCCTCACCCACGGGATAGAGGCCAGCCACGCCGGGCGACTCGCGCGTCGTGTCATCGCGGATGATCCGCACGGGCGAACTGCCCCGCGCCTCTGGGCCGACGAGCGTCGCGTCGAGCAGGAACTTGCCGCCCCACTGCCGATCGAGCAGCGGCAGACCGTGCCGCAGTGCCTGCCGGACGATCTCCGGCACCAACTCGGCGACCGGATACGCCACCGTTCCGCGTGGATAACTGTTCGCTGGCACCTCGGTCGGCGTCCGCTCCGCCAGGAAGTCGCGGGCTCGCTGGATCGGACAGAGATACTCTCCCCGGCCGACCGCGAAGGCCAGCCGCTCGTAGTGCTGCTGAAGACGGACGCCGGCCAGCGGATCGGTGCCGAGAAACTCTTCCGGTGGAATGGTCACCACCAGGCCGCTGTTCGCGTACGGCGAATCGTGTCGGGACAGGCTCATGCCATTGGTACAGAACGCGCCAGGGTCCGAGACGCTCGGCATGATGTAGCCGCCGGCACACATGCAGAACGTGAACAGGTTGACCGGGCCGCGAGCGACCAGCTCGTAACTCGCCGCTCCGAGACGTTGCTCCAGCTTCTGACTTCCGTAGGTGTGCCGGTTGACGTTCTCCTGCGGCTGCTCAATCCGAACGCCCAGCTGAAACGGCTTCGGCGCAAGCGGGACGCCACGACGAAGGAGCATCTCGTAGGTATCGCGGGCGCTGTGGCCCGGAGCGAGGACGACGACCGACGCCGGCAGATGGCCCGACGACGTCTGCACGCCGACGATCTGGCCCTCGCGCACGTCGAGATCCTCGACCCGGCAGGAGAAACGCACCTCGCCGCCCATGCGTTCGATGCGCTGGCGCATCGCCTTGACGACGGCCGGCAGGCGATTGCTGCCGAGGTGCGGTCGGGCCTCGTACAGGACGCTCGGCTTGCCCTTGCACTCGGCGAAGAGCTGCAAGATGCGGTAGACGTCCGGCCCGGTGCCGCGATAGGTGAGTTTGCCATCGGAGAAGGTGCCGGCTCCTCCCTCGCCGAAGAGGTAGTTGCTCTCCGGATCATGCGGGCCGCCGGCGTCGAAGGCGCGGACGTCCTGGATGCGCTCGCGCACCCGTCGGCCGCGTTCCAGCAGCAGAGGCCGATAGCCCTGCTCGGCCAGGAAGTAGGCCGCCGCCATGCCGGCGGGACCGGCACCGACGATGATCGGCCGCTGCTCCAGCGGCTGCGTTCCTGCCGGCGGGAACGCGAACGGCTGTTCCTCGAAGCGGTCGAGTCGCATCCCGGGCGGCAGTCGATTCCGGGCTCGGGTCAGAACGGCGTCCTCGTCGTCGAGAACCGCCTCGATGGAGTAGACGAATTGCAGCGCAGCCCGATCACGGGCATCGAGGCTCTTGCGCAGGATACGCCAGCGTCGTAGCTCGGCCGGTTTCAGGCCGAGCAGACGCGCCACCCGAGAGGGGAGTTCATCCTCGGGTGCGTCAATGGGTAGATGCAGATTGGCCAGTCGCAGCGACATGGCTTCAGTCTACCGACTGGAACGAATTCAGACAACCGGGTCTACTGGCCGGCCTGGCTATCCGCAGGAATAGAGCCGTTCCGGCCCGTCGCATGCCCGTTCGTGCTGATCCGCAGCTTGGTGACCAGCTGCGACAGCCGGACGCGCGCGAACACCTTGGCGGCCTGCTCGGCGGCCTCCCGGCAGATATCATCCAGACGCGGAGTCAAGGGGGTGTCGTCCTCCTTGTACAGCGGCGGCGTCTCGCCCTCGATCGGTCCTTCGACCGCTTCGAGGATTTCCAGCAGCGTGATCTCGCTGGCTGGCCGGGCCAGCTGGTAGCCGCCTCGCGGCCCCTTGACCGAGTGAAGAAGGCCCGCCTCGACCAGGTGCTGTAACACCTTGAGCAGGAATCGCGCCGGAATCCCGCGGGCCTCCGCGATCGTGTGGGAAGCCAGAGGTTCGTCACTGCGTTGCGCAGCCAGATAGGCCGCGGCATGCAAGGCGTAGTTAGCGGCACGGCTTAGTTTCATGACCGACCTCCGATCCCGATCTTCGGGACGTCTTCCTCTGAACCTCAGCCACAGATCCCCTACCTCACTGGTAGACAGCCGTACGGACGAATTCCACCCGGACCCGATGAGTATCCGGGAGAAGACCGCGTCGGGTGAGAGACTACACGGAAAGCGGCTCCCTCGCCCCCGGTACTCCGGGGGAGAGGGTTGGGGTGAGGGGGAATGCCTACGAAACCAGCGAAAACGAAGACCCCTCACCCCAACCCCTCTCCCCGGAGTACCGGGGCGAGGGGCTTTCCGTGCAGCCTCTGACATACCGATGAGAGCGCGAGCGAGACGAGCCGTGACAACGATAGGGAAGCGAGCCACACACGGCAATGACCGTGGGGAGGTTTTTTCGGAGGCGAATGTCTAATTCGGCCGTTACTGGGTCACCACGTCGCCCGCCTTGAAGCGGACGCCGATCACTGTCGTGGACGGGATGAGTTCGGTGCGATGCGGCACCTTGACGGGGCCCTGGCGAAGATGGACCCGCCAGAGCAGTTCGCCGGGATACTTCAGAACCTTATCGACGAGCTGCTCGTTGTCGCCGTCGGTCGCGGTGAAGCTTTCCACGGTCTGGCCCGGATCGAGGTAGGCCGGCAGATCGCCTCGCCCTTCCATCCACATGCGGTAGAAGTCCTTCAACGATGCCGGCCGTTTCAGGGGCACCCATTTGGCCGTGCCGCCGAAGTAAGTGTCCTTGCCAGCGACCAGGACGGTGAACGGCTTGTAATTGAGTGGCGGCACCTTGTCCACCGGGATGCCGTTCCATTTCCGATCGAAGGCATTGTCCATCGGAGCGAAGGAGTATTCGTCGGACAGGTTCCGCAGTTGGAGCCGCAGGATCAGCGAGTCGTACGGAGCCGGCTCGGCGTTGAAGCTGGCGACCTTGATCGCCACCTTGCCGCGTTCGACACGAACCGGCGTCACCTCCAGGTTGCCGACGATGACCTTCTCGCCCAGATGGATCGTGTGACCGTACGGCAACTCGGCCAGGGCCTGTGACGAGGCGGGTTTCCAGGTTGCCACGGTCTTCTTCTTCGCTCCGGGGGCGTCGCCGTGGATGTCCGGCATCGACTCCAGCGGGTTGGCGACCGAGCTGCGCACGGCCTCCATGCGGTTCCAGAGGTAGAAGATCAGACCCGTGGCCAGGACGGAGTAGGAGATCAGCGGGATCATCAGCAGCAGGAGCCAGTTCAGTTCAGGCCCCTTGCGGCGACGTGCGGGCTGTTCGCCGGCCGGTTCGGCCTCCGTCGTGGGGGACCAGCCGGCAGCCTGCCGTGGCTCCTCGACGACGGGGCTTTCCGCCTGTGTCGCTGCCCAGTTCACCTGCTGCGAGAGGGGCATCGGCTCAGGTTGCTCCTCGGCAGGCTGGAGGACTGGAACCGATTCAAAGACGGGCTGGGGCTCGGGTTGAGGCGAATACTCCGGGGAAGGTGCCAGCGTTGGGGCCGGTTCGTCGAACAGATCGTCGCCACTTCTCTCGGTGAAGATCGACTCATGCTCGGTGTCGATCGACAACGAGGGCAGCGGTGCAGGGGGTGTCGGCGTCGGAGGCGAGATCGACTCCAGCGGCACCGACGGGACCAGCTCGACTTCGGGCGTCGGGGCCGGCTCGGGCATCGGCGTCGGCGTCGGTGTCGGTGCCAGGACGACCTGCTTGCACGTCGGGCACTGCACCTGCTGACCCAGATACTGGTTGGCGACGGCCATCAGGTTCCCACATTGGCCACAGCGGAAGGTCGGCGTCTGCATGAAGCGCCCACCTGTTCGCAAGAGCCCACTCAACCGAAGATCGTACGCAGCAGGGCCGGAATCTCGGTGCCGACCAGGGTCTCCACCAGCTGCTCCGGTTCGGGCGGATCCCGAAAGGGTAGCACACCCAGGACCGGGACGCCGAGTCGGCGTAGTTCCTCCGGGGCGGTCGCCTCGGCCAGCGACGTGGGCGGCTGGGTTTCCGTCACCAGAACGCCGACCACGACGAGGCCACGTCGTCGCGCTGCCTCGACTGTCAGCAGCGTGTGGTTCAGCGTCCCGAGTCCGCGTCGGGCGACGATCAGGACCGGATAGCCCAGGGCGGCGATCAGGTCGGCGATCACCGCGTCTTCCGTCAATGGACAGAGCAGGCCGCCCACTCCTTCGACGAGCAAGCCGTCTGTTCGTTCCCGATCCCGGACCCAGGCGACGATCTCATCGAGATTGAGGGAGCGTCCCTCTGCGCGGGCGGCCACGGGCGGAGCGGCCGGCTCGCGGAACGACCAGCCGGTCACCTCCTCGGCCGGCCAGCCGGTGGCTGTGGCAAGGAAGAGGGTATCCTCTCCCGGAACGCCGCCGCTGGCCACGGGCTTGAGGGCCCGCACCTTCCGCCCCATCCGGCGAAGGAAGATCGCCAGGGTGGCCGTCGTCACCGTCTTGCCGGCGGCGGTATCGGTCGCCGTCACAAATAGCCCAGGCATCGTTCCTTACTCAACAGTCATCAAGGAATTGTAAAGCACGTCCATGAGTCGGTCCAGCAGAGAACCGTCGATCGCCAGGGGCGGCATGACGACGACGACGTCTCCTAACGGTCGTATCAGTACGCCCTGCGAGCGGGCCGCATCACAGACCCGTTTGCCCATCCGCAGGCCCGGCGGGAAGCGTTCCCGCGTCGTCCGATCGTGGACCAGCTCGATGCCGGCGATCAGGCCGCGCTGGCGGACCTCGCCGACGATCGGCAACGTCGCGATCCGGTCCAGGTGCTGGCGCAGCCGGTCGATTTTCGGCCCCAGCGCGGCGAGGCCATCGGGCCTCTGGAGTTTCTCCAGCGTGGCCAGGGCGACGGCCGCTCCGAGCGGGTTGCCGGTGTAGGTGTGGCCGTGATAGAACGTCCGCCCCTGGTCGGCCGGGCCGAGAAAGCCGGCGAACACCGCCTCGGTCGTCAGCGTCGCCGCCAGCGGCAGATAGCCGCCGGTCAGCCCCTTGGCCAGGCAGAGGAAGTCAGGGACGACATCCTCCTGCTGGCAGGCGAACAGGGTGCCGGTTCGACCACAGCCGACGGCGACCTCGTCGAGGATGAGCAGCACGCCACACTCGCGGGTCACGTCGCGGACCCGGCGGAGGAAGCCGGCCGGGGCGGTGATCATGCCGGCCGCTCCCTGCACGAGTGGTTCCATCACGACGGCGGCGAGGTCGTCGGCGTTCGCGCGAATCTGCCGTTCGAGCTGAGCGAGACACGCCCGTTCGCACGTCTCGCGCCGCAGACCGAGCGGGCAGCGGTAACAGTAGGGACTGTCGGCCCGGAGGACGGGAAAGGTGAGGCCGCGAAAGCGGTCGTGGAACAGGCCGAGATCGCCGATGCTGACGTCGCCGAGGGTGTCGCCGTGGTACGCGCCGTGCAGAGCGAGGAAGCGGCGCTTCCGGGGTCGGGGCGGATCGGTCTGCTGCCAGAACTGATAGGCCATCTTCAGGGCGACCTCGACGGCGGTCGCTCCGTTGTCGGAGAAGAAGACGCGCGTCAGGCCCGGCGGCGCGACCTCGACCAGCTTGCGGGCGAGCTGGATGGCCGGCACGTTGCTCTGGCCCAGGAGCGTGCAGTGAGCGATTTTTTCGAGCTGCCCGCGGATGGCGGCGTCGAGTTCGGGCACCTGATGGCCGAAGACGTTGCACCAGAGCGAGGAGACGCCGTCGAGATACTCGTTGCCGTCGAGATCGACGAGAAAGCAGCCGTGGGCGCGGTCGATGATCAACGGCCGACCAGCGACGTGGTCGAGCATCGGCGTGAACGGATGCCAGAGGTGATCGCGGTCCCAGCGTTCCAGGTCGTCGCGGCTCGGCTCGGCCATTTTCCCCTTCTCACGGCGGCGTTCGTCGTGTTCAATCGGTGTTGGATGTAGCCGTCGGCCGCCGGCGGCTCACTGCCCCCCTGGAAGGAGTCTCTCTCATGCTACGTCGAACGGCCCGTTCGGGCATCACGTTGATGCAACTCCTGATCGTTCTGATCGTCCTCGCTCTCCTGATCGCCCTGCTGTTGCCAGCCATCCAGCGTGTCCGCGAATCAGCCTCGTATCTCCGCAGTCAGAACAACCTCAAGCAGTTAGGCATCTCCATCCACGCCTACCACGACACGTTCCAGCGGCTGCCGTCGAGCGTCGGCCGGTTCAACGAGATCAACGCGACGTTCTTCTTCGGCATCCTGCCGTTCGTGGAGCAGGAGAACGTCTACCGCCAGAAGAAGACGGACGTGCCCATTCTGGTCTACCAGGCCGACAGCCGCGACCCCTCGGCCGACAAGACGGAACCGCTGACCAGCTACGCGACGAACTTCTCCGTCCTGGGCGACGGCAAGAAGCCACTCACCCTGATCAACATCCGGAAGGGCACCTCGAACACGATCGCGTTGATGGAGCGATACGCCGTCGTCGGCGGCAAGGATCGGCACCTGTGGGGCGACCCGAAGCCTGGCGTGACCTACCTGGAGGGAACGCAGTCGAGCGTCGAGTTCGACGTGCCACCGGCCCGGGCGAAGAACACGACCGCTCACGGCATGGCACTCCAGCGCTGTGCCGTGTGTCTGTTCGATGGTTCCATCCGGACGATCACGCCGGCCATGAAGCCGGCGACGTTCCAGTGGGCCTGTTCGCCGGACAGCGACAAGGCAGCCCCGGCGGACTGGTGAGCCCCGCTACCGAGGACACCATCCACACCCGGTGGGAGAACCATGCATGCGTCGAGTGATCGGCATCGTTCTGTGGCTGGCCGTGCTACCGTCGGCGTCGTGGGCCCAGGCTCCCGAGATGCGCTACCATCTCGGCCTGAGGCTGCGCGGTTTCGAGCGTGTCCTCGAAGGCAAACCAGACGACACCCGACGAGCGAAGATTCTCGCCGGGTTGAAGCCGATCACGTTCGCCTTTCTGACCGGCCAACTCGGCCGGGCCGGTCAGTTGCTCGACGAGGCCCGACTGGGCCTCAGCCGCGAGACCATCTCCGACGCCGAGCGCTGGGCCAGCAGCCTCACGATCAAACCGACGCATCGCTTGCTCGATACCAAGGCGAAGGAACTCACCGTTCAGGTGGGCCGCTTCTACACCACGAAGGCGGAGCTGCCCGCGAAACCCCGTCTCCGGCTCCGTCTGTTCGATTCTGACGGCAAGACGGTGACAACGTCCACGCACGACCTACCGCCGGTGCCGGGCGAGGTGAACTTGCCCCTGACGGATCACAAAGCCGGCGACTTCACCCTGCGTACGGAGATCCTCGACGGCGAGACGGTCCTGACGACCAGCGAACAGACCGTGTCGCGCGTCGGGAAACTCGCCGACCGGCTGGCGGCGCTGGGCAAAGCCCGCGAGTCGCTGACCGCGAAGGAGCGGACGACCGACCGCGAATCGCTACTCTGGCTGATCGAGCAGCTCACCCTGCTCGGTCAGGGCAAGACGCTGGAGACGGCCTATCCGGCCGCTCGCCTGCTCGACGAGGTCGAGGCGGGTGTCGCCGCAATGCAGGCCGGGCAGGCGTTTTACGGCCAGAAGAAGGCGGGCGAGTTCTGGCTCGTCCTGGCGACGAAGGCCGGCAACCGGGTACGGCTTCAGGCTCCGCCGCAGGTTCGCGACGGCAAGCCGCTGCCGATCGTCTTCGCCCTGCATGGCGCAGGCGGCAGCGAGAACCTGTTCTTCGATGGTTATGGTGCGGGCCTGATCCGCAAGCTGGCCGCCGAGCGTGGCTGGCTCCTGGTTGCACCGCTGATCAGTCTTCGCAGTGGCCTGTCCGGCGAGATGATCGACGAGGTGGCCCGGCTCTACCCGATCGATCGCGACCGGGTGTTCGTCGTCGGCCATTCGATGGGGGCGGCGGCGACGATGTCGGCCGTGGCGTCCGATCCGACGCGATTCCGCGCCGTGGCCGTCCTGGGCGGTGGCGGCACCGTCAAGGCGAGCGACGCGATGAAGAAACGGCCGGTGTTCGTGGCCGCTGGCGAACTCGACGTCGGCCTGCCTGGAGCGCGAGCGCTCCAGGCGAGTTTACAGAAAGCGGAAGTTGCCACGGTCGAGTACCGCGAGTACAAGGGCGTGGAGCATCTGACGATCGCGCAACTCGCCCTGCGCGACGTGTTCGCCTTCTTCGACCGAGCGCTGAGGAAATAGGACGCGGCCAGGAAGACCGCGACGGGTGGCTACTGCTTGCCGAGGATGAGATCGAGAGCCCAGCAGCCGCGAACGTGCGGGCCAGGTGAGCGGAGGTGACCGAGCAGGTCAGAGTCGGTGCAGCCGGCGTCTTCGAGAGCGTCGGAGAGAACCGCGAGGCGGTCCACGTCGAGTTCACCGGCGGGCATGCTGCGTTCGTCGTACGCCGGCTTTGCGAGCGATACGACGAGCGGAATCCTCCAGATGGACGGATCGATCGGCGGCCGGAAAGGGTTACCAAACACATCGCGGATAATCGCGGGGGTTGATGGGAGGTGTTCCAGGTATATGGTGGCCACACGGAAGTAGCCCAGGAAATTACGATCCTGCAAACAAATGTGGTTTGCGAGATCCGCGGCGGGTGGGTTCATCCGTGTCTTCCGATATTCTCGGCCAGCGGCCGAGTTGGCGCGTTCCCGAGCGATTCCCAGTTCCTCCAGGTTCAGGCCACCATCCGAATAGACCTCGGCAACCTCCACCGCTCGACGGCTGGCCTGGGCTGTGAGCATGGGCCAGATTTGCGAGGAACGCAGAATTCCACAGAGCGCCAGCCTGACTTTTCTGGTAGTTGCCCGACTAATCATGTACTCGAACAGGCGTCTCGGACTGTCTGATGTCAGCCATTCCTTTTCCGTCATCGTTGCCTCGAAGCCAGGGGAAGTTCACGCGCTCTGCTTCGCTCGCCCCTCCGTCAATGCTGGCAACGGGAAGCGGTGAATCAACACGGACAGAAACGGGATTTCCAGGGTAATCCCCGTGCTGAGCAGGATGCGATGCAACCAGGCCAGGCTCTCCCGCCGACCGTCCAGAGCGTGGACCTCATCGTAAAGCCAGTGTTCGCGCTCTTTGGAGAACGGCCAGTCCGCGGGGGCCTCGTGCGTGCGAATCCGGTCCCACAGCGAGTAGAATAGGGACAGGATCTCCCCGCTGAGCCGGACGGTCACGATCGCGACAGCGGACCAGTTCACCATCGGAAACGGGTAGGGGAAATCGTGGAAGAAGACCGGCGGGGCTCCCTGGATGACCTCCGTCCGGGAGAGGATCGCCGCATCGTGCAGGCACAGTTCGCTGAGGGCCAGCACCTGCGATGGCATCCGATCGTGGATCGACTCCAGGTAGCGCTTGTAATCGAGGATGGCCTGTTCCCACGCCTCGTTCGCGCGTTCCGCCTCGGCCTCATCGCGCGAGTTGAACTGTTGGTAGAGCTGCGGCGTGAAGTATTTCATGGTTCGGCTCTAGCGGGCCTTCCGGTTCGGCGTCTCGTAGAACGTGTGTCCGTCCGGCGGGCGCGGATCGGGCTGGTAGTGCGGCAGAGCGTTCGGCCCAGCGTTCGGATGCGGCGGACATCGCTTCCATCGGCCGTTCGCGTTCGCTTCGATTGCCTGGGCCAGAGCGCTGTTCCCGGTAAGGTTCGGCCCACAGACGACCACGTCGAGCCCGGCCTGCCTCCGGGCTTCCGCCTCGACCTGGGTATCCCATGTTAGGAAAGTAATGCACGGGGAAGCGGGAGTTCAGAAGCATGGAAG
>CAYYJM010000137.1:0-16325 GCA_964471755.1 uncultured Alcaligenaceae bacterium
ACACACCAAGCAGAAGGCTTTCGAGGACTTCATCAACACGCTGAACGTCGAGTGACACCAAATGGACAGGAGCCCGCGGCGCTGTCGCGCCGCGGGCTCCTTTTTCGTTTCGGCGATCACTCCGTCTCGGCGAACTCGGCCAGGCGATCGCTCCGCAGGGGTTGACGCAACTTGAGCAGGCCCCGCGCCTCGATCTGGCGGATGCGCTCGCGGGTGATGCCGTACGTCCGGGCCACTTCCTCAAGCGTTCGCGGCTGACCGTCCTTGAGGCCGAAACGCATCTCGATCACTTCCCGCTCACGCGGCGTCAGCGACCGCAGCACCTCGGACAGCCGTTCGCGCAGCAGGTGCTGATCGACCGTCTTGCCGGGATTGATCGCGGCGCGGTCGTCGAGGAAGTCCTCCAGGGCCCGTTCGCCGTCGCCGCCCAGCGGTTCGTGCAAACTGACCGGGTGCCGCGAGACGATCCGCAGCGACTGCGTCTCCTCGACGGTAACCCCCAGGGCTCCAGCGATCTCCTCGACGCTCGGCTCCCGACCCAGGCTGGCGGCCAGTTCGCCACGTACCCGCTCGACGGCCGCCAGCGTGCCGACCTGATGGCACGGCACGCGAATGGTCCGGGCGTGATCGGCCAGGGCTCGCGTGATCCCCTGGCGAATCCACCAGGTGGCGTAGGTGCCGAACTTGTAGCCGAGCCGATGCTCGTACTTGTCCACGGCCCGCATCAGGCCGCGGTTGCCTTCCTGGATCAGGTCCGAGAAGGGCAGTCCCCGGCTGCGGTAGCGCTTGGCGATCGACACGACCAGGCGGAGGTTGCCCTCGGCCAGCTCACGTCGGGCCTGCTGATACTGCCAGCGACGCTCCTCCAGCACGCGGACCAGATCGGCCAGGTCCTCCGGAGCCGAACGGGTCTCCAGCATCAGGTCGCGCATCTGCTTGACCAGGCGGGTCCGCCGTTCGCGGTCGGCCGCCGAGTTGCCCAGGTCGTCCAGCTCGGCGACCAGATCGTTCATCTGGTCGGACAGGCTGCGCAGTTCCTCGGCCCAGCGGTCGAGCAGATCGATACGCGGCGACAGTTCCTCGGCCAACTTGCGGGCCTTGGTCATCTTGCGGGCCAGGGATCGCCGCAGCTGATGCCGTTGCGGTCCCTCGTTGGACTGCAACAGTTTCTGGAACTCCTCGTCCGCCTTCTTGATCAGCGTCTTGAGCGTCGGGACGTTGACCGGCATCCGCTTCTGGATCGACTCGCGGTTGAGGCCGAGCGTCGCGACGACATCGATGGACGGATCGAGGGCCAGGGTTCCGGCGGCGATCCGCTCGAAGGTATCGACGATGTTGGCGAGCGTCCGCCAGCTGCACATGCAGGCCTGGCGGAAGCGGGTGCGACGCACTTCCAGGCGCTCGGCCAGGGCCAACTCCTGCTCGCGGTTGAGCAGGGGAATGGCTCCCATCTGACGCAGGTAGACCCCCAGGGCGTCGTCGGGGGCGCTGCCATCGTCCTCGGGCGGCGCTTCTTCCTCGGCGTCCTCGGCCAGCGCCGCGTTCTCGTCGAACTCGTCGCTGAAACCGTCACCGGAGGCCTCGTCCCACGGATCGCGATGGAGCGTCTCCGTCTCCTCGCCGCGGGCTTCCGGGGTGAGGTCGGCGCGGGGTTCAACCTGGTTGTCTGACAGCACCGCGGCGCTGCGCTTGTTGCTCCGTTTCATGGCTCCACGATCCTGTACTCTGTCCTGGTGCCCACGTCGGAATGGCCGCCTCAGGTGACGGCATCCACGAGTGCCTCGGCGACACCCGCGAGGGCAAAATCACTTCCCCGTCAGTGGGAGGGCTGACGGTTGGTTGTAGTTACCGTAAGTGCTTGAAGCGGTGGGTAGGAAGCACTCAACCGCCTCCCCCGAGGCGGAAACCCGCTTGGCTATCCTGATTATTCCGGCCCAGATCCGGGAGGGGTTCTGTCTTCTTCACCCGTTCTGCGATTGCCATCCGTCCAGAACCGGTGGCCCCCGACACCTCCCGGTCGCGGGGGAAACACTGGCGCAGGGTTGCACCGACGCTTCCGCCCGTGTATTCTACGCACGGGCCCCCCGTCGGCCAATAAATAAACGATCGGCCTCACGAATTCGGTCAGGTCCTCGCCAGGGGCCCTCTGCGCCCGGACACCTGGGGCAAGCATTCCTCACCGTCTCTCTCAGGACACGTCTCCGCCCCGGATTGTTCACTCTGGAGCCTGGCAGAAAGCTCATCGGAGTCGATGTTTCACGTCCAGGCGCTTGCCCGCCCGGACGATATTGATGATCAGGTCGTCGCCGACCAGATAGTTTCGCCTCACGAAGCCCAGCAGGTCATCGATCGTCCCTTCGATCGGCTGGCCGTTGAACCCGATCACGATGTCGCCGCCCATCACGCCGGAGGCCTTGAGGGTGGCCTGCACTCGTTCGTCCTGCTTGAAGGCGGCGCGTTTCGCTGACAGGCCCAGGGTCTGCTTCTCGGTGGCGGTCAGATCGTCGCCGCTGAACGGCACCGAGGGGAGCAGATCGAGCAGGGACGGCCGCCAGGTCAGATTCGTCCTGCGCCAGCCCTCGACCACCTCCAGGCCGGCAGACCGTTCCTTGCCGTCGCGTCGCCAGGTGACGGCGATCGTACCCTTTGCCGGGGCCTTGTGCAGGGCGTAGCTGGCATCGCCAAACGATGCGATCGGGTAGCCGTTCAGCTTCACCAGCAGGTCGCCGGCCTGGAGTCCCGCCCGTGCCGCAGCCGACCCGGACGCCACGCTCGTGACGCGGTCGCCGGCGTCGTTGTCGAGCGTGATGCCGACGTTCTCCGGCAGCGGATAGACCCAGAGGCTATCCCGGTCCCACTTCCCGGCCGCCTTCAGGTCGGCTCGCCGGAACTCGTTGACGTTGTGGCAGTGGATGCACCCTCGATGTCGTTTCGCGGCCTGGTAATCTTCCGCCCGAAAGGCTGGCCCTGCCAGTGGTTGGGGTGCCGGTGGCGTCCGGTGCGTCTCCAGGGTACGATCCATCGCGTGGCGCAGACCTTTGGTCGAAATCCGTGCCTCGGGATCGGTCGCATCCCGACCGCCATAGCGGCCGTAGATGGTCTGGTCGGCGTTGAGGAAGAAGACGAACCAGGTCAGGTCGTGATCGAACTCGAACCGTCGCAGGTCCGCGCCCTCGATCTTGACCAGGCGAATCCGCACGAACTTGTTGGCGACCGGGGCGATATCCGGATGGAGACGAACAACCTGCTCGTCGATGTGGGTGCAGTCCAGTCACGGCTCGCAGCGAAAGACGAGGAAGATCGGTTTGCCCGTCCGCTTCGCCTCGGCCAGGCCCCGGCCGTAGTCGGTGTACCAGCCGAAGCGAGCCGCGTCGGGCCGTTTCGGCTGGGCAGCGGCGACTGCTGGCAGGACCAGCAGAACGAGGGCGGTGACGATGCGATTCATGATGGACACTCCGGCTCGCTACTTCTTCTCGTCGGGCTTTTTGAGGACTTCGATCTTGACGACACGGGCGCGTTCCTCGAATTCCCACTCGATCTTTACCCGGCTCTTCAGTGGTGTGGCCTGGATCGTGGCCAGCATGGTCTTGTCGGGACCACCGCCCGCTGCGGGAGCCCCGCCGCGCCAGTGCGGCACATAGCGTCGGCCCTTCGCCTCACCGTCGGCCTTGCCCTCGATCCAGTTGTCGCCCCGGGCCGTGACCACGCCGGTGACCGTCCCCTTGCGGGGCTCCGCCTGAGGGGGCTCCTTTTTGTCCTGCGCCATCGCGCCGAAGCCGACGGTGAGAGCCAGAAAACCAGCCAGTGCGATCCGGGTCATCATCACAGGATACCTCGCCTCGGAGGAAGGGGAATGACGTTCCCTGTAAACACCGCTCCAGGGGTAAGGTAGCGGTTTCTCGTTCGCGAGGCGATTTCTGGGAAAAATCGCCTCACGAGCTACAATTTCTACTCCTCTCGTGCGTAGTTCCGGGTGAGTTACGAACGCATCTTCTGGGGAAACGCCATGTCCTCCTTGCCGCGCGTGTTTGTCGGTTCTTCCTCCCCCGGACTGGTCTACGCTCCGGCGATCGCCGACCGGATCGGAGACTTCGCGGTCCCGATTCTCTGGACGAACCGGGAGGTCTTCGGCCCGACCGGAGCGAACCTGGCGAGCCTGCTCGATCAGATGCCGCGTGTGGACGCCGCCATCCTGGTCGCGTCGGCGGACGACCAGCTGAGCCGAGGCCGCTTCGACAGCCGGACGGAGAGCGTGCCACGTGATAACGTCGTCTTCGAGATCGGCCTGTTCATCGGCGCACTGGGTCGGGCCCGGACGGTCTTTCTTCGACCGCAGGGGAGCGATCTCACGCTGCCCTCGGACCTGGCCGGTGAGGGCTGGATCAACTACCCGGCGGACCTCGGCGAGGGACTGGCTCAGACCATCGACCGCCTTCGTCAGTGGCTGACGGGAGCCGCCTTTCGCGGTCACACCTGCCCGATCCTGCGCTGGCCGAATGAACAGGTGGTCGGCTCGCCGCTGCTCTGTTCCAGCCACGGCGAGGCTCGGCACTCGCTCCTCCTGATGGGCAACACGCTGGCCCAGTTCAGCGCGGCCGATCAGCAGGAACTGGCCGACTGGCTCGGCGCGGAATCGCATCGCCGCATGGGCCTGCTGTTCCTCAATCCGAACGGCCCGCACGCCGAGGGACGCGAGCGGCCGCTGCTTCGGCAGGGCACGCGAGAGGTTGGCCTGGCCGCGTACGTCCAGGCCCTGACTGAGGCGATGCACGAACGCTGTGTCCCGCTGGTCTACGATGGCCCCTACCGCTACTCGATGCGTGGCATCGACCTGGCTCCGCACACGCGCTCGGCCCACAGCGAGGCCCACGTCACCCACTCGACCCACCTGGCCGGCATCCGGCGCGGCTACAGTCTGTCGCTGCCCTACCAGCGTGGAGCCGAGGCGTTCGAGTACTTCGCCTCCGACGCTCTGTCCCTGTGGCGGTCGGCCTGGGCCAATCCGCCCGGACACGGCGCTACCCTCGCGGTCTGTCGGCCTCGGCCCGAAGGGAAGGATCAGAAGACGCGCGAGAAAGCCTGGGCGGACAATGCCCGGATGGTGCTGTCGCGTGCCGCCACCCGGCTCCTTCAGCAGACCGGCCGACCACTCGACGAGACGAGTCGCGGCGTCAACTTCCACCTGAATCCCGCACCGCAGTGGCACTACACGCTTTGCTCGTTGAAGCGAACCGGGCCGCGCTGGGGTGGCCCGCTCTCGCAGTCGGCACCGGCCGGCTCCGAGGAACAGCTGCCCGCTGGATTCGACGAGTTCGTCCATGAGGTGTGCGCGTCGCTGAACCGCGTCCTGGCGGACCACTCCGTGACGACGATCACCCCGCGCGTGACGCAGTTGAAGTTGACGGCGCAGGGCCACCTGATCGCGTATTCGCCGAGCATCGATCCGGCCTTTGCCGAGGCGATGGCCGAGTTCTACACGATTCGCCAGGGCCTGGCACAGGCTCGGAAGTTCGATCCGACCTGCCTGCTGAAGCACCTCGATTTCTGGCCCCATGTGTCCGTGGGGATGGTCTTTCAGAACGACCAGGCCCTGCCGGAGCCGTTGCTGGGAGTCGAGCGGGAAGTGGAACTCGACGAGGTGTTGACCTGGCCATCAGGCGTGTTCCACGTCGTGCATTACGCCTATCGCACGTTTCGGCGAAACGTCGGCATCGCCGCCGTGCCCATCGGTGGTCCGGTGCCGACGGCGGCGATGCTGACTCGCTCGTTACGGATGGGCTGAGGGACCGCTTACAGCTTCCAGCCGTCGCGGTACTCGGTCCGGAGCAACTTGGTCGCCTCGGCGTCGTTGGTGAACTTCAGATTCGGGCCGTCCCACATCAGCTTGTTGCCCATCCGCTTGATGGCGACGTTGCCGAGCAGGATCGTCTCGGTCAGCATGGCGGCGTAGTCGAAGTTCGAGAACGGCTTGGGACCGCCCTTGATCGCCTCGACCCACTCCTGCTTCATGCCCAGGTCGCCCCGGCCGTTGCGGGCCAGGGTCGGCTTCGGCTTCTTGACATCCTCGAAGCCCTTGTTCATGAACAGCTTGTACGCCGCACCGTAGTCGTTGGGCGAGTAGAGGATGCCCTTCTCGCCGACGAGGATCGAGCCGCTGGAGGCGAGCTTCTCGCCCTCCTTGAGAACCTTCTTCCGCAGCTCTTCCGGCGGATGAACGAGGACGCCGTTCTTCTTGCCCTCGTACCAGGTGAACGTCACCGGAGCCATGTCGCCGCGTGCCGGGAACTGGAAGACGACGCGAGCCCACGACGGATACGTCTCGGGATTCAGATCGCCACAGTCGCCGATGACACTGGTCGGGTAGCCGAGCTTCAGGGCCATGAAGGCCATGTTCGCCGTGTGGCAGGCCATGTCGCCCAGAGCGCCCGTGCCGAAGTCCCACCAGCCACGCCAGTTGAAGTCGTGGTACAGGCCACGCCTCCCCTTGCTCGGGCCGTGGGCATAGGGCCGGAACGGCGCGGGGCCGAGCCAGACATCCCAGGCGAGGTACTTCGGCACCGGCACCGGATCGGGCCGCTTCATCACCTGGGGAGCCTGCGGCCAGACGGGCCGGTTGGTCCAGACGTGGACCTCGGTCACCTTGCCCAGAGCGCCGCTCTGGATCAGTTCGACCGCCTCGCGCAGACCGTTCTCGGCCGTGCCCTGGTTGCCCATCTGGGTGGCCACGCCCATCTTGTCGGCGATCTCACGCATCTGACGCGCTTCGTAGACCGTGTGCGTCAGCGGCTTCTGACAGTAGACCGCCTTGCGCATCTTCATGGCCATGATGCTGGCCGGGGCGTGCGTGTGATCCGGCGTCGAGACGGTGACGGCGTCGATCTCCTTCTCGAGCTTGCTGAGCATTTCGCGGAAGTCGGTGAACTTCTGGGCCTTGGTGTGCTTGTTGCCCTTGGCGTTGAGGAAGTCGCTGTCCACGTCGCAGATGGCGATCAGGTTGCCGACCTGGGCGGCCTGATCCGTGTCGCTGGAGCCCTTGCCGCCGACGCCGATGCTGGCGATGTTGAGCCGCTGCATCGGGTCGGCCTTTTCGCGCTGGGCCTGGGCCAGCGAGGTGGACGTGCCGAGCCAGAAGCCGGCCCCGGCCAGGGCCGCCGACTGGACAAACTTGCGTCGAGAAATCCGCCGTGCCATGAGAGTCGCTCCTTGTGCGGGGTTGGCGAACGGTACGGCGTGCAGTGTAGACGCCCCGAAGCCGGGTTGCAACCAGTCAGTTCGCGTTTGCTTCGCCGGCCGGTTCAACGCGGTCGCGGCACCCGAACCACGTCGCCCCGACTGCGGACGACGATCACCTCGTGCCCTTGCCAGCCGGGCCAGACGGCGACGGCGTCCTCCAGCGACGCAGGCGAGTTGGCCCACGGCTCCAGACGCTGCTGTTCAGGCCGCAGCCAGACGACGCCGTCACGCCGGACGGCCGCCACCTGCTCCCGGTCGAGCAGGCACTCGGCAAGGTAGCCCTCCTTCGCCGTGTACCAGCAACTCCGTGAGGCCAGCCGATCGCCGGTCCAGGTCAGATGAATGAGCCAGACATGCCCCGCCTCGTCCCGGCCGACGACGGCGATCAGCGGCGGGCCGTCCTCCTGTGGGTAGGTGCGGGCGTCGAGCGGGCCGACCCGGCCGGCCGGCGGCGGCACCCGGGCACCATGTTCGATCGCGATCGGTTCCGATGGGCCAGCGAGCAGGTGGAAGCCCTCGACCTGGTCGAAACTGAAGCGGAGAACCAGCGGCCGACGGCCCGGATCCGGAACCAGAACCGCCGCCGTCGTCGGGCCCGCGGTGCCGATGTCCCACGGTGTCGCTTCCAGATTCTCGCAGCAATAGTCGCCGCGCTCGGGGCCCCAGAGGACGGCGATCCAGTCTCCCTCGTATCCGATCAGGTGCGACAGCCAGCCGATTCCGTCCTCCTGCTCGACCACCTCCCGCCAGTGTTCCATCGCCAGCCGACCGCTGATCTTCTGGCCATGCGATTCGAGCCGCTTGCCAGCCAGGACGAGCAGCCGCAACCCCGACGGATCGGAGCCGAGTGAATCGATCGGTGCATCATGCACCGGCCGTTCGATTTCTTGCACCATCGCGGTCGCCGGTCGGAAGCGGACGATGTGGCCATCCTCGAAACCGACGAAGAGGGCCTCGCCGCTGGCCGTGCCCGCGACGGCGGTGACACCCTGATGTCCCAGTGAGACGATCGTGAATCCGGTACGAGCCGGCGTCGGCGTCGGCCCAGGCTGCTTGCGGATCTCACCCCGCAGGGCGACCTCGGCGTCTGCGACCACACCGGCCGACCAGACGCCTTCGCGGCCCAGGAGCGTCGCCACGGTGCCGCCCGGTTTGCGATCCGCCGCCGCGTGCTGACGCAGACGCCCGGCCAGGCCGATCAGGGCCCGGTCGCGCAGCTCCTCACGCTGCTCGGCCGGCAGCGTCTGCTCGCCGAGTCGCACCAGACGGTTGAACACCTGCACGGCCTCGCTCTCGGCCCCGGACCGCTCGTAGTAGTCCGCCGCCTCGCGGGCCAGGGCGAGCAGGGCCGCGCGGTCGTTCGTCGCCGCGCGCAGATCGAGCAGACGCAGGACGCAGTGTGTGGCGCTGGCCGGAGATCGTTGCCGCCAGCCGGCCTCGTAATAGTCGGCGGCCAGATCGGGCCTGTGAACGTGGTCGTGGAACAGATCGCCGGCCTGGTGCATCCGACCTTTCTCGACGAGCCACTCGGCCGCGCGGCGATACTCCTCCAGGGCGGCGTCCTCGTCGCCCGCCCGGCGGAGAACGTCGCCGGCCTCGACGTGGGCGGCGTTCTTGTGAAAAAGCCGCACTGCCTGATCGATGTCACCGGCCGCCTCGAAGCACGCAGCGGCCGCCAGTTCATCGCCGACACGCTCCAGGTAGAGCGTGGCCGCCTCCTGGTGATAGCCGCCGCGAGCGAGCAGGTCGGCGGCGAGGCGGAAGTCGCCGAGCAGCTTCGCGTGGATGAACGCCGCCCGACGGTAGTCACCCGCAGCCGCGGCCTCGCGCGCGGCCCGGCGGTACTCCTCGGCCAGTTGGGCGGCGAGTTGGTCCGGCGTGAGCCACATTCGCGCCGCCCCGCCTCCGCCCGAACCGAGCAGCTCGCCCAGCGCGAATCGCAGGTTGTGCGTCGGCAGGTCGGCCGAGTCGGCCACCGTGCTGCCGCGATGGGGCGACCCACCGATGGGCAGCGCACGCCGCAGCGCCTCGTCCCGGTTCCCCTCGCGGAACTGACGCAGCAGGTCGCGTAGAGCCGCCTCCTGCCGACCGAGAATGTCCTCCGCCGAGCGGGGGTTGTTCTGCATCGCCCGATCGAGGAGGTTCGCTCCCTGCTGGGCCAGCCAGCGCCAGCGGAACAGACCGCCGAGCCAGACGAAGAAACGGCCCAGGCCCGCCTGCACGTTGCCGGTCACGGCCTGCGTGGTCGTCGGTGCCTCCGGCGGTCGCGTCTCCTCGCTGCCGACGTCGCCGGCCGCCTCCTGGAGAATCATCTCGACCGTCGGCCGGGGCCGTTCATCAAGGACGACGCGAATGCGCTCGACCAGACGCGACCCTTCCGGCAGTCCACGCCAGGTGTCGCGCCGCACGACCGGCAAGGCAACCAGATCGGCCAGGGAGATACGCTCGGTCCGATCGTAGCCC
Organism: uncultured Alcaligenaceae bacterium; assembly: GCA_964471755.1. GTDB lineage: Bacteria > Planctomycetota > Planctomycetia > Gemmatales > Gemmataceae > CAYYJM01. The sequence continues at coordinate 9,697 of CAYYJM010000137.1, forward strand.
AGCACGCACTCACCCGGCAGGAAGATCAGGCCCTGTTCGCGTGTCAGGGCGTGGGCCTCGTCGTCGAGCAAGCCAGGTGACAGCTCGGCGTCAATCGGCAGGAAAAGGTGCGGTGCCCGCTCGCGCAACCGGAGCGTCTCCGGCGGGTGGGCTGCGATCGGTTCGCTCCGGCGGAACAGAAAGCCGTCCGGAATGGCGTAAATCTCCGGCAGCGGCTCGCCGATCGCGGCGACGACTTCGAGGACGACGGCGGTGTCCCGCACGGGCAGGAGCAGGCCCGTCGCTGACAGGGCGGCATCGAGACGGCGGAGACGAAAGGGCACGTTCATGAGCGGATCTCCGAAACCTCTTGCTCGGCGGAGCGGAGCAGCGTCGCCAGGACACGAGCGGCATCGACTGTGGCCGGTCGGCCCAGCAAGGCGGGGTGGCCGAAGGCGTCGCCCTGCGGCGAGGCGACGGCGATCTTATCACCGCGAGAGTACACCTGGGCCAGGAACCGGCCATCGATGGCGAGCAGGGATACGACTCCGAGCGTGTCCTGGGCCGCGACAAGTCGGCCGACCAGGACGACACGATACCGATCCGCATCGGCCCCAAGGAAGGCAGGTGGGCCTGAAGTGGCCGCGATCGGCTTCGGCGTTAATCCGAGGGCCGCGAGTCGGGCTAGCAGACCCCTGAGTTCGCTCTCGCCTCGCGCTGTATGCCACACCTCGGCCGTCAGCGATTCTCCACGCCAGGATAGCAGGTGCTGGTGCCCGCTCACATGGATGGACAGCCAGTAGTCACCCAGTGCGACATGCACGTCACCATCGAAACGCGAACGGGGCGTCACCTGCTTGCGAGTCCCGCCGGGACGAGTCGAGCGGATCTCGACCTGAGCATGGCCGGTTTCGCAGGCGATGAGGTTGCCCTCGTCGGACAGGGCCCACGCTTGCGAGTATGGGGTGTAGCGCGGACTGGACAGGCGTTGCCGCAGGCGTCCCGCTGGCACCTGGTAGACGAGGAGACAGTGGCATCGGCCCGAGCGATCCCGGGCTGGCAACTCTGCCTCCAGAGCGAGAATGTCGCCACGAAGTCGGGCTTCGCACAGGATACCACCGCGCAGGGCTGGCTCGCCGTCCTCCAACGGCTGAAACGTCCACTCCTTGCCATCATCGTGATGAATCGTGAGGTCGCCCGTCAGCACGTCGAGATGGATTCCGTCGCCGTGAATGCCGTGCGTCCCACTGACGACGCGAAGCCAGCCGGGCGGATGATCGATCTGGGTCGCCTCCAGCAAGGCGGCTGACGCTCGGCTATCATCGACAGGACGGGTCAGACCGCCTGACTGAAGGCGTTGTTCGCCCGTCTGCAAATCGACGGCATGCGACCGATGTGGAGTCTGCCACACGAAGCATCCCAACCGGGGCAGGTAGAGCCAGCCGGCAGCCGGGGCAGCCGCCCCGAGCAGCCAGGCGTCCACCTTGCGGGCCCCGAGATCGTACTGCGCGACGACCACCGAGCCGTCCTCACTCGCGCCGCCGACCAGGAAACCGCCTGGGATTCCCTGCACCCATTCGACACGTCGCAGGATCCAGCTGCCGACCTGGGAACGCGGCAGCATCTCCGCCCGGCCGTGCAGCGGTACGAGCATCAGCATCCCGTCGGCGAGGGCCAGGAGAAGATGCGTCTCGCCAGCGTCGAAGGCGATTCGGCTCGGATTGCCGGGGCCGGGGTTGATGAAGAACAGGCACGGGTTCGGCTCGATGGCTCCGGTCCAGGGGTTCCAGCCTGGGAAGTCTCCCCCGGCTTTCGCCGGGGGCTCGCCTGGGCGGCGCGCGTCGAGGTCGATGCGGAACGACCGCACCGGGACGCAGCGGCCATGCTGGAACTCGCCCAGGCCGGCGTGCCCCTCACGATCGACGCCCAGGGCGAAGAGACGCACGCCAGCCTGGACGCGCAGGGCCGCCGCCTGGACGTCCGGTTCGTCCAGCGTCCGGGAATGCGTCAGGAGGACGACATCGCGCGGCTGAGTCGGAGCTTCCTCCAGAACGCGTTCCAGGGTCAGGCCCGGATGCGGTGACAGATCGGCGACCTCGAGCCGGCGGGCGAGTTCCTCCGGCGGAATCTCGTGGGGTGACCACGGTTCGCCAGCCCGGCCGGTCGTCGCGATGCGGAACGGCTGCTGACGCTGCTCGGCGATCCGAGCCAGGACGAACGTCGCGGCGAGCAGCACCAGGCGAGGTTCACCCCAGGTCCGCACGCCCTGGTCGAGAACGACAACGAATTCCTCGCGCACCTCGGCCCGCGGTTCCTCACGACGGTAGTAGAGCAGTTCACGCTCGGCGAGGCGACGCAGGAGTTCCAGTTCGTCGAGGGCGAACTGGCTCAGGAGGAGTTGGTCCAGTCGGCCGTGCGTCGTCACGTCGGCGTAGCCGCCCAGGGGAAATTCCGGGTCGATCAGCTTGCGTGGCGGCAGGGTCAGGGCGGCGCTCAGTTGCTCGATCAGCGGCAGGGCTCCCGCGAGACGTTGCCGTTCGGCCAGGTCGCCGAGCAGGCCCTCCAGCGAGCAGGCCGCCCGACTCTGGAGCGCCTCGACGAGTTGTTGCGCCGCCGTCCGCACCGGACCGACGCCCGTCTTCAGCCAGGCTTCCAGGTCGTCGCGCGAGAAGCCGGCGAGCTTTTGCTCGATCTGAAGGAGAAACTTCTCAGGGGTGACGACCAGTTCGGGGACGAGCCGGCCCTGGGTCGTCAGGCGGAGCGGATCATTGGCGTTGAGAACGGCCCGCCGCCAGACCTCGGTGACCGATGGCGGTTCGATGGCGACCGGCAGATCGTCGAGCAGGTGGGCGAAGAAGGCTCCGGCGTTGCGTTCGCTCCGGCCGGTCGTCTGGAACGCCTCGCGGAGGCGGTCCATCGTCGGGCTCGCTCCCGGCCGTGGGCCCCAGCGACCGCGGATCAGTCCGAGCGTCAGGAGCAGATAGCCGAACGGCACGAGCGGTCGGCCCAGCGCGAAGCCTTCGAGGAACACGAGCATTTCCTCGATCAGGGCGAAGGTGGTGCCGTCGCCACGCTTGAGGGCCTCGCCATCGAGCGACCAGACCAGCCCGTCGAGTACCCGGCCGACCTCGGCCGGGATGCAGAGATAGGCATCGACGTGGCGCATCAGACCCCCGATCGCTGGAGCGCGGCGCGGCGCAGCGCGGCGCGGGTGAGCGGAGCAAACCGGCCTTCCTCCACGATCTCGACGCCGTCATCACGGAGCAGGGCGATCTCGCCGGGCCGAAGACGGTGGATCTCGATCAGGGCTGTCTCGGTCAGGGCCGGGCTCGTCACGTACCCCAGAGGCAGCAGCACGCGTTGACCGTGGTAGCGGCACGCCGGCACGAGAGCCGGCAGAGCGTCGCCGACGAGCAGGATCTCCGTCGTGGTCCAGACGGCACGCTGCCGGGCGAGGTCGGCGCTGGTTGCGGTGTTCGCCCAGGCGAGGACCACGTCGAGGTCGGCTCGCAGGGCCGTGGCCGGTCGAGGCGTCGGGCCTGGCACCAGTGACAGCGGCGTGGCATTCCAGGCCGACTCGACCTCGCGATGCGGCTCGATCCGGGCGGGAAAGAGGAGGGCCGACAGATGCCGCCAGCCGGGACGGTTGTCGTCCGGGACGCCAGCGACCGGGAGCAGTCGGCCGGCCGGGAACCACTGGCCGTCGCGTGTCTCGAACAACTCGACGCCCGGCAGCGGCAGCAGACGCAGCACGATCGCCGTACCGTCGAGCCGCCAGCGCAGCCAGAGGATGTCGCCGTCGCGGAGGACTTCGAGATCCGGACGGGCCCGCTGATCGGCAAGGCTGACGAGGGCGTCGGCCGGTAGACGCGCGCGGGTCGGGGCGTCGAGGTTCATGGTTCGGTGGCCCTCCGGACCATTCTACCTGGCGTGTCGCACGATGAAGTCACGCACGGCGGCGAAGACATCGTCCTTGGGATTACAAACGCTCAGCATGATGCGGATGTGGTCGCTGTCCTTGAATTCGCGGGAGGTCGCCTCGACGCCCTTGTCCCTGAGTCGGGCACAGAACCGCTCGGCCTGTTTGCCATCGCCGCCGGGCAGGTCGCGGTCGGCGTAGAGGATCAGGAACGGCGGCAGGCCCGCTTTCACATGCTCGGCCGGCTGGGCCAGCTTCCGCACCTCGGCATCGGTGCCGAAGACGTTCTTCAGGATTCCCGGCCCGATGTAGAACACGCCGCTGACCGGGATCGCCCCCTTGATCGCCTTGCCATCCAGGCCCTGCTTCTTCAGGTAGCTGTCGTCGCTGGCCAGGAGTGCGCACAGATGGCCGCCGGCGGAATGACCGCAGACGAACATCCGGTCCGGGTTCGCCCCGTACGCGCCGATGTGGGCATGCACCCAGGCGAACGCGGCGGCCACGTCCTCGATGTGGGCCGGATGCTGCACTTTCGGACTGAGCCGGTAGTTGATCGACACCATGCCGATGCCCTGCTTCGCCAGGGCTTTGCCCAGGCCGGCGTAGAGGCCGAAGTCGTTCTTGCTGCCCACCGACCAGGCTCCGCCGTGGATGAAGAACAGGACCGGATAATCCTTGCAGTCCTTCGGCAGGTAGAGGTCGAGCTTGTGCCGAACCGGGTCGGCCCCGTCGCCGTCGCGGTAGGCGACGTCCTTCTTCGTCTCCACCTCGTACATCTTCGCCGGCTCGGCCGCCGGCAGGGGAAGGATCACGGTCAGGGTCAGGATCAGCGCTCGCCAGTACATGTTCGCCAGTCTCCGGGAGATCATCGAGGTCGTTCTGTCAGGATATAACCCGGACGGACCAGACAGGTTTCCGGTTCGTCTTCCCTCGGCACGCTCGGTTCGGTATACGGCCCGGTGGGCAATCCTCGGCGGGAGGCCACGGATGGTGCGACTGCTGGTGCTGGGCCTGATCGTGCTGCCCGTCAGCGCGTGCGCCTCATCGATCGAGCGTGAGACGCTCGCGATGACGGACGACGGCGTGCGCCTGTATCGCACCGGCCGATACAAGGACGCCCGCGAGTTGTTCGAGGCAGCCCTGGCAAAGTCGCCCGGCGAACCGAACCTGTTCTACAACCTGGGCCAGTGCCATGAGAAGAGCGGCAATCTGGTTCGGGCCGAGAAGGTCTATCATGACTGTCTGTTCCGCGCTCCGGACCATCCCGAATGCCGGCACGCTCTGACGCAGATGCTCGTCAGGCAGAACCGCACGGCCGACGCCCAGCGCATGGTCGAGGACTGGCTCGCCCGGTCGCCGCGCTGCGCGTCCGCCTACGCCGAACACGGCTGGCTGCTGCGCCAGGCCGGCGATTTGCCGCGTGCCCACGCTCGCTTTCAGCAGGCGCTGGAGATCGATCCCTACGATCGCCGGGCCCTGGTCGAGCTGGCCTCGCTGTTCGAGTACGAACACCTTCCCGGCCGGGCTCTGGTTCTGTACGAGCGAGCCGACCAGGTCTATCCCAATCACCCGGATATCAAGCCACGTCTGGCGGCCCTCAAGACCGCTGGCGTCGCCCGGCCTCGGCCGCAGTGATCTCGCGGGTACTCCCCGGACGTAACCGACAGGGCTCGGCGTTGGGGCAGGATGGTCCCACAGGGCGAGGCCGTCTCTTCAAGAGACGGCCTCGCAGCGGGAGAGGATTCGCCAGCGGCTCGGGTGGTTCCCTCGTGTTACACCCTGTCCGGCTCCGGATGCTCCCATGGAGCGCGGTACGGCCGCCGCAAGAGCTGGTTCGCCTCCGCGTCGCCGACGACCTGGCCCTTCTCCCTGTCCCACGTCAGCGATCGGCCCAGCTGCATCGACAGGTTCGCCAGGATGCAACTCGCCGTCGAGGCGTGCCCCTGCTCGATGTCCGCGATCGGCTTGCCTCGCTCGCCGATCGCCTTGAGCCAGTCGAGCATGTGAACCCGGATCGCCGACGCGACGTGACGTTCGAGGTCCTTCTCGGTCTTATCCGAGGGGAACCTGTCCTCCTCGACAAGCGGCGTGCCACTCTCGCTCGGCTCCTTCTTGCCGAAGGGGAAGAACTCCCACTTGTGGACGCTCAGCTTGAGCGTGCCCCGGTCGCCGTAGATCGTCGCGCCCCAGGGATAATCCGGATCGACCGGAGCGCCCCAGGTGCGATGCTGCCAGACCACGTCGAAGTCCGGGAACGTGAACGTTGCCGACTGCGTGTCGCTGATGTTCGACCGGGCCGCCTTCTGAACGTAGATGCCACCCGACGAGCTGACCCGCTTCGGCCAGCCGAGATCGAGCTGCCAGCGAACCAGATCGAGCATGTGAATGCACATGTCGCCGACGATGCCGTTGCCGTACTCCATGAACGTCCGCCACCAGCGGCGATGCGGCAGGTTCGCTCCCAGATCCTTGTACAGCGGCGCGTCGTACTGCCGCAGCGGAGCCGGGCCGGTCCACAGGTCGTAGTCGAAGAACTCCGGCGGCTTCGTCACCGGCGGATTGTCGCCATTCCGCATGTGGTAGTAACAGTAGACCTCGACATGGCCGACCTTGCCGAGCTTGCCCTGACGGACGATCTTCTCCTTCGCCTCGATCAGGTGCGGCGTGCTGCGTCGCTGGGTGCCGACCTGGACCACGCGCTTGTGTTTGCGAGCGGCGGCGACCATCGCCT
>CAYYJM010000138.1:0-16258 GCA_964471755.1 uncultured Alcaligenaceae bacterium
CGGTGGTTCGTTAATCCCCCTCGTCCTTTCGCGGTTGCTTGCTAGGGTTACTCCATCCGCCTCGCCGGCACCATCGTCGGCGGGGTTCCTTCGACGCGGATGAGACGCATGAGCAAGCAACTGATTACCGTGGGCCACAGCCCCGATCCCGACGACGCCTTCATGTTCTACGCCCTGGCCCACGACAAACTCGACACGGGCAATCTGCAATTCCGTCACGAGTTGCAGGACATCGAGACACTCAACCGCCGGGCCCTCCGTGGCGAGCTGGAAGTGACCGCCGTCAGCATCCACGCCTACAGCCAGCTCCTCGACCGGTACGCTCTGCTGCCCAGCGGTTGCAGCATGGGCGACAAGTACGGCCCGATGGTCGTCACCCGTCGGCCCCTGACGCGCGAGCAACTCGGCGACGTGACTCTCGCCGTGCCCGGCACGTTGACGACGGCGTTCCTGGCTCTAAAGCTCTACCACCCCGAGCCGTTCCGCTACGAGGTGGTGCCGTTCGACGAGATCATCCCGGCCGTGGCCGCGGGCAAGTTCGACGCCGGCCTGATCATCCACGAGGGCCAGCTGACGTTCCAGAACCAGGGTCTGCACCTGCTCGTCGATCTGGGCGTCTGGTGGCAGGAGAAGACCGGTCTGCCGCTGCCGCTGGGCGGCAACGTCGTCCGCCGCGACCTCGGCCCGGCCGTCATCGCACAGATCAGCCGGCTGATCAAGGAGAGCATCCAGTATGCGCTCGACCACCGACAGGACGCGTTGAGTTACGCCCTGAGTTACGCCCGCGACATGGACCGGGGGTTGGCGGACCAGTTCGTCGGCATGTACGTCAACGAGTGGACGCTCGACTACGGCCCACGCGGTCGGCAGGCAGTGCAGCGTCTGCTCGATGAGGGCCACAGAGCGGGCATCATCTCGACGCCGACACAGGTCGAATTCGTGGCGTGACCGGCTCCGTTCTGACTTTTTTGGACTGCGGCAATTCTTTGCCGCTCTTCCTTTCTGGCTTGCGCGGTCGAGAGCCAGAAAGTCAGAGCGGTGAAGGATCCCCGCAGTCCATAAAAGTCAGACCAGTCAGAACCGGGAGGGTAGCAGATCAGCGGCCTTCCTCACCGAGGGCGAGCGTGGTGACCCGGCCGCCCTCCTCGTTCAGAGCTCGCGTCGTGACGAAGCCGCCTTCTTCCGAGTAGCGCGTGGTCGTGGCGACGCCGCCCTCTTCCCGGTGGAACTGGGTCGTGCCCTGTCCGCCCTCTTCACCGATCGCGTAGGTCGTCTGTCCACCCTCTTCGCCGAAGGCTCGCGTCGAACCGCCGCCCTCCTCGCCCAGGGCAAAGGTGGTCTGGCCGCCTTCTTCACCGAAGGCCTGCGTGGTCATCCCACCGCCCTCCTCGCCGAAGGCCTGCGTGGTGGGGCAACTGCCCGATTCGTGAAAGTGGGTCGTGGTCGGGTGCCGCGGTATGCGGATGAAGGCCTGGGCCAGGCTGGTCAGGCCAAGCATCCCGGCGATGGCGGCCAGGAAGCCGAGGATCGTTCGACGCCGAACCGGAGCTGCGGTGCCAACGGATTCCGTGGCGGGACGCGACGCGGCTTCAGACGTCACCACACCGGCGAAGGGATGTTGCATGATCAGGATCTCCGTCAGGAGGCAAGGATCGGGGAGAGGACGGTTCACACTTCGATAGCAAGTACCGTCGCGTCTCGCTCGATGTGACATCGGACGGAAAACAAACCGCCGCGTTCGGGGCAGATTCCCGAACGCGGCGGTTTGTGATGGTCGGTCTTCTCAGCGGCCTTCCTCGCCGAACGCCTGGGTGGTGATGCCGCCTTCCTCGCCGAAGGCCTGCGTGGTGACGGCCCCTTCCTCGCCCAGTCGCTGGGTGGTCACGGCCCCCTCTTCGCCCAGACGCTGGGTGCTGACCGCCCCTTCCTCACCAAAGGCCTGGGTGGTCACGGCCCCCTCTTCGCCCAGAGCCTGCGTGGTGGCGGCCCCCTCCTCGCCGAAGGCCTGCGTGGTGACGGCCCCTTCCTCGCCGAAACCCTGGGTGGTGACCGTTCCTTCCTCCCCCAGAGCCTGGGTGGTCACGGCTCCCTCTTCGCCCAGGGCCTGGGTCGTGACAGGGCCGCCCTCCTCGCCCAGGGCCTGGGTCGTGACGGGGCCCCCTTCTTCGCCCAGAGCCTGCGTCGTAACGGGACCGCCCTCTTCGCCCAGGGCCTGCGTCGTCGGCGGCACCTGACCACCTTCCTCGTTGCCGACGTTGGTCGATGGACCGCCTTCCTCGCCCTGTTTCGTCGTCGTCGGAATGGTGGCGGCACCGCCTTCCTCGCCCAGTTGCCGGGTCGAGTTGCCGGCGGCCTCCTCGTTCTGACGGAAGGTCGTCGGAGCGGCGTTGGCCTCCTCGTTCATCGCGAAGGTGGTGAAGCCGCCTTCCTCATTCTTTGCCGTGGTCGTGGTCGCCGTCGCCTGCTCGCCCTGGACGATCGTCGGGGCCCCCTGTTCATTGAAGGCCTGGGTCGGGGCGATGGCCCCTTCCTCACCAAAGGCGAAGGTGGTCGGCGCTTGCATGAGCGCCTGGGCGACGTTGTGCAGGCCCAGCCAGCCGGCCGCCCCGGCCAGGAACGCGAGAACCGTCCGCCGTTGTGGTTCGGATGGAGTCGCCGAGGTCGCCGGGAGTACGCCCGCGAAGGGATGTTGCATGGCTCGTTCCTCCTCGCCGGGGAATTCGAGAGCGGGAATGTCTGGTATCAGTATAGACGAAACGGAGCCGGCCAGCTTGCGCGGACGGCACATTTTCTCGAAGATGGAGGCAACGGACTTCGTTCCGGGTAACGCCGGCCCTCTTACCGGGCGGCGGGACGGGAAGCAAGACCAGCCGAGGCGGCCTCGTGAAAGGACAAGACCGGTCGGGCTCGGATTGCCGAACTCGACCGGATATGGCCCCGGAGCGAACGAAGGCGATCAGCTACCGGTGGTGGGGGGAGTGGTCGGGGTGGTCGCGGCGGTCTTGGCCTTGGCGTGGAGTTTGCGGGCCAGCTGCGACTTGAGGCGGGCGGCCTTGTTGGGGTGGATGATCCGTTTGGCCCCGGCCTTGTCGAGTTTCTTGGCCGCCAGGTTGAACTCGGCCTGGGCCGTCTCCACCGACTCCTCGGCGACGGCGGCCTGGAATTTCTTCACCTGGGTCTTGAGAGTCCTGATCACGGCGCGGTTGTGCAGACGGCGTTTCTCGGACTTGCGCTGGTGCTTTTTCGCGCTGCTAGTATGCGGCATTATCCCTTCTCCAGGTCCATTCCGGCACTTTCGCTCAAAACGGTATCGTATCGCTCCCCCGCCTCACTGGCAAGGGAGCAATCGCCGAACCCGTTCTTTCACTCACTTCGCCAGCGAGACACAGACGATCTCCCGGTCGTTCCGCGCGTAGACGCACCGATTGGCGAAGGCCGGATGACTCCAGACCACGGCGCGCGGGAAGGAAATTCCCGTCGGCTCCAGAATCTTCGCCCGGTCGATCTCCTCGTATCCCTTCGGGCTCAACTTCGCCACGATCAACTCGCCCTTCTCGTTGAACAGAAAGTGGTGCGTGCCATTCTTGACGAGAAAGGCCGTGCCGTTGTTCGTCGGTCGGGCACCGCCGGCAACCGGGGCGAACGTCTCCCAGAGACGTTCGCCCGTCTCGAACAGCACGCCACGCAGGGCTCCGTTCTGATCGACGCCGTACATCACCTCGCCCTCGACGATCGGCGTGCTGTTGATCGGATAGAGCGCACGGTTCGCCTTGCCCGTCCAGGCCACCTCGGCCGTCGGTCGATCCTTGCCCAGCTTGAGCAGCGCTCCCTTGCCGCCGATGCCGCCCGCGTAGAGATGGTCCCCCTTCTGACGCGGAGCCATGATCGACATGTCGTAGTTCGCCGCCAGCGGGATCGACCAGTGGACCTTGCCCGTCTCCGGGTCGAGGCTGTTGATCTTCTCGGCATCCCAGACGATCAACTGGCGCGTGCCGCCCGCCTCGATGATCGTCGGCGGCGAATAGCCCGGTTGCGATGCCGAGATCGCCTTCCAGAGTTCCTTGCCGCTGTCTCGATCGAACGCGACGACGACGCTCCCCTCGCCACCGACCAGACAGATCACCTTCTTGCCATCGACGAGCGGATGACCGGAGAAGCCCCAGATCGGCGTCTCGGTTCGATACTCCTTCTTGAGATCCTTCGACCAGAGAACGTCGCCCTTCGCCGCGTCGAGGCAGAGGAGGTTCCCCTCCGCGCCGAGGGTGTAGACCTTGCCATCGGCCACGGCCGGCGTGCAGCGCGGACCGCACGGATAGGAGATCGCGTACGGCCGATCGTACTCGTGCTTCCAGACGATCTTGCCGGACTTCGCGTCGAGACAGAGGACGCGCTCCTTGCCCTGGATCGGCGGCCGGGCCGACGGTGAACTCAGCTTGCGCCAGTCGGCATCGGTGACGTAGTCGGTGACGAAGACCCGCTCGCCGACCACGGCCGGGCCCGCGAACCCGCCGGCGATCGGCGTCCGCCAGAGAACCTTCGGACCGCCTTCGGGGAACTTTTCCAGGATACCGGTTTCGGTCCAGACGCCGTCGCGGGTTGGCCCCATCCACTGCGGCCAGTCACCGGCCTCCAGAGTCGGCGACAGCCAGCCGACCAGCGGCACAATCAGCACGAACCGCAGCCACGATCGAATCATCACGCTCTCCGAGAAGGGCGAAACGGGGAACTCACTTTCACCGCAGGTCGGCGCTGTCGCGGGCCGAAGATCTTGATCACCGGTGTCCCGGTTCTGCAACCCACGAGTCATCTCCCATGCCGTCGCGGATCGCTGCCGTCGCACTACTTCTGACCTTCACCCTGGCCGGCGAGACGTTCGCGCTCGACCCATCCGGCCGGGACCTGAACGAGGAACGGCCCTGCGGCCCCGCGTACCTGAAGGGGCCGATCCGCTACCTGTTCCCGCAGGGCGTCGCCGGGGCGGACTTCAAGCCGGCCTGCCGCTGTCACGATCGCTGCTACGAGACGCCGACCACGCAGGCGGACTGCGACGAGCGGTTTCGCCGGAATCTGGAGTGTGCCTGCGAGTCGTCGCGCAGCAAGATCCTGTGTCGCTTCGTCGCTCGCATCATGCACGCCAGCGTCCGTGCCTTCGGGGCGGCGTCGAAGTCGCCATGATTCATCGTCCTTCGGTTCTAACTTTCTGGCTCTGGGCTGCTGATCGACAGCAAGTGAGAAAGTCAGAAAAGTCAGAAAGTTAGAGCGGCGAAGAATCGCCGCAGTCCAAAAAAGTTAGACCAGGAAGAAAGTCAAACCAAAAGGTCATCGTCGCCGCGACCGATACCGTCCGATCAACGCATTCGTCGAGCTGTCGTGCTTCAGTTCGCCGGCCGCTTGCAGTTCCGGCACGATCCGCTTCGCCAGCACCTTGCCCAGTTCGACGCCCCACTGATCGAACGAATCGATGCCCCAGATCACGCCCTGAGTGAAGACGCTGTGTTCGTACAGCGCGACGAGCTGGCCCAGAACGCTCGGTGTCAGTCGCTCGGCCAGGATCGTGTTCGACGGCCGATTTCCCGGGAAGGTCTTGTGCGGAACCAGAGCGTCCGGCACGCCCTCGGCCCGCACCTCCTCGGGCGTCTTGCCAAAGGCCAGGGCCTCGCTCTGGGCGAAGACGTTGGCCATCAGCTGATCGTGATGATCGCCCAGCGGATTGAGCGATTGACAGAAGCCGATGAAGTCGCACGGGATGAGCCGGGTTCCCTGGTGGATCAGCTGGTAGAACGAGTGCTGGCCGTTCGTGCCGGGCTCGCCCCAGTAGACCGCCCCGGTGTCGTAGTCCACCGCCGCCCCGTCGAGGCGGACACGCTTGCCGTTGCTCTCCATCGTCAACTGCTGAAGGTACGCCGGGAAGCGTTTCAGGTACTGATCGTAGGGCAGGACCGCGACCGTCTGGGCTCCGAAGAAGTCGGCGTACCACAGACCGAGCAGACCCATCAGCGCTGGCAGGTTCTTCTCGAACGGGGTCGTGCGGTAATGCTCGTCCATGGCGTGAGCCCCGGCGAGCATCTCCCGGAAGTGGGCCGGCCCGATCGCGATCATGGTCGAAAGGCCGATCGCGGACAGCATCGAGTAACGGCCACCGACCCAGTCCCAGAAGCCGAACATGTTGGCCGGGTCGATGCCGAACTTCTTCACCTCCGCCTCGTTGGTCGAGACGGCGACGAAGTGCTTCGCGATGGCCGCCTGGTGCTTCAACTGGTGCAGGCACCACTCGCGGGCGGTATGGGCATTGGTCATCGTCTCCAGCGTCGTGAAGGTCTTGCTGGCGACGATGAAGAGCGTCTCGGCCGGGTCGAGGTCGTGCGTCGCCTCAGCGAAATCGGTGCCGTCCACGTTGGAGACGAAGCGGAAGGTCAGGTTGCGCTGGCTGTAGTGCTTGAGTGCCTCATAGGCCATGACCGGGCCGAGGTCCGAGCCGCCGATACCGATGTTGACGACCGCTCGGATCGGCTTGCCGGTGTGTCCGATCCACGCTCCGGAACGCACCTGATCGGCAAAGGCCGCCATGCGGTCGAGAACCTGATGCACGTCGGCCACCACGTCCACGCCATCGACGACGATCTTCTGCGTGCGCGGCGCTCGCAGGGCGACGTGCAGGACGGAGCGGTTCTCCGTCGTGTTGATCCGGTCGCCGCGGAACATGGCGTCGATCCGCTCGCGGAGGCGGGCCTCGCTGGCGAGCTGCACGAGCAGACGGAGCGTCTCATCGGTGACGCGGTTCTTGGAGTAATCGAGGAAGAGGTCGCACGCCTCGGCGGTGAGACGGATGCCGCGCTTCGGGTCCTGCTGAAACAGGGTTCGCAGGGTCACGTCGCGGATCTGTTGATGGTGGGCCGACAGGGCGTTCCAGGCCGGGAGTTCGCGTGGCGAGGTCATGGCTGCTCCTCTTCGGGATCGCGTTCGCGTCCAGCAGCCGTATTGTATGACGTCGGCGTGTCGTTCGGCGAGCGGCGCGGTGTCAGCGGTTCGCAATCCGACTCTTCCCTCTCGCCCGCTTTCGCGATACCATCGAGCCCATGATGACGATCCCTCTTTCGGCAGGGCCAATCTGATGCGACGGTTCCTCGTACTCCTCGGCGGCTTCCTGGCCCTCGGCACCTTGCATACCGCGCAGCCGGCCGGGCTGTCGGCCCGGAAGATCCTCTTCCTCGGCGACAACGGCCATCACAAACCGCAGGAACGCTACCGACAACTGGCCCCCGTCCTCGCCACTCGCGGCATCGATCTCACCTACACCGACAGCGTCGCCGCCCTCAATCCCCAGACCCTGGCGAAGTACGATGGCCTGATCGTCTTCGCCAACCACACGCAGTGGAGCCCCGAGCAGGAAAAGGCTCTGCTCGACTACGTCGAGAGCGGCAAGGGCTTCATCCCACTTCACTGTGCTTCGGCCTGCTGGAACGGATCGCCGAAGTACGTCGCCCTCGTCGGAGCGAAATTCGCCAGCCACAGGACGGACACGTTCACCGTCAAGCGGATCGCGAAGCATCCCATCCTCGATGGTTGCGGTCCCTTCACGAGCTGGGATGAGACGTACGTCCACGCCGACCACAATCCGAAGGGCCGTACGGTCCTGGAGGAGCGCATCGAGAAGGGCAAATCCGAGCCGTGGACGTGGGTCCGCACGCAGGGCAAGGGTCGCGTCTTCTACACCGCCTGGGGCCATGACGAACGCACCTGGTCGCATCCCGGCTTTCAGAGTCTCGTCGAACGCGGCATCCGCTGGGCCGTCGGTGACGATCCGACGAGGTGCGAGCCGTATGTCGATGCGCCGAAACTGACTGGCCCGAGTCCCGATGCGCCGAAGCCGGAATACGTCGAGGCCAAGGTGCCGTTCTACGCTCCGGGCGGTCGCGGATCCGGCGAGCCGCTGACGAAAATGCCGCTGTCGCTTTCGGTCGAGAAATCGCTGCCGCACATGCAGTACCCGGCCGATCTGGAGCCGCGCCTGTTCGTCGCCGAGCCGGCCCTCGGTGGCAAGCCGCTGGCACTGGCCTGGGACGAACGCGGTCGCCTTTGGGTCACCGTCACGGTGGACTACCCGAACGAGTTGCGCACCCAGGGCAAGGGTGACGATCGCATCGTCATCTGCGAGGATACCGACAAGGACGGCAAGGCCGACAGGTTCACCGTCTTCGCCGACAAGCTGAGCATCCCGACGAGTCTCTGCTTCGCTCGCGGCGGCGTCATCGTCCATGCTCCGCCGCAGACGCTCTTCCTCAAGGATAATGACGGCGACGACAAGGCCGACGTGCGCGACGTGCTGTTCACCGGTTGGGGCACGCGCGATACGCACGCCGGGCCGAGCAACCTGCGCTTCGGCCTCGACGGCTGGATCTACGGCATCGTCGGCTACTCCGGTTTCAGCGGCCGGGTCGGCGGAGTCGAACATCGCTTCGGCCAGGGCATCTACCGCTTCAAGCCGGACGGCTCGGCCCTGGAGTTCCTGCGCAGCACGAGCAACAACTCGTGGGGCCTCGGTTTCAGCGAGGAAGGGCATCTGTTCGGCTCGACGGCCAACGGTTGCTCCAACGTCTACCTGCCGATTCCGAACCGCTACTACGAGGCCGTTCGCGGCTGGTCGGCCGGCGTCCTGCCGAACATCGCCACGAGCAACCGCTTCCACCCGATCACGGAGAACGTCCGCCAGGTGGACTGGCACGGCGGCTTCACCTCGGCGGCCGGCCACGCCCTCTACACGGCCCGGACGTACGATCGTGCCTACTGGAACCGCACCGCCTTCGTCAGCGATCCGACCGGCCACCTGACCGCGACGTTCCATCTCCTTCCGGTCGGCACCGATTTCGTCGCCCGGTATGGCTGGAACCTGCTCGCCAGCACGGATGAATGGACCGCGCCAACCGTCGCCGAGGTCGGGCCGGACGGCAACGTCTGGCTCATCGACTGGTACGCCTACATCGTCCAGCACAACCCGACGCCGACCGGATTCAAGACCGGCAAGGGGAACGCCTACGAGACGCCGCTGCGCGACACGAAGCACGGCCGGATCTATCGCCTTGTCAAGAAGGACGCGAAGACCAGCGAATTCCCGCCGCTCGGTACACCAGAACAGATGGTGACAGCCCTGCGTCACGACAACATGCTCTGGCGGTTGCACGCCCAGCGGCTGCTCGTCGAGCGCGGCAAACCGGACGTGCTGCCGGCCCTGATCAAGGAGGTGGCCAACGTCGAGGTCGATGCCATCGGCTTGACACCGGGAGCGATCCACGCCCTGTGGACGCTGCACGGCCTGGGTCTGCTCGATGGCAAGAATGCCGCGGCGCTCCAGGCGGTGAAGCAGGCTCTCAAGCACCCCTCCGCCGGCGTGCGGCGAAACGCTCTTCTCGTGCTGCCGCGAACCGAGGTCGGAGCGAACCTCCTCCGCGCGAGTTTCAAGGAGAAGGAGAGCGATCCACAGGTGCTGCTGGCCCGACTGCTGGCCCTGGCCGAGATGCCGGCTCAGACCGGCATCGGGTCCGAGTTGAAGGCCCTGGCGATGGATGGGGAGCTGCTGGGTGATCGTCACCTGCCGGACGCTCTGACTGCGGCGGCGGCCCGGCACGATGTCGGCTTCCTCCAGGCCATCGTCGCCGAGACGAAGGCCCTGGAACCGCGCACGCTCCGCATTGTCGGCCTGGTCGCCGAACATCATGCTCGGGGCGGCCCGGTCGAGACGATCGGCTCGCTTCTGGCCGGACTCGCCGAGGCGCATCCGGCGACGCGTCTGATTCTGCTGAACGCGATCGAGAAGGGCTGGCCCCGATCCGCGAAAGCGACGCTGACGAAAGAGCAGGAACAGGCCGTCGTCGCGCTGATGCCGAAGCTCACCCTGGAAGGACAGGGGCGACTCGTCCGCCTGATGTCGTCCTGGGGCAGCAAGGCGGTCGAGCAGTACGGAGTCGCGGTGGCGAAATCACTCTTCGGCATCGTCGAGGACGAGAAGGCCGAGGGATCGGCTCGACTGACAGCTGCTCGTCAGCTCATGGAACTGGCCGGGAGCAAGCCCGAGACGCGCACCCGGTTGATGGAACTGGTCGGGCCGCGGACGGCACCGAAGGTCGCCGAGGGTATCCTGGAGGTCCTCGGTTCGACCGCCGACGCCGACGTTTCCGCCGTCATCCTCGAACGCTATCGCGGCTGGTCGCCCGGTCTGCGAGCGGCGGCGGTCCGTACCCTCCTGGCGCGCACGTCCACGACGAAGGCCCTGCTCGCCGCTCTCGACAAGGGCACGGTGCAGATCAGCGAACTGGCTCTGGACCAGCAGCAGACCCTGAGCAACCACCCCGATCGGACCATCCGGGAGCAGGCGAAGAAGGTCCTGGCTCGCGGCGGAGCCTTGCCCAGTCCCGACCGGGCGAAGGTGATCGAGGAACGCCTCGCTCTGCTGAAGAAGGAGGGCGACGCGAAGCATGGCAAGGAACTGTTCGTCAAGCACTGTGCGAACTGTCATCGACATGGCAGTGAAGGCGGCAATGTCGGCCCGGACCTGACCGGCTTCGCCGTTCATCCGAAGGAGGAGATTCTCGTCCACCTGCTCGACCCGAATCGGAGCGTCGAGGGCAACTTCCGCGTCTTCACGGCGCAGATGGCCGATGGTCGGGTCTTCAACGGCCTGATCGCCTCGGAGACGCGAACGTCGCTGGAACTGGTCGATGCCAATGCCAAGCGGATCACCTTGCAACGGGCCGACGTCGAGGAACTGCTCGGCTCGAATCGCTCGCTGATGCCTGAGGGCTTCGAGAAGCAACTCGGCGACGACGGCCTGGTCGATCTGCTGGCGTTTCTGACGAAGAAGGGCAAGTACCTGCCGCTGCCACTGGATAAGGCGGCGACGGTCGTCACGACGCGCGGCATGTTCTACGACGAGGACAACAACGTCGAACGGCTCATCTTCAGCGACTGGAAGTCGAAGACCGTCGGCGACGTGCCGTTCGTGCTGATCGATCCGCAGGGGGACCGGGTCAAGAACGCGGTGCTGCTGTATTCGCGAAACGGCAAGGTTCCGCCGAAGATGCCGAAGTCGGTCAAAGTGCCGTGCAACACGGCGGCGAAGGCGATCCACCTGCTCGGCGGTGTCGGCGGCTGGGCCTTTCCTTTCTCTGAGAAGGGGAGCGTGTCGATGATCGTTCGCCTGCACTACGCCGATGGCAGCACGGAGGACCACCCGTTGAAGAACGGCGTCCACATCGCCGATTACATCCGCAAGGTGGACGTGCCGGAGTCGAAGTTTGCTTTCGCCGTCCGGGGTCAGCAGGTTCGCTACCTGGCGATCACGCCGAAGAAGACGGCGTCGATCAAGGAGATCGAGTTGGTCAAGGGACCAGACGCCACCGCTCCGGTGGTCCTGGCGATCACGGTCGAGACGGGGAACTGATCGGCGGGATTGCCTTTTCGAGGCGGGCGGAGGATAATCCGCCCGCTCGTTTGTTTTCGAGGAACCGCCATGTCCACCGCACAGCAAGACGCAACGGTCGGTGATCTACTCGGTCGGCTGGGAGACATCTCGCCCCACCGACTGCTGCTCAAGCCGGCCCCCGGCACGGCCACGGAGGCCGACCTGCTGAGGGAATTACACCGGAAGGAGCGGCTGGTCGAACTGGTCGCCGGCACCCTGGTGGAGAAACTCTTGGGATATCGCGAAGCACGGCTGGCGGGGTGGATCATCCGACTTCTGGGACACTTTCTGGACTCGAACGATCTCGGTGATCTTGCCCCGGGCGATGGCCCGCTGCGGCTGATGGCCGGCCTGGTGCGGTTGCCGGATGTGTCGTTCGTTCGCCGGGACAAGCTGCCCGGTGGGATTCCGCCAGACGAGCCGATCCCCGATCTGGTCCCGGATCTGGCGATTGAGGTCCTCAGCGAAAGCAACACGCCCGGCGAGATGAAGGTCAAGCGAAAGGAGTACTTCCTGGCCGGCACGACGCTTGTCTGGGAAGTCGATCCGCGCCGCCGGGTCGTGGTCGTCTACACCGCGCCGGAGACGTCGGCGACGCTGACCGAGGCCGACACGCTCGACGGCGGCACCGTTCTGCCGGGTCTGAGCCTGCCCGTGGCGCGGATCTTCGAGCGGTTGCCGGCCGCTCCCGCGCGGCGAGCGCGGAAGAAGAAACCGGGCGCGTGACGGCTGGAGATTGCCAGCCGTTATTTGGAAGAACCGCTCGGCTCGAAACAGTAGAGCATGTTGTTCACGTTCGGGCTGTAGAAGAGCCGGCCGTTCGTGGCGGTTGGCGTGGTGCAGGCTCGCGGAGCGAAACCGGGGCTCTGCCAGGTGATCTTGCCCGTCGTCAGGTCGCGGACGTACAGGCCGCTACTGCTCACGGCGATCGAAAGACGGCCGCTTGTCAGCAGGACCGGGGCGCACGAATGATCCGGACAGCCGGCCAGGACCTCACGCCGATCGCGGCGAATCGGCTTGCCCGTGGCCAGGTCGTGCAGGATGCCGTGGCCGCCGTAGCCGCGGACGACGAACCACTCCTCGCTCAGGGCCGGCTGATGCGCATAACTCAGCCGATCGGCCTGCCATTTCAGCGAACCATCCTTCGCCGAGACGCAGTACATGGGCGCGCCGGACTGCCCGCCAAGGTAGAGGTGGCCATCCCGGCCGGCGGGTCGGCCGTAGCCGTGGACGTGGTAGTCCCGTGAGGTCCACAGGACCTTGCCCGTGGCCGGCTCGACTGCGATGGTCGAGCCGGCCCCCTTGCCCCAGGTCAGGCCGCACGAGAAGTACATCACGCCGTCCAGCAGGCAGGCCCCGCCGGCGACCGTCTTGAGGTCGCTCGGCAATTCGTGCCGCCAGAGCGGTTTGCCGGTCGCGGCATCGAACGCCCGCGCCACCGGCTTCGGTGGCGTGCCTTCCGCAGTGAAGCCAGCGACCACGTCGCCGACCTTCACGGGGGATGTGCGGCACGTCCCCTGGATCGACCCCCACGGCTGCGACCAGAGCGTGGTGCCGGTCTGTTTGTCCACGGCCAGGAACTCCGAGCCGCCCTCGCCCGGCTTGCGCGTCGTGGATCGGCCGTTGCGGGTGATGTAGAGGCGGTCGCCGTCGAGGAGGAGTTGCTTCCAGCCATCGACAGGACCGTTCAGCCGGCGGCGCCAGCGGATCCGGCCGGTCGCCTGCTCCAGCGCCCCAATCGTGCCGGCCTCGGAAACGAAGTACAGACTTTCGTCGTCGGCACTCATCTGCACGCGCAGGTCGAACGGTCGGCACGCCCAGCGCAGGCGGAAGGGCGGCTTCAGATCCGGGTCGTCCACGAAGCTCGTGTTCGCCTGGTCCATGCTCGCCACCGGGGCCCCATACCGCTTGCCTGTCGCGCTGGCGATCTTCGAGCGCACTTCGTGGAGAGCCGGCATCTCCTTCGGCAACGGCAACTTGCCGTCCGGGGCGAGACCGTAGAGATAGCCATCGTCGCAGCCGAAGTAGACGGCCCCCTCGGCGATGGCCGGGGCCGAAGCGATCGGCCTGCCGAACGGAGTCGCGAAGCGGAACGGAGTCGGCTTGAAGTCCGGCCAGTGGCCCGTGGCGGTCAGCGGCACGGCGAAAAGTTCGCCCGCCAGGGTGCCGAAGACGCAGTGATCCTTCGCCAGGACAGTCGAGGTGATGCACGACGTGAACCGCGTCTGGTCGAGCGTGTTGTCGGTCCGTGCCGTCCAGAGCGTCCGACGGGCGGCGAAGTCGTAGGCGACCACGCCCTGATAGTGTCGAGGCCAGAAGACCGTCTCGCCGCGAACCGCCGGGGTGGCGAAGACGGCCCAGTTGTGATCGCGGAAGTCCTTCTTCTCGTCGAAGGTGCCGTCGGCGAGCCGGACGCGAATCACGTTGCCCCACTGGTCGGTACTGGGGTAGCCGCAGTAGACCCAGTCGCCAGCGATGGCCGGCCCCATCGGGATACCGGCGTCCTTGCCGAGCGGCGCGCGCTGGCACCAGAGCAGGCCGGCCGACGTGCCCTTGTCTTCCAGACAGAAGAGATCCCAGCCAAGGTTGACGACGACGCGCTTGCCGGACACGGCCACCTCGCCGCCGCCGAAGTGCGGATCGTGGAAACTGCCGGGGAAGCCACTCGCCCGCTTGTTCGTCTTCGGATCGACGTAGCTCTTGTAGTGGTCCCAGCGCCAGCGCTCGTTGCCGTCAAGGTCGAGGCAGTGGACGATCGCCCCGAGATGCTGAAAGTAGATCGAATCGTTGGCCGCCGTCGGCGAACCGGTGATCGGCCAGCCGACGGCGATGCTGCGCCGCACCTTGCCGCTGGCGGCGTCGAGGATGTGGAACCGGCCCGCCGTCGTGCCGTAATAGAGCCTGCCCTTCACCACGCAGACCGACGACGTGTTCGACCCGCAGGCGTACTCACCGTCAGGGGCGGTCTTCCAGACGATGCGGTTCGCTCGCGGGTCGATGCAATAGGCGGTGCCCATCTGATCGACGACGAAGACCTTGCCGCCGACCACGGCCGGCGATGTGGTGACGGCATCGTCAAGACGAACGCACGTCGCCAGGGCCAAGGGCAACTTCAGCGTCTCATCGGCCGCATCGCCGGCGTGCTGGGCGGTGCGCTGCATCTGGGACCATTCGGCGACGAGGAATGACGCCGCCAGCAAGAGCATTCCCACCGCCAGGGACCACCGGGTTGTCATGACATGCCCTCGTCACTCGCCGATGCAGTAGAGGTACTTGTAGGTTCGGACGTAGAGTCGCTTGCCGTCGAAGACGAGCGAACTGCGGAAGCGGTCGAGCTGGTTGCGGGCCAGTTCCTTGTATTCGCTTCCCGGCTGGATCACGACGGTCGTACCGTTGTCGCTGCTGACGTAGATCCGACCGCCTGCCTCGGACACGCTCGGGTAACCCGTCCCGCCCAGTTCGAGCCGCTGCTCGTAGACGATCGCGCCCGTCGCGGCGTCGAGAACGGTCAGGATGCCCTGATCGTTCGGCGCGTAGATCTTTCCGTCGTGGATCACCGGCGAGGGGAACCAGTAGCCGGAACCCTTGAGCTTCGCCTTCCACACCGGCTTCAGTTTGAGGCCCTCCTTGATCGAGTCGGGCAGCCGGACCACGGTGGCGGTGGTCCGGACGTAGAAGAGAGAACCGTCGTGGAGCAGCGGTGAATTGGCACCGCATTCGCCGAGGCCCTCGGCCAGGATCGTGCCGTCATCGGCGCGGACGAGCAGGCCGCGTGGCGTGGCGACCACGTCGGTGCCGCCGATGCGCGTGGCCAGCGGCGTCCCGTGCGTCGGCGGTCGCTGGACACGCCAGCATTCCGAGCCGTCCTTCGTTCGCAGCGCGACCAGATCCTTGAAGTGGATGATGACCTTGTCGCCTACCAGGACGGGCGAACTGCTGTGCGCGTAGGGCGAAGTCGGATGGTCGATCAACTTCAGCCACTTGCGATTGCCGTCGAGGTCGAAGCAGGCGAGCAGGCCGTTGCCGAACGCGACGAAGACCTCCTTGCCGTTGGTGACCGGCGTCGGCGTCGAGAAGCCGGCATCGCCCTGACGACCGGGCTCGGTGTAGCGCACCGCGAGCGTCAACTTCTCGCGCTCCGTCTGCAACGCCTCATGCCGCTTCTTCAGCACGTCGAGTTCCTTCTCGATCGTCTCTTTCTGCGTGGGCTCCGCCTTCAGCTTCCGGCGGAGTGCCTCGCGTTCCCGGCTCACCTCGCTCTGCTGTTTCCGGAGCTTCTCCGTCTCGGCCTGCTCGATCTTCAGCCGGGCACGATCGGCCGGCGAGATCTCCAGCTCGGCGTAGCTGTTCTCCTTCTTCCAGAGAATCCGGCCATCGTCACGGTGCAGACACATCAGTGTACAGGGCTCGGTGCAGATGAAGAGACGATGCCCGAGCAGGACCGGGATGCTGTTGCTCATGCCGGGCATCGCCGTCTTCCAGACGACGTTCTTCTCGGCGGACCACTCCAGCGGTGGCTTCGCCTGCGGATAGCTGCCGGTGCCATCGGTACGCCAGCCGATCGGGTCGGCCGCGCCGACGTTGGACGCGCCGAGCAGCGCGAAGCTGACAAGGGCAAGCCAGGAAAGGCGGTAGGAAAGCACAGTGATCTCCGTTTCAGGGTCTGTTCCCGAAGCCGCTCCCTCTCCCCCGGTACTCCGGGAGAGAGGGTTGGGGTGAGGGGGAAGAGGCCGTTCGCCAGTGATATTCCTCAGCCGCCAGGGGCATCCCGGCCCCCCACCACCCCGCCCCTGCCCCCCGCGC
>CAYYJM010000139.1:0-16245 GCA_964471755.1 uncultured Alcaligenaceae bacterium
AAGCCTTGCCGGCAGGGCGGCGACCGCTTACTCCGCTGCGCTGCGTGCGCGGCTCGGACAAACAGAGCCGCGCACGCAGCGAGCCTCTGGCGAGCGGAGTAAGCGGTCAAAGCCTTGCCGGCAGGGCGGCGACCGCTTACTCCGCTGCGCTGCGTGCGCGGCTCGGACAAACAGAGCCGCGCACGCAGCGAGCCTCTGGCGAGCGGAGTAAGCGGTCAAAGCCTTGCCGGCAGGGCGGCGACCGCTTACTCCGCTGCGCTGCGTGCGCGGCTCTGATGCTCACCGGCCGGCGGCGGACAGGAAGAACGCCGACCACAGATAGGGGTGACTCCGCTTCTCGCCGCCCGTCGGCATCGGTAGCTCGGGTTCCTTCCGCGGATCGATCCGGACGATCGCGCCGAAGCCCTGGCCGCGCGTCGCCAGCAGCGGCACCAGGTCCGGCCGACGCAGCACCAGCAACTGGGCCTCCCGCAACGCCCGCTCCGGCTCCATCTTCTGCGTCAGGACACGCTCCCAGAAGGCGTTCATCAACGCCGCCGTCGCCTCGTCATCGACGCTCCACAACGACGCCACCACGGCCGGACAGCCGGCGACGTGGAAGGCACGCTGCAAGCCACGCACCCCCTCGGTGTCCGTGTTCGCCCCCAGGCCCGTCTCGCAGGCCGACAGCACCACCAGGCGCAGCTTCTCCAGTTGCAGCCCGGCGATGCCCTCGCCGCTCAGGACGCCACCATCTGGGCCAGCCTTCCCAGGCGTGTTGGCCCCGGCCAGCACCAGACCGACGTAACCCAGCGGACTGCGCACCCCGATGCCCGTCCGCGCCGGCAGGCCGCCGCTGGCCTCGATGGTCCTGAGCCGTTCCTGATACTTCGCGGTAGCCTGGCGATCCTGCTCGAACAGGTCGGCCTTGAACTGGCCGTGGGTGCCCAGATGGGCGTAGGCCGCCTTCGGTAACTCGGCCAGCAGTCGAGTCGTCGTGGCGTCGCTGCCGCCCAGGGCCGGGGTGACACGGCCGCCGGCCATCTTCTCCAGCTGGGCGCGTTCGCGTGCGGTCCCTGGCAGGGGAGCGTAGCCAGCCTGACCGTCGGCGAGCGGGCCGTAGTCCACGCCACCGACGGCCAGCAGGGTGCCCTTGCCGTCGTCGGCACCTGGCTTGCCGCGCAGACGCTGGACCAGGGCCGGGCCGTGCGGCACCGTGACGAAGGCGTACCGCTCCAGCAGGACGGTCTCCGCCTGATCGTCGGGCAGGGCGGCGAAGGGGAAGCGACCCAGGTCGCCCTCGACCGACAGGTAGACCGTCACCGTCTCCTTCGGCAGGCTCGGCGCGACCTTGTCCCAGACCAGTTCGCGCAGCCGGGCGGCCAGTTTGTCGGTGGCGTGAGCGGCGGCGGGGCGGTCCTTCTGGGACACCTTCGGGAAGGCCAGCACCAGCTCGCGCCAGGCGTTGGCCGCCGCGTCGATGTCCCTGGCGACGCCGAGATCGACGCGGACGGTCCTGGCTCGGGGGCCGTGGACAAAGGCGACGTAGCGTGGCTGCCGCTTCCTGTCCGCGTCGCGGTCCGTGTAGCGCAGGACGTCGAGGTAGACGGCGTCGGCGGGCAGGAGGGCGGCGAGGTCGTCGGGCTTGATGTCCTTGCCAGGTCGCAGGCGTGGCGGCAGGAGGTGGAGCAGTTCGCGTTCGGTCTTCTCCTTCGCCTCGGTGATCTCGCGCAGGAGCGGCTCGCGGCTCGGACCCTTCGCGGGCCGCAGCAAGGCCGCAGTCAGTCGGGCCCGCAGGGTGGCGAGTTTGTCGCGGAGGGCGTGGATCTCGTCGGTGTCGGGACCGCCCAGATGGCGTCGTTGCAGGACACGCGTAACGACGGCGCGGCCCAGCCACAGATGCTCGGCGACCCGATCGGCTTCGGTGCGTTCGGAGCGTGTCAGCCGAAGGTAGACGTCGCGTCGGTTGGGGAGGGTGTTGAGGCGTTCGAGTGCCTGTGCCTCGGGGGCGAAGGCGACCTCGCGGTCGAGGATGCGCGTGTTGACACGGAAGAGTTGCTCGTAGTAGGTCAGGGCCTTGTCCGCCTGGCCCAGAGACTGCAACACTTCCCCCATGTTGTTCAGGCTGGTGGCCAGGTCGGGGTGGTCCTGGCCCTTGTACAGACGCTCCCGCATCTTCAGGGCGCGGTCGCAGTAGGTCAGGGCCTTGTCCGCCTGGCCCAGGGCATCCAACACGCTCCCCATGGTGTTCAGGCTGATGGCTAGGTTGGGGTGGTCCTGGCCCTTGTACAGACGCTCGTTCATCTTCAGGGCGCGGTCGAAGAACGGCAGGGCCTTGTCCGCCTGACCCAGAGCGGACAGCACTACCCCCATGTTGTTCAGGCTGAACCCCAGGTTGGGGTGGTCCTGGTCCTTGTACAGACGCTCCGTCATCTTCAGGGCTCGCTCGTGGAACGGGGGGGGCGTGTCCGCCTGGCCCAGGGCATCCAACACGCTCCCCATGTTGTTCAGGCTGGCGGCCAGGTCGGGGTGGTCCTGGTCCTTGTACAGACGCTCCCGCATCTTCAGGGCTCGCTCGTGGAACGTCAGGGCCTTGTCCGCCTGGCCCAGTGACTGCAACACGCTCCCCATGTTGTTCAGGCTGGTGGCCAGATCGGGGTGGTCCTGGTCCTTGTACAGACGCTCCCGCATCTTCAGGGCGCGGTCGTAGAACGGTAGGGCCTTGTCCGCCTGGCCCAGGTTCTGCAACACGAACCCCATGTTGTTCAGGCTGTTGGCCAGGTTGGGGCGGTCCTGGCCCTTGTACAGACGCTCGTTCATCTTCAGGGCGCGGTCATAGTAGGTCAGAGCCTTGTCCCCCTGACCCAGGGCCTTCAGCACGCTCCCCATGCTGTTCAGGCTTATGGCCAGGTGGGGGTGGTCCTGGTCCTTGTACAGACGCTCGCTCATCTTCAGGCCGCGCTCGCAGAACGTCAGGGCCTTGTCCGCCTGGCCCAGAGACTGCAACACCAACCCCATGTTGTTCAAACTGTGGGCCAGGAAGGGGTGGTCCTGGCCCTTGTGGAGCTTCTCCTGGATCTTGAGGGATCCTTCCAGCCAGCGCAGAGCCTGCTTGCGGTCGCCTTTCGCGTAAGCGGCCCCGGCAACCTTGTCCAATATGGCTGCCACCTCTTGCAACTGCTTCTTCTCCTCCGGCGTCAGCGGCTTGTCGTCCTGGCCCAGGCCGAGGTTCGGCACGAGGCCCGCGAGCAGCAGCACCAGCACCAGCCAGCGCAGCCCAGCGGTCGTGAAAGAGGCGTTCATCAGCGTACCTCCTGAGTCGCTCTCACTTCTCCCGGTAACCGAAACAGACGCCACGCGATGCCAGGCCGCGCTCCGTGTACAGCCGTCGCGTCAACTCGCACACCACGCCGGTCGGGTTGTCCACACGCACCACCGCATCCGTAAAGCCACGCGACACCGGCTTCTCCTCGTCCGACCGGCCGTCGGTCAGGTAGCCGTAGTCGGCCAGGTCACGCGGCACCGCCGCTTGCCGCCGCCATCCCGTCAGGTAGCCGCGCAGGTTGAAGTCGGCCGGCAGCGGCTCGTCGCGGGCCAGCAGCACGAACGCCTCGATGCCGGAGGCCGCGTTACGCAGCTCGAAGCCCGAATTCGCCTCGGCCGGGATGTTCAACTCGCGGATCGCCTCCTCATGGGCCGGCCGCTGTCCCCAGTCGTCGTTCTGCCACGGATACCCAGGCACCACCGAGCCGTCAGCCTGGAACCAGAGCAGGTACAGGTACGCCGGCCGATCCGCCGTCGCCTCGATGCGCACCGCGTCACCGGGACGCAACGGCATCACGCCCGGTGCCCACAGTCCCTTGCCCGTGCCCACCCGTTGGCCGGCCTTCCAGATCTTCACGTCCAGGTCGAGTACCAGCGGCCGAGACTTCGTCAGGGCCGACGTGGACTCCGGGGTTCGCCACGGCCAGAACGTGCTGAGGGCCCAGGCTCCGCCGCCCAGCACGGCCAGGCCGCCCGCCGCCAGCACCAGACGCCGCGACACTCGCCTCGGCGGCATCCCGATCGCGCCCAGCCGGCGCTCGACCTCGGTCGCCGAAGCTGGCCGGGCCGACGGCTCCTTGGCGTGCAGCTGCTCGATCAGGTCCGACAGCGCTGCCGGCACCGTGGGGTTGAGCGTCCGTGCCGGCGGCGGCCGATGCTCGGTCACGAGCTTGTACACCGCCGCCAGGTCCGGCCCCGCGAAGGGCAGCCGGCCCGTCGCCATCCGGTACAGCACCGTCCCCAGGCTGAACAGGTCCGAGCGGGCATCGACGACCTCGCCGCGCATCTGCTCCGGCGACATGTACGGCGGCGTGCCCGAGATCCGGCCGTAGGCCGTCTGCGAACTGGTCGTCGTGGCGTCCGAGCCGGCGTAGGAGGCCGTCGGCACGTCCTCCGTCGATCGAGCCAGGCCGAAGTCGAGCAGCTTGACGCGGCACTCCCCCGGCTGTCGCCGGGGGCTCGCCTGCTCCCCCGGCTGTCGCCGGGGGCTCGCCTCCAGCCAGACGTTGCGCGGCTTGATGTCGCGGTGAACCAGCTCCCGAGCATGAGCCGCCGCCAGGCCCGAGGCGATCTCCCGGCCAATGCGCAGCACCTCGGCCAGCGGCGGTCGCGGCACTGCTCGCAGATACTCCTCCAGCGATTGCCCCTCCAGCAAAGGCATGACCAGGTACGGCACGCCCTCCACCTCACCGACCTGATGGATGGCCACGACGTGGTCGTGCTTCACCGCGGCCAGGGCGCGGGCCTCGCGCAGGAAGCGGCCGCGGGCAGCCGTGTCGTCACGGGCCATCTCGGGCATCATGAACTTGATGGCGACCAGGCGTCGCAGACTCACCTCGCGAGCCTGGTAGACGACGCCCATGCCGCCGCGGCCCAGTTCGTCGAGCAGCTCGAACCCCGGCGGCGTCGGCACGGGGGCCGGCGGTGATGGAGCCCGGAGCAGGCCATCCACCCGGTCGTAGGCCGCCAGAATCGCCTCGACCTGTAGGCGGATGGCCGGATCGCGGCCGGCGCAGGCGTCGGCCACCGACAGCGTGTCGCCGCGATCACGAGCGTCAAGGATGGCCTCGACGATGCACCCCACCTGCTCGTCCAGTGCTTGCCTGTCAGCGCTCATGGCGGTCCTTTCGTCAGTCTCAGGGAGCGGGCAGGTCATCGCCCAGTTCGCGAGCCAGCCACAGCTTGGCCCGTCGCAGGTGGCGATAGACCAGGCTGCGATCGACACCCAGGGCCGCGGCGCTCTCCTCGGCCGTCAGACCCTGGTAGAACGCCAACTCGAACGCCTCACGGCCCTGCTCGGCCGGCAGCCGGGCCACCGTCTCGTGGAACCGTGTCCAGCGGTCCAGGTCGGCCAGGTCCGACTCCGGGTCGGGCCGGTCGTCGGCGAGCGGGGCCGCCGTGCCCTGCCGGCGAACGCGACGCAGCGTGTCGAGCAGTTCGCGGCGGATCTGCACGGCGGCCCAGTTGAAGAAGTCGCGCGTCGTCGCTGGCGTGATGGCGTCCAGGCCGCGGAGCATGCGCAAGAGAGAATTGGCCAGCACGTCGCCGGTCTCGACGGCCACACGCACACCAGGGAAGCCGTGCATCATGCGCCGCGTCAGGGCCTCCAGGCGGTCGAGCGTGGCCCGGACGATCTCGTCGCGCGCAGCCTCATCGCCAGCGCGGACACGCTCCAGCAGCTGATGCATTCGTTCCGTATTGAAGGGATTCATCGACGCGGCCGTGTACGGTTCGTGGGCTTCGACACGGCGCCATGATATCCTCTCCGTCGGCCGGCTGGCAAGCGTCTGAACAAGAACCTGCCGGGCTTCGCTTCCTGACACGCTCGCCGCGGCCGGGAGAGGATGAAATTCTCGAAAATGTTCTCAGGTGCCGTGTTCCCAGCCGCTCATGTACGCGATCTGTTCCGGCGTCAGCTTGTCGATGCTGATGCCCATCGACGCGAGCTTGGCCGTGGCGATGAGGTTCTCGACTTCCTGCGGCACGTTGTAGACCTTCGCCTGCAACTTGCCCTTGTTCTTGATGCAGTACTCCGTCGCCAGGGCCTGCGTGGCGAAGCTCATGTCCATGACCGACGGCGGATGGCCCTCGGCGGCGGCCAGGTTCACCAGCCGACCCTCGCCGATGACGAAGATCCGCTTGCCACTGCGCGTCTTGTACTCATCGACGTTGTTGCGCACGTTCTGCGTCACGCTCGTCGACTCGGCCTTCAGGGCCGGCAACTCCAGCTCGATGTCGAAGTGGCCGCTGTTGCAGACGATCGCGCCGTCCTTCATCGCCTTGAAGTGTTCGCCACGAATGACGTGCTTGTTGCCGGTCACCGTGATGAAGATGTCACCAACCGCCGCGGCGTCGGCCATCGGCGCGACGCGGAAGCCGTCCATGGCCGCTTCGAGGGCGGCGACCGGATCCACCTCGGTGACGATGACGTTCGCACCAAGACCACGAGCCCGCGAGGCGACGCCCTTGCCGCACCAGCCATAGCCGGCGATGACGATCGTTCGGCCCGCCAGCAGAATGTTCGTCGCCCGGATGACGCCGTCGAGGGTACTCTGGCCGGTGCCGTATCGGTTGTCGAAGAAGTGCTTCGTCTTCGCGTCGTTGACGGAAATGACCGGGAACTTCAGCACGCCATCGCGTTCCATGGCCCGCAGACGGGTGACGCCGGTGGTCGTCTCTTCCATGCTGCCGACGACGTTGGCGATGCGAGCCTTGCGCTCGGCCGGAGACAGCTTCTGGGCCCAGGCGCGGACCTGCGGATGAACGTCGTCGAGCCGTTCCAGGGCGACGAAGATCATCGCCGAGACGAGATCGGCACCATCGTCCATGGTGACGTTCGGCTCGTGTTCCAGGGCGGCGACGATGTGGCGGTAGTACGTCTCGTTGTCCTCGCCGCGAATGGCGAAGACGGAGATGCCGAAGTCGTGGACGAGGCTGGCGGCCACGTCGTCCTGGGTCGAGAGCGGGTTGGAGGCGATCAGCACGAGGTCGGCCCCGCCGGCCTGGAGAGTGCGGGCCAGGTTGGCCGTCTCGGCCGTCACGTGCAGGCAGGCCGACATCTTCATCCCGGCGAGCGGCTTGTCCTTGAGGAAGCGCTCACGGATGCCGGCCAGCACTGGCATGTCATTATCGGCCCAGAGAATGCGTTTCTTGCCCGCACTGGCCAGTTTCGGGTCCTTGATGTCGCATCGAGCCTGCGTCGCCGTCGTCATAGTTTGTCCCCCATCCACTGGGATTGGTCCTTGGGAACACGGTAAAGTAGCATCCTAGGAACCGGAGCCATCCGCGACCATTGGAGACGACCAGTGAGTGATTACGATCAGGCTTGCAAGTTCGCCGCACGCGGTCTCGACGCGGCCGGCTTCCTGCGCTGGGTCTCGCCGCCGAAGCTCCTGGCGGCCTACGACTTCGCGGGCTGGCTGCCGACCGAGACGCTGGCCATGCCCGACGAGGCGGATCGGCACTGTGACACCGTCGCCGGCTTTCGGCACCGCGCGGGCCAGGCTCCGCCGGTTGCGCAAATCGTCGAGTTCCAGACGACGCCGCGACCGATTTTGCCGCGTCTGGGCGAGTACGGCTTCCGCATCTACCGCGAGGTGCCGTACCAGACCGATCCCGTCGTACGCTACGAGGTCCGCCTGGTCGTCGTCTACCTGACTGGTCCGAGGCAATCGGGGAAGTTCGCCAGTGGAGCCGTCGCGGGTCTCCAGGCCAGCTTGAGTGTCCGTGCCGATCCTGTTACCCTCTCCACCAGAGACGCGCGGGCCACGGTGGAAGGGGTGGCACGCGGCGAAGTCTCCAGGGCGGTACTTTCGTTCGTGCCGCTGCTGCGCAAGGCGAACGCCATCGTCGGACGCTGGCGCGAGGTGGTCGAGGCGTTGCCAGATGAACGCGATCGTGTGCGCATCGCGTTCCTGGCTCTCACCTTCGCTCGGCTGATGCCGTGGGCGGATGAATGGAGGCGTGGAATGGAAGGCATGAATGTGGAGAAGTCTCCCTACTGGGAGGAAATCCGGGTGGGCGGCCGGGTGGAAGGCCGGGTCGATCAGGGGCGGGCGTCTCTCATTCGGATGCTTGGGCTGCGCTTCGGTGAGCCCGTTGCCGCCGAACTGATCCCGATGATCAATCGGACGACCGAACTGGCCATTCTGGATCGCTGCCTGGAGTTGACCGTGCCGGGCGATCTGGCCCAGATCCGGACTCTGCTCTCAACGGCAAGGTGATTCGCCGTCAGCCCCGCGCCGCCGCGACGAACGCCCGCAGCTTCGCCGCGTCCTTGACACCCGGAGCGCTCTCGACGCCGCTGGCCGTGTCCACCGCATAGGGTCGCACGCGCCGCACCGCCTCGGCCACGTTGTCCGGCGTCAGGCCGCCTGCCAGGATCAACGGCACCTCCAGATCCAGACCCGCCAGCAAGTCCCACGGGGCCGTCTGCCCCGTGCCACCGTGCAGGCCGGCGACGTGGGCATCGATCAGGATCGCCAGCGGTCGTCGATCGCCACAGCGTGCCAGGTAGGTGCGGATCGTCTCGATGCTTTCGACATCGCGCACCCGGAAGGCAGGGATCAGCGGTAGCGGCACATCGCAGGGCAGGGGAGGGGCGTTGCCGTGATACTGCAAGGTCCGCAGACGGGGCAGGGCCGGCAGTGCCGATGCCAGCCAGGCCGGCTCCGGCTCGACGCAGACGGCGACCGCCTCGACGAACGGCGGCACCCCGGCCAGCAGGTCGGCCGCACGCTCCAGACTGATCGACCGGGGCGACGGCGCGTAGAAGTTGAAGCCGAGGGCATCGACGCCGGCTTCCACCGCGGCGGCCACGTCCTCGGATCGGGTCAGACCGCACACCTTGACGCGGACTCGGCTCACGGCTTCGGCTTCTCCTCCAGGGCGGCCCGGACCATCTCGGCCGGCTGCTGCACCGCCCGGCTGGGATGTGCCGCCAACTTCGCGATCACCGGCCGAAGCGACGACAGATCGCGCATCGGATCCTTCTGCCGGAGCTGCACCGTCGCCTGCAAGGCCCCCTGGAGGACATCGAGGACGCGGGCCTGATTCGGAATCCGCTGCCCCTCGGAGTTTTCCACCAGAAGCATCGCCTTGAGGTGGTTCAGATCGAGCAGGGCCTTGAGGTCGTCCAGGGGCAGCCGCGGACTGCCACGCCAGGCCAGCGCGATGACGGCATGACCTCGGACCAGAAACCCGGGACTGGCCTCCACCGCTCGTGGCCCCTTCTCCGGGCCGGGCCGAATCTGAAGCGTCGTCCGCAGTTCCTCGCCCGCGCCGTCGTCCTCGGTCAGCTTCAGCAGCATGGCGTCGATCGCCTGGTTCTGGGCGGACGTGCCAGTCCAGTATCGCGAACAGAAGGCCGCCCCTTCGCGCAGGACCGGATCGGGATCGCTGGCGCACTTCGCCAGCGTGGCGTCGAGGCCGAGCAGATCGGGCTGACCGGAACGCAGGGCCTGGAGATACCGTAGAGCGGCCTGCACTCCCTCGGCCAACTGGCCGGTCGCCGGCTCCTCGGACAGGTAGGTGATGTAGGCGTCGCTGTGGCTGGCCGGGAGCTTGTCCCAGCGTTGCAGGCTTTCGCCGAGAACGGCCAGGGCATTCAGCGCGGGCCGACGGCGATAGGCCAGGGCGAGCGGCTCGATGGCCGGCTGGCTCTCGGTCAACTCGCGCAGCAGCGGCAGACCGACCGGGAGCATTGAGCAGGACAGAGTGGTCAGCAACTCTTGCAGATAATCGCGATCGCCCAGGAGGAGGCTACGCTCCCGGTCGGCATCTGCGGTACTCAGGCCCGGCAGTCGTGCGAAGAAGGTCTCCTCCCGTGGCGTGGAGACCCGGACGAGTCGATCCAGCCGACCCAGCATTTCCAGGGCGATGTCCGGATTGAGAGCCGTATCGACGTCCTTGCGCATCTTGCCCTGGAGCGTGGCCAGGGCCGCCTGCCGTGCGGTGGCGTTGGTCTGAGCGAGGGCGGTGCGTAGCTCGTCCAGCGGGTGGGGCGGCGACTGCCAACCCAGGACCAGGGCCACGATGACCAGGACGACAAACAGCAGGCCCGGCACCAACGGCCAGAGGATGCGCCCGGGAGAGGGCTCGGCCATCGTGTCGAAGTCGTTCGTCGTGGACATGCTGCACCTCCTTATCTGGAGGTGTATCCGGTTTGCCGTCAAGACACAAGATCTCGATACAGACCATTCATCCTTCCAGCAGGCTGCCCCGGTTTCGTACCTTCCGTGGTGTCGTTCCTTCAGCCGCTTCGCCGGAATGTCGATAAGTTCCCTACCTTCCGCTCCCCGGCCAGTCTGTGGGAGGACAAGCGGAGGGACCGATCGCCGCTGGCAATCGGTCGTTGCATGGACCCTGCAGCGGATGAGCCGGAAATGGGAATATCTGTTGGTGTGCTTCTCACAGCTGCCTGTTTGAGTACCGGAGCCAGCAAGGTGGTTCCGGGCACAAACGTCAGCAGTACCCCTCCCGGGCAGGCGGTCGGCGTTCTGTACCACTCCCTGCCCGATGGCCGGGGAGGAACGTACGCCAGCACCTCGGCCTATGTCCCGCGAGAGGGCGATCTCGTCTTCTTCGACGACCGCAAGGTCCCCTGGGACTTCCTGTACTGGATTGCCGGGACGGCCGCACCGTTCCACGTCGGCATCGTCGTCAAGCGGCCCGACGGTAACATGGCCATCCTGGAAAGCGGGCCGGACGACACGCTCTACGTCCACATCCTGGACGTGACGCCGCGATTGCACGAATTCCTGAAGGATTTCCCCACGGGCAATCTTCAGATCCGCCAGTGCAAGGCGTGTCTGACGCCGGAGCAGTCGAAGGCACTGACCGACTTCGCCGTCCGCAACGATGGCAAATCGTACGCCTGGGGCCGACTGCTGCTCCAGGGCACCTACTTCCGCCGCCGTGGCACCTGGCGGGAGGATTCCTGGTCCACGACCCGCCTGGCTCGTGAGCGCTGGCTCTGCTGCGAGATCGTCGTCTCGGGAGCCCACCTCATCGGCCTGATCGATGGTCGGGTGATCAAGTCGGAAACGACCTACCCGCTCGATATCGTCAATGATAAGCGGTTCGATCTGTCGGCGAACTACTGCCCGGCCGCATTCTGGGGGCCGGGACCGTGCGGACCCTGTGCCGCGGTGCCGCCGAGGGGTCCGTGATCGTCGCGCAAGCCGGCTTCCCGCCGCACCACTTGCCAGCGGACCACGCCTGGTCTACGCTGGCGAGTGGCCGTTTTGGGGAGGAGCCATGTCGGGCGAAGCCGAGTGGGACATTGCCGTCGTCGGAGCCGGGGCCGCCGGTCTCATGGCCGCGATCCGCGCCGCCGAGCTGGGCCGACGCGTAGTCCTGCTGGAGAAGAACCGCAAAGTCGCCGTCAAGATTCTCATGTCCGGCGGTACCCGCTGCAACATCACGCACGACTGCGACAACCGCGGTATCGTCGCCGCGTACGGCAGCCCGGGTAAGTTCCTGCACGCTCCGCTGGCCGCGTTCGGCGTGCGGGAGACGCTCGACTTCTTCCATGCCGAGGGTGTCCCGACCAAGGTCGAGGAAACCGGCAAGGTCTTCCCGGTGTCCGACAAGGCCCTCGACGTGCAGCAGGCTCTTCTCCGCCGACTGCACCGCTCCGGAGCGATCCTGGCCGCCGAGGAACCCGTCCTCGACCTGATCCGCGAGGGGGACGGCTTCCGACTGACAACGCCACGTCGCTCGCTGACCGCTGGTCGGGTGATCGTGACGACGGGCGGCCTCTCCTTTCCCGGCTGCGGCACGACCGGCGACGGCTACCCGTGGGCCGTCGCGTTCGGCCATACGATCGTGCCGACGCGGCCGGCCCTGGTGCCGATCACGACCCAGGTGCCGTGGGTGGCCGAACTGCGCGGCATCACCCTGCCCGATGCCGGCGTCCGCATCCTGGAGGGCGACAGGGGCCTGGGCGGTAAACGCGGCTCACTGCTGTTCGCCCACTTCGGCCTGTCGGGGCCGGTCGTTCTCGACCTGAGCCGGATCGTCTCGGGTCATGCAAAACCGACGACGCTCGGTCTGGAGATCGACTTCGCCGCCGGTCTGCGTGAGCCGGATGTGGACGAGCATCTCAAGACGCAGTCCGTGGCGTCGGGCAAGAAACACCTGACGACGATCCTGCCGGGAGAACTGCCGACCCGAGTCTGCGAGGTGATCCTGACGCAGGCAGGATTGCCGGTCGATCGCAAGGCGGCGGCCCTGAGCAAGGCAGAGCGACAGCGACTTGTCACCGCGATCAAGCGCTGTCGGCTGCCGGTGTCGGGAACGCTCGGCTACGCCAAGGCCGAGGTGACGGCTGGCGGCGTATCGCTCGACGAGGTGAGTTCACGCGATCTGCGGAGCAAGAAGATGCCGGGCCTGTTCCTGGCCGGCGAGATCCTCGATCTCGATGGCCCGATCGGCGGCTATAACTTCCAGGCGGCATGGAGTACGGGCTGGCTCGCCGGACAGGCGGCCGCTGCGGAGTGAGCTTCAAGGCACGTCCTGGAGCCTCGCCACGTTGGCCGACCAGGAGGTTCCGCTCAGAGCGTTTACCAGCCGGTCATCGGCCGTGACCATCGCGCCGCCGAGTTGCACCGCCAGAGCGACGTACAGGCAGTCGTACACCGTGCGGGCGGTCTGATCGGCGATCGTGAACGCCGGCGGCACGAGCGGCCCCAGAGCATGCCGGGTGATCGGTAGCTGCGGGAGCAACAGCAGGATCGCCACGGCATCCGGTCGGGCCAGTTGCCCACGCTGGACGTTCTTCCAGAGGACGTTGCCGACTTCCAGGTCGAGGAAGTCCGGCGCGTGCAGGGGGCACCCACCATCCCGGAGTCGGATCGCCTCAGCGGAGAAGGGCTCCGGCACGAACCACTTCACGACCACGCTGGAGTCCACCACGGCCGGCGTCATCGGTCGCGATCCTCCCGGACGTCGTCGGTGCTGTCGCCGAAATCGCGGCCGCTGGCCGCCAGGCGTTCGCGGATCGCATCGACCTGAGCCCGCAGATTCCCCACGTCGCCCTTCGCCTGGACGATCACGACCACCTCGAACTCGGTATCCGGCCGACCCAGCGGCAGATGCAGCGAGAGCGTCCCATCGGCTCCCGTGCGCTGGCTCGCGTGAATCGTTTGCATGACGCTGCTCCCTCGTTCGTGGGCTTCCGGCAGGATCGCCACCCCGGTATTGTATTCGACCCACGGCGTGAAATGAAGCAAGCCCGGGCGCGGCAACGCCCGGGCTTGCTGATCAGTGCCATCGAGAGGTCACTTCTTCTTCGCCGCCTCCAGCGCCGCCTGCGCCGCCGCCAGACGAGCGATCGGCACACGGAACGGACTGCACGAGACGTAGTTCAGCCCGATCCGGTAGCAGAACTTCACCGAGTCCGGCTCGCCACCATGCTCGCCGCAGATGCCGATCTTGAGATCCTTCCGCGTCTGCCGACCGCGCTCGACGCCGATCTGCATCAGGCCGCCGACGCCGTCGAAGTCGATCACCTGGAACGGATCCTTCTTCAGCACCTCCGGCTGCGGCTCCTCCTCGCCGGCCGCGTTCTTCACCTTCGGCGGGTCCATGTAGACCTTGATGAAGCTGCCGTAGTCGTCCCGGCTCATGCCCAGGCCCGTCTGCGTCAGATCGTTCGTCCCGAAGCTGAAGAACTCCGCCGTCTCGGCGATCTGGTCCGCCACGATGCACGCACGCGGCAACTCGATCATCGTGCCGACCAGGTACTCGACCGTGACGCCCTTCTCCTGGAACACCGCGGCCGCCGTCTCGCGCACCAGCTTCGTCTGCGCCTCCAGTTCCGTCCGGAAGCCGACCAGCGGGATCATCACCTCGGGGTGAACGACCACGCCCTCCTTCTTCAGATCGCAGGCCGCCTCGAAGATCGCCCGGGCCTGCATCTCCGTGATCTCGGGGAAGACGATCCCCAGACGACAACCCCGGAAGCCGAGCATCGGATTGAACTCGTGCAGCGCCTTGACCCGATCGCGGATCACCGAGGCCGAGACGCCCATCTCCTTCGCCATCTCCTCCTGCCCCTTGTCGTCGTGCGGCAGGAACTCGTGCAGCGGCGGATCGAGCGTCCGGATCGTCACCGGGTAGCCCTTCATCGCCTTGAACAGACCATAGAAGTCGGCCCGCTGATGCGGCAGCAGCTTCGCCAGGGCCTTGCGGCGCGCCTCCGGCGAGCCGGCCAGGATCATCTCCCGCATCTCCTTGATGTGGTCGAAGAACATGTGTTCCGTCCGGCACAGACCGATGCCCTCGGCCCCGAAAGCCATCGCCGCCGTCGCCTGGTCCGGCTTGTCCGCGTTGGTCCGAATCTTGAAGTTGCCGCGCGCCTTGTCCGCCCACTGCATCAGCTTGTCGAACAGCTGGTAGATCTTCGACTCGCCCGGCTTCAGCGTCCTGGCGATCAGAACCTGCACCACCTCGCTCGCCTTGGTGCCAACCTGTCCGGCGATCACCTCGCCGGTGAAGCCGTCGATCGAGATGAAGTCGTCTTCCTTCAGCACCTTGTCGCCGACCGTCACGGTGCGAGCTTCGTAGTCGATCTTCAGCGCACCGCAGCCGACGATGCAGACCTTGCCCATCTGCCGACTGACCAGGGCGGCATGACTCGACGCGCCACCGAAGGCCGTCAGGATGCCGTCGGCCGCCTGCATGCCGCGGATGTCCTCCGGCGTCGTCTCCCGGCGAACCAGGATGACGCCCTTGCCCTTCTTGTGGACGTACTCCTCGGCTTCCTCGGCGAAGAACTTGATCCGACCACTGGCCGCGCCCGGCCCGGCGTTGATGCCCTGGGCCAGCTTGCGACCTTCGTCGATCGCCTTGCGCTTCGCCTCCGGATCGAAGATCGGCTGCAGCAGCTGGTTCAGATCGTCCGGCGGAACCCACTCCGTCGAGAGCGCCGTCTCCGGCGTGATCAGCCCCTCCTCGACGAAGTCGATGGCGAACTTGACGGCCGCGAAGCCGGTTCGCTTGCCGTTGCGCGTCTGCAACATCCAGAGCTTGCCCTTCTGGATGGTGAACTCGATGTCCTGGACGTTCTTGTAGTGCGCCTCCAGCTTGCCGCGGATCTCCTCCAGCTCGGCGTACGCCTTCGGCATCTCGCTCTTCAGCTGGGCGATCTTCTTCGGCGTCCGGATGCCGGCGACCACGTCCTCGCCCTGGGCGTTGAGCAGATACTCGCCGTAGAAGACCTTCTCGCCGGTCGCCGGATCGCGCGTGAAGGCGACGCCGGTGCCGGAGTCCTCGCCCATGTTGCCGAAGACCATCGAGCAAATGTTCGCCGCCGTGCCCCACGAGTGCGGGTAGTTGTACTGCCGACGATAGATGATCGCGCGCTCGTTCTGCCACGAGGCGAAGACCGCGGCGACCGCGCCGTAGAGCTGCTCCATCGGGTCGTCGGGGAACTCACGCTGCTTCTTTTCCTTGACCGCCGCCTTGAAGCGCTTGACCAGCTCCTTGAGATGGGCCACCGTCAGCTTGGTGTCCTCCTCGACGCCGACCTCGTGCTTCAGCTCGTCCATGATCTTCTCGAAGGGGTCGATCTCCTTCGACTGCGGCTTGAGGTCCAGCACCACGTCGCCGTACATCTGCACGAACCGGCGATAACTGTCCCAGGCGAAGCGTTCGTTCTGGGTGCTGTCGATCAGTCCTTGCAGCGTCTTCTCGTTCAGGCCGATGTTCAGCACCGTGTCCATCATGCCGGGCATGGAGACTCGCGCCCCGGAGCGGCAGGAGACGAGCAGCGGATTCTTCGCGTCGCCGAACTTCGCGCCCATCGCCTTCTCGGTCTTGGCGAGGGCCTCCTCGACCTGCTTCTTCAGGTCGGCGGGGTACTGCTTGTTGTTGGCCCCGTAGTGGATGCAGACCTCGGTGGTGATCGTGAAGCCGGCCGGCACGGGCAGGCCGATCCGGCACATCTCGGCCAGGTTGGCTCCCTTGCCGCCGAGGAGTTCCTTCATCTTGCCATCGCCCTCGGCCGAGTTGCCGCCGAAGAAGTAGACGTACTTGTTCATGAACTTTCTTCCTGGTGGGATGCGACCGCCGGGGTCGTTGCCATGAGAGCGTTCTACGGACTGGGGCGGCTCTTGGCAAAGCTCGTCTTCCTCCCTCTCCCTCGGTACTCCGGGGGAGAGGGCCGGGGGGAGGGGGACACAGCTTGCCGCAAGGGGAGAGGCAGACCCCTCACCCCAA
>CAYYJM010000140.1:0-12860 GCA_964471755.1 uncultured Alcaligenaceae bacterium
GGGGGGGAATGCCTACGAAACCAGCGAAAACGAAGACCCCTCACCCCAACCCCTCGCCCCGGTACTCCGGGGCGAGGGGCTTTCCGTGCAGCCTCTGAGTGATTCGTTTGTTCGGCTACCAAGGACAACGGAGAGAACGTCATGCGACTGTGGAATCTGCCGATTCTGTTCGTGGCTCTGCTCGGCCTGGCGTCGGAGCCGGCTGACTACCTGACTCCCGGTGGCGAACTCAAGGCCCCGATCGAGGTCCGTGAGGTGCAGGGTGGCTTCGCCGGCTTCACCGGTGGGTTCTGGGCCATCAAACCGGACGGTTCGTGGACGAGCGGCGATGTCGGGCCGCGCGACCGTGTGACCGTCAAGGCGAAGGGCAAGGCGATGCCGAAGCAGCTCGTCGAGCTGTCGCGGGCGCTATCGAAGAATGACCTCGCCGGCCTGCGGAGCCACGGTCAGCCGGTCACCAACCCGAAGGTACTCAGCATCCAAATCGGGCCAAAGACGATCCAGTTGCAACCGGGTCCCGGCAAGGGGACGACCGAAGAGGACGCGGCGATCCGGGCCCGCTATCACGCGATCGCTGACGCCGTCAAGGCCGTGTGTCGGGAGAAGAAGTAACCCGCTACCCGTGTCGCGTGGCCAGAACCAACGGCAGGACCGGGCCACTGCCGGCCTGCCGTAGCAATGCCGAAGCCAGCGTCAACGTCCAGCCCGAATCGATCAGGTCATCGATCAGCAAGACCGGGGCGGCGAGGCCTTTCCAGGGCATCACGGCGAAGGCTCCGTCGAGGTTGTTCGCCTTGTGCCAGCCGTTGGCCATTTCGACCTGGGGCCTCGTCGGCCGGGTCTGTGTCACGGCGGCGACGAACGGCAAACCCAGCCGCTCGGCGACGCGCTTGGCCAGGTCGGAGACGAGGGCAGGGCGGGCCAGCGACGGCACGCACGTCACCCAGTCCGGCCGCGGCGTCGGGCCCCAGCGAAGGACGAGGTCCACCAGTGCCTCGACCAGTTCGTCGCTGAACGCGCCGGCCTCTTTCTCGCGGCGGACCTGCATGCCCCAGCCGGAATCGCCCAGGATGCACAGCGATCGGCCCACCTCGGCCCGCAGTTCCTTCTTGAGGTTGCCGCTCACCCAGCCGTACGTCGGCAGAGCCTGGCTCGGCCACTGGGCACGCAGTTCCGTCGGCAGGTCGCAGCGCTGCAGGTAGACGATC
This sequence comes from uncultured Alcaligenaceae bacterium, assembly GCA_964471755.1. Taxonomy (GTDB): domain Bacteria; phylum Planctomycetota; class Planctomycetia; order Gemmatales; family Gemmataceae; genus CAYYJM01. The sequence goes on from CAYYJM010000140.1 coordinate 1,209, forward strand.
GCCTCGCGGACGAGCTGCTCGTTGACGCCGCGCATCGCGTCGGGTTTGCCCTGGCAGACGGCGCACTTGCCGCACGGCTTCGCGGCCGGGTCGTCGAGGGCCTGGGAGAGAAACTCCATGAAACAGCCGGCGTGCTGGCGGTAGCGGTCCATCTGCTCCTGCTCGGCCCGACGGATGGCCGTGTGGTGGGCGACGAACGCGGCTCGCTGCGCGTCATCGTACGGGGCGGAGGTGCGAGTCCAGCGGCTCTCGACCTTCACGACCGGCGGCGCGGTCTCGACGGACAGGCACCGCACGGCGTTCTCGATTCGGCCCCAGCGGAGGTTGATTCGCCGTTCCAGCTCGCGCGTCGTCAGGCCGGCCGGGACACTCGCCAGCGCGTCGAGGATCGCTCGCACCTCGACCTCGGTCGGGAATGCCTGCTCGATGAAGTAGTCGTTGATGTCGCGGTCGTCGCCGCCGGAGAGCATGACGCCGTACGCCTTCGGGATGGCTCGACCGGCCCGGCCGACCTGCTGGTAGTAATGCACGACCGAGGCCGGCTGATGGAAGTGGACGACGAAGCCGAGATCGGGCTTGTCGTAGCCCATACCCAGGGCGGTCGTCGCGACCAGGGCCTTGATCTGGTTGGCCTGGAGCAGTTCCTCGCGAGCCTGGCGTTCGTCGTTGTCCAGACCCGCATGGTAGGCGATGGCGGAGATGCCACGCTGGGTCAGCCAGTCGGTAATCCGTTCGGTCCAGTGCTGGGTCAGGGCGTAGACGATGCCGGAGCCCTTGAACTTCGGCAGCCAGTCGGCCAGCCAGGCGAGCTTGGCGGCGTCGTCGGCCAGCGGCACCGTCTGAAGGTGGAGGCTCTCGCGGATAAGGGCTCCGCGGATGACCTGGAGGTTGCTGCCGAGTTGGTTCACCACGTCAGCAACGACGCGGTCGTTGGCCGTGGCCGTGGTCGCGCAGATCGGCACGTTCGCCGGCAGACGCTGGAGGACGCGGGTGATGCGCCGGTAGTCGGGCCGGAAATCGTGGCCCCAGTCGGAGATGCAGTGAGCCTCATCGACGACGAACAGGCCGACCTTCGCGGCCAGGGGCAGGAGCATGTTGGTGAGAAAGTCCTCGTTGGCGAGGCGCTCGGGTGAGATGACGAGAACATCGATCGCGTTGGCGCGGAGTCGTGCGGCGATGCCGGTCCAGTCGTCGCGGTTGGTCGAGTTGACCGTCTCGGCCCGGACGCCGAGCCGGACGGCGGCATCGATCTGATTGCGCATCAGGGCGAGCAGCGGCGAGACGAGCAGCGTCGGCCCGGCCTGGCGATCGCGCAGGAGTCGCGTGGCGAGGAAGTAGACGACGCTCTTGCCCCAGCCGGTACGCTGGACGACGAGGAGTCGGCCGCGACGTTCGACGAGCGTTTCGATGGCCTCCCACTGACCATCGCGAAAGTCGGCGGCCGGATCGGCGAGGGCCTCGCGGAGGCGGCTGTGGGCCTGGTCGAGCAGGGGCGACAGGGTGGGCATGGGGGAGACCTCCTCACGGAAAGAGTTGCGCCACGGGGCACGCGAAGCCGGGCACGACATCCTCGCCGGACAGTGTGTCGTTGACGGCGAGCAGTGTCGGGTTCTGACCAGGGTGGTAGATGGCCACGCTCTGATCCTCGGGGACGACGACCCAAACGACGCGTACGCCGGCGGTGAAGTACTCCTGCACCTTGCGCAGCACCTGGGTGAACACGTCGTTCGGCGAAAGGACCTCGACGACCAGATCGGGGACGATGTCGGTGAAGCGGAACTGACGCACGTCGGGAACGCGATCGCGCCGCCAGAAGGCGACGTCCGGACAGCGCACCGTGTCCGGATCGCGGTCGAGGAGAACGCCCGGATCGTTGCAAGCTGTGTAGCCGAGGTGGTGCTGATGGACGAAGGTGCCCAGAACCTGATCCACCCGAGAGCAGACCAGACCGTGGTAGAAACCTGCGGGGGACATGGTAATGATCACTCCCTTGACCAGTTCTCGGCGCGAGCCGTTGTCGAGGCCCGGCTGCCGGAAGAATTCCTCCGACGTGAGCAAATTCGTCATCGTTGGCGCGGACATCGTCGGTTCCTCCCTAAAAGACCACCGGCAAGCCTCTTCATTTAGCCGCCGGCTTGCCGGCGGGTATTCGCGACGAAGACCGCCGGCAAGCCGGCGGCTAAATGAAGACAGTCACGTCGGCTTCTCGCGGACGTTGAACTCCAGCTTCCAGCGCTGCGAATTGTCCCGGCTGTGGCACCAGATCTCCAGCGTGCCGATCTCGGTCACCTGGCTCTGGAGACGCACCGGCACCACCTTGCCCTGCTGCGTCGCGGAACCCTGCGGCTCCAGGACCGTCTCCAGGGGAGCCAGTTCCTCCACGTCGTCCTGCCAGTCCTCGATCATCTGGCCGACGATATCGCTCCGGCGCGTCGTCGAGCCGAGGAAGCGGAACTGGACTTCCTCGCCGACGACCAGGCCGAACTCCTGACCGGGCACCTCCGCCTCGGTCCCTTCCTCCATGCCGAACGGAGCGACGCACAGCGCCTTGATCGGTGACGGGAAACCGGGCACCGCCGGCAGCGACGTCTCGATGCCGATGTAGTACGACCGGGCCGCACCGCCGCGAATTCGCACGCCCTTGCCGCGCCGCACCAGGCCAAAGTAGGCCGCTCCACGCGACACGGCCAGGTCGAGATCGTCGTGCTGCAACGTCTTGACCGGCGTGCCGCTGGCCTTGCCCCAGGTGTTCAAGACCGCGATGAGCCGATCGCGGAGCAGACTCGACTTGAAGACGCCGCCGTTGAACAGGATCGCCGTCGGGCCGCTGGTCGTCTTTTTCTTGTGGACACGCTGGCCAAGCTGGTCGCCGTGTCGGTGCAGGAAGTGGGCCAGGTGGCGCGTGATGGCCGCATCGCTGGCGTAGGGCAGGCCGATTTCTTGCAGACCGGCGGCCCGCTGCCGAAGCGGCTCGGCGTCCGGAGCGCAGTCGGGGAAGAAGCCCTGGACGAGGACGCGCTCCAGATCCGCGCGCGACAGCTCGCCCTTGATCGTGCCGGCGATGACCCGACTGGAGCGACCCAGGACGGTCACGTCGGCACTGGCGAGTTTCGGGTCGGCCAGGAGCTGCTCCTTGGCACCGCGGCAGGAGTGCCAGAGCTGGAGCATCTGGCCGCTGTCGAGCTTGACGTTCTTCGCGGCGAAGACCTGGTTCATGGCGTGGGCCAGGGCCAGGTCCATGTTGTCGCCGCCGAGCAGGATGTGATCGCCGACCGCCACGCGTTCGAGGACGAGCTGGCCCTTCTCCTCGTTGACGGCGATGAGCGTCAGATCGGTCGTGCCGCCGCCGACGTCGCAGACAAGGACGGCATCGCCGACCTCGACACGCTTGCGCCAGTCGTCTCCCGAGGCGTCAATCCAGGCGTAGAAGGCGGCCTGCGGCTCCTCCAGCAGGGTGATATTCTCCAGTCCGGCAGCGCGGGCGGCCTCGACGGTCAGCTCGCGAGCCACGGCATCGAACGAGGCCGGCACCGTCAGGATGATTTCCTGCCGTTCGAGGCGGTTCTCGGCAACGCTGCCGGCGATGGTGTGGTTCCAGGCCTCGACGAGGTGGCGCAGATAGAGTGTGCTGGCCTGTAGCGGCGAGATCTTCTTCACGTCGTCGGGAGCCTTCCAGGGCAGGACGGGGCCCTTGCGATCGATGCCGGCGTGGCAGAGCCAGGACTTGGCCGACGAGACGAGCCGGGTCGGCACGGCGGCTCCCTGCTTGCGAGCCAGTTCACCGACGACGAAGTCACGGCTGGCGTCCCAGGGGAGCTTGAGACTGCCGGCCGGCAGCTCGTTGCCGCCCGGCAGGTAGAGGAACGAGGGAAGCACAGGCCGGGGCTCGACCTGATTCGGCTGCGTCACCTGGGGGATGAGCAGCTGAACGGGCCGAGCGGTGTCGGCGTCGGCAGCGCCGGTGTCCACGTAGGCGAGCGAACAGTTCGTGGTGCCGAGGTCGATGCCGACCACGTAGCGTGATGCCGTCACGGCGAAAACCTCCCAGGGGTCGCGATCATGAAGGGTTGTTTTACGATGGCGTGCGAGCGTGACGAGATCAAGGTGGGTTCTGACGGTTCGATCGACGCGGCTGGTGAAATCCGGTCAGTCTGCGTATCGTGACGGTAATCCTCGTCCCATGTGGTGCATCCCTGGAGGTGAGCCATGACCTCGGAACAACTGCGAGCAACCCGAGACGCGATTCCGTTTCAGCCGTTCGTGATCCACATGACAGACGGGCGTTCGTTTCGGATTCATCACCGAGACTACCTCTACATCTTCCCCAGCGGGCGCGTTGCGCTCGTCGCTCGGAGCGAGGGCAATGCGGGCGACCTGATCGACGTGATGCTGATAACTGGGCTGGCCCTCGAAGAGACCAGCACGCCGATGAGCGGTACGCCGACCAATGGCCTGGAGTAGGCGTTACTCATGATCCCCATTCCCGAACCGCTCCTCGGCCTGCTCGACGCCGCGTTCGTCGTCATCACCAACGGCTCGCTCGCCGACGACCTGCGTGCCTTCGCCAGGCAGGTGTATTCGCTGGCGTACGACACCCGGCTGCGCTTCCGCACCCCCGAGGACAATCGACCCGAACACGAACTCGTCGTCCTGCGTGACACGGTGCGCATCTGCTGGCGCTCTGGGCACGAACGGGAGTCGGACGAGCCGTTCGCGGCGTGGGAACTGCGTGTCGCGGTCGCCACGGCCCTGCTGCACGATCTGCGCTTCATCCGTCGCATCACCGAGCAGGAGATTCAGAAGGCCGAGGACGCCGGCCGCCATGACGACGCGGCGTCACTTCGTCGCCAGAAGGCCGAGCAGCGGCTGGGCCACATGCGCGGCGGAGCCGAGGACGCCGGGCGCATCCTGCACGGCGTGCCGGGGCTGGTGACCGAGATGGAACTGCGGCGGTGTCTGGGGTACATCAGTCTGCACGATGCCTGGAAGCTGGGCCTGGCGTATCCGCTGGCGTCGGACTGGCTGGCGGTCTGCTGCCTCGAAGGGGACGCGCTCTTTCCGCTGGATCGCGACTTCGGCCCGCTGGCCGATCTCCAGCGGCAGGGGGTTGCGGAGCCGACGTGGGAGCAACTCCGCGAGCAGGCGGCGTCGAATCTGCGGACCCAGTTGATCGGCTACCGGACGAACTTCGCCTGCACGGCAGAGCCGTTCCGGGATGGCGAGACGATCCTGCGAAGCGAAGAAGGGGCTCGCATCCTCGCCGAGGCGCGGCGATACTGGGTTATCTGATGAACGCGGCGAGCGTGGGGCGTCAGCCCCATGACATCTTCCAGCCGGGAAGACTCAGCCCCCTGACGGGGGCCGCTCGCCTCAGCGCCGGAGACGACATGGCGACGACTTCACGCACGATCATTGTGACCGGCGCGACACGCGGCCTGGGGCGAGCGCTTCTGCCGCGCTTCCTGGCTCTGGGCCATCGCGTGGCCGGCTGCGGCACCAATCCCGAGACGGTGGCGGCAGCACAGCGTGCCTGTCCGCAGGCGCTCCTGGAGCGGGTCGATGTGACCGACGCCGACGCCGTCGCGGCCTGGGCGAAGCGGGTTCTCGACACCCTTGGACCACCGGACCTGCTGCTCAACAACGCGGCCCTGATCAATGAGCCGGCCCCGCTGTGGGAGATTTCCACGACGACGTTCGACCGGATGGTCGACGTGAACATCAAGGGGGTCGCGAACGTCATCCGTGGCTTCGTGCCGGCGATGGTCCGGGCTGGGCGGGGCGTGATCGTCAACCTGTCGAGCGGTTGGGGCCGCTCGACCGCGCCGGAGGTCGCACCCTACTGTGCGACGAAGTATGCGATCGAGGGACTCACGCTCGCCCTGGCGCAGGAACTGCCCGACGGCCTGGCGGCGATCCCGCTCAATCCGGGCGTCATCAACACGGACATGCTTCGCGTCTGCTTCGGCGACAGTGCCGGCAGCTATCCGACGGCGGACCAGTGGGCCGAGCGGGCGGTGCCGTTCCTGCTCCGCCTCGGGCCGTCCGACAACGGCCAGTCGCTGACAGTGTCCTGACACTCGCCGGGAGAGGACGACGATGGCGAAGGTGCGGCAGCCGACGATCCTGATCCTGAGCCCGGCGACGGCGACGGCCCGACTCGTCGCGGAACGGTTCGCCGTGGCGGCAGCGAAGCTCGGCCTGTCGTGGGAAGCGATCCTTCGCACGCCGGAGGAAGCGACGGCCGAGGAACGTCAGAGTGTTCGGCGGATCATCGCCCTGGTGCCGGTCGAGGGCGTCGAGGTGTGGGATCTGCCAGCGTCGGTCGAGACCGTGGCGATCGAGGCCCACGTCAACCAGTTGATCGCCCGCCTGCTCGGCGGGGGAGGGGAGCCGCCACCGGAGCCCGAGCCGACGCCGGCGGTGGAGGCCAAGCCGGCGAAGCGGCCGACGGTCAAGGTCGGCCGTGAGACCAAGGGCCGCAAGGGCAAGGGCGTGACGACGATCTCGGACTTGCCGCTCGACGAGTCGGGATTGAAGGAACTGGCCGGCAAGCTGAAGGAACGCTGCGGCACCGGCGGGACCGTCGAGGACGGACGCATTCTGATCCAGGGCGATCAGCGCGAGCGAGTCTGCGCCGAGTTGGAGAAACTCGGCTACCGGACCGTCCGGGCCGGCGGGTGAAGTTCGCGGGGGTGGCAGAAAGTGCGCCGTCCCGACGCGGACGGATGGTAGGATGGCCGGGAGATCATCGGCTCTGGAGGCTCTCCATGCTGCGCATCCTCGGCTCGGCCACCCAGCTCTGCGATGGCCTGACCCGCCGTGATTTCCTCCGCGTCGGCGGTCTGGGGGCGCTGAGCCTGGCGGACCTGGCCCGTCTCCGGGCCGCTGACAACCGGGAGGCGACCGCAGCCCGTGGCTTCGGCCGGGCCAAATCTTGCATCCTTCTCTTCCCGTATGGCTCGCCGCCGCAGCACGAGACGTTCGACCCCAAGCCGGACGCCCCGGCCGAGGTCCAGGGCGAGCTGAAGGCCATCCCGACGAACGTACCCGGCCTGCACATCGGCGAGGGCCTGCCGCGCGTCGCCCGAATCATGGACCGGGTCACCGTCGTCCGGTCGATGACCCATCCGTATCCGCTCCACTGCGTCGCCTACGTTGTCAGCGGCCTGCCAGCATACACGACCGACCTGGAGAACCGGCCGCGCGACGCCCGGCACTGGCCGTTCCTCGGCTCGATCGTCGATTACGCCCACGAGCGCCGCGGCGGAAGTTCGCCGGGGGTGCCGCGCAACGTCGCCCTGCCGTGGATGCTCAACTCGAAGACCGACAACCTGGTCAATGCTGGACCGTTCGCCGCCTTCCTCGGCCAGGCGTACAATCCGGTCTGGACCGACTTCGATGGCCCGGGCACCCGCCTGGTGCCGAGGTACAGCGAGGGCCAGCCGCGCCAGTTCATGGACCCGTACGGCGGCACGACGGCCGAGGGACGCTTCCGCGTCGCCGCCGGGGCGGACGCGCCGTCGGACCTGGAGCGCATCGGCCTGCGCCGCGCGCTGCTGGAGCAGTTCGACCGCGCCCGTGCGGGTGTGGACGCCGAGGAGGCACGCGGACTCGACCGCTTCCGGGAGGTGGCCTTCCGACTGCTGACCTCGGGCCAGATGCGACAGGCCCTGGACATCGGCCAGGAGCCGCTCGCCCTGCGCGAGCGATACGGCATGACCCTGTTCGGCCAGGGTTGCCTGGCGGCCCGACGTCTGGTCGAGGCCCGCTGCCCATTCGTGACCGTCTTCTGGGATGGCTTCGGCCAGTTCGGCGGCTGCGGCTGGGACACGCACGCCTACCACTACCCGCGTCTACGCGAGTATCTGCTGCCAGGCTTCGACCGGGCCTACAGCGCCCTGATCGAGGACCTCGAAGCACGCGGCCTGCTCGACGAGACGCTCGTCCTGTGGATGAGCGAACACGGTCGGACGCCGCGGATCGACTCGAAACCGACGGGCGCAGGCCGACATCACTGGTCGCGGGCCTACTCGATCGCCCTGGCCGGTGGCGGCGTCGCCCGTGGCAAGGTCGTCGGTGCCACCGACCGCCACGCCGGCGAAGTACGCGACACGCCAATCTCGCCGAAGGACATTCTCGCCACCACCTTGCACCTGCTCGGCATCGACCCGGCGCTGACCGCTCCGGACCGCCAGGGCCGACCGCTGCCGGTCGCTGGCGATGGTGAGGTGCGACCGGAGTTGCTGGCGTGACGTGCGGCGCTAACCGACCAGCCCGACTGAGCGCGAGTAGGCCAGCGCCGCCGCGGCCAGGGCGTCGTAGTGAGCCGGCGTCAGGGCCCCGATCGTGCCGATGCGGAAGGCCGTCGCCTCGCTGATCGAACCGGGGTAGAACGTGTAGCCGGCACCGCGCAACGCCTGGTAGAGGCCGGCGAAGGTCCAGCGCGGATGGCTCGGAAACGGGAAGGCGGTCACGACCGGCGAACGGTGCGGTTCGGCGACCAGCGGTTCGTAGCCAGCCTCGGCCATGCCGGCGACCAGCACAGCATGGTTGGCCTGGTAGCGCGTGTGACGCACGGCGATACCGCCTTCCTCGTCCAGTTCGTCGAGGGCCTCGTTCAGGGCGAGCAGCGTCGCCGTCGGCGGGGTGAAACGGAACTTGTGCGGCAACTCCTGCTGTTCCATGTGCTGCCACTGATCGTGCAGATCGAGGCTGAACGAACGAGCGCAGCCGCGCGTGGCCAGGAACGGTTCACGGCGAGCGATCACGAACGCCAGTCCCGGCATCCCCTGCAAGCACTTGTTGGCCGTCGAGACGAGGAAGTCGATGTGGGCGTCCTCCAGTGACAGCGGAATGCCACCGAACGACGAGACGGCATCGACGACGTAGAGCTTGCCAAAGGCCCGGGCAATCTGGCCGACCGCGACGAGCGGGTTGAGGACGCCGGTCGTCGTCTCGCAGTGAACGAGGGCGACGTGCGTGATCTTCGGGTCGTCGCGCAGGGTCTGCTCGACGCTGGCCGGGTCCACGGGCAGGTGCTGTGGCGACACCTTCTCAACGTGATCGATCTTCAGACGGCGCAGGATCTTGAGCAGGCGGGCCCCATAGGCTCCGTTGTTCAGGACGAGGATGCGAGCGGACTCGGGCAGGACCGAGCCGACCAGGGATTCCAGGGCGATGGTGCCGCACCCATGCATCGGGATCATCTCGGCCGGTACGGAGCGCGTGGCCAGGCCGATCAGTCGCTGGCGGACACGGGCAGTCACGCCCCGGAAGTCGGTGTCCCAGGGGTCCTGGTTGCGCAGCTGGGTCAGGCGGACGCGCGGCGACACGGTCACCGGACCCGGCGTGGTGAGGAAGTACGGCGACGGTTCGTTGAATTCCGGATCGTGGCTCATGATCTCTCCCGCGGACGACTGCCGTTGTTGTAGTGGATGCGTGGTCCGTCGGGGAAGGTCACTCCGGAGGAAATGCCAGAGGCGAGATCGTTCTCGGCTCATTCACTGGCTGGGCTCCCTTCGGAGGTGCCGTCGTCGGAGCGACGACCGCCTGGTGCGTGCAAAGTCGATGGGAAAAGGGAAGAATCGACTTTGCCGATTTGGCGAATTGTAGGGATTTTGTCCATTTTTTGGGCTTACCCCCTTGCAGTCGAGTGGCAATAGTGTAGCATCTTGCACAGAACTCCTAGTCTGCACGATTTCGCCAAGTTCTCAGAGGAGGTGCGCAGGATGAGAATGCTCCTGGGAGTCAGTTTGTTTGTGCTGGCGCTGTGTGCGACCAGCGAAACGGTCAACGGGCAGGTCGGTTGCTGCTCGTCGCCCACCATCATTCAAGGCCCCGTCTGTCACGGGAGCGGCTTTGGTGGTTGCGGCACAGTTGGGCACTGTGGCGTCCCCACTCGCTGTGGAGTGACCTTCGTCGATCAGGTGGTGACCACCTATCGCACGGAGACACGCTATCGGCCAGTCACGCAGACGGTGACGCAGATGGTCGCCAAGACGGTGTCCGAGCCGGTCACCACGACCGAGTACGTGAACGTCACCACCAAGCAGAAGCAGAAGGTCTGCGAGTACAAGACGGTCACCAAGGACGTGCCGGTCAAGTACTGCGAGGTGGTCGCCGTCCCGAAGAAGCAGAAGCAGAAGGTGACCGAGTACAAGACGGTGACCAAGGACGTGCCGGTCAAGTACTGCGAGGTGGTCGCGGTTCCCAAGAAGCAGAAGCAGAAGGTCTGCGAGTACAAGACGGTGACCAAGGACGTGCCAGTCAAGTACTGCGAGACGGTTGCGGTCCCGAAGAAGCAGAAGCAGAAGGTGACCGAGTACAAGACGATCACCAAGGACGTGCCGGTCAAGTACTGCGAGACCGTGCCAGTGACGACGATGCAGAAGCAGCAGGTGTGCGAGTACAAGACGGTCACCAAACAGGTTCCGTACACGACGACCGTGTGCGTGCCGGTGACGGTGCCGGTGACGCAGTCGTACACGACCTACCAGTGCCAGCCGCGCACGGTGACCCAGTGCGTGCCGTACACCACGATGGTGGCGCGGTGCGTTCCGGACGCCTGCGGTTGCCCGCGAACGGTCTGCCAGCCGGTTTGTGGCGTCCGTCCGGTCACCACGACGGTCATGCAGAGCGTGCCGGTCACCCAGACCTGCACGGTCAACACGGTCCAGTACCAGCATCAGACCGTCACCCAGACGCAGACCGTCTGCGAGCAGGTGCCGGTCACGCGTGAGGTTGTCGTTCCGGTTACGACGTACCAGACGCGTGAAGCGGTTCGCATGGAGAAGCAGTGCGAACTCGTGCCGGTCGAGAAGGTGATTGACGTCGATTACACCGAGTACGTCACCGTCGAAAAGACCCGGACCGAGAAGGTCTGTGAGCAGGTCGCCGTCGAGAAGGAAATCGATGTCGATTACACCGAGTACGTCACCGTCGAGAAGACGCGGAACGAAAAGGTCTGTGAGCAGGTTCCCGTCGAGAAGGTGATCGACGTCGAGTACACCGAGTACAAGACGGTCGAGAAGACGCGGACTGAGAAGCAGAGCGAACTCGTCCCGGTCGAGAAAGAAATCGACGTGGACGTGGTGACCTGCAAGCCGGTGCAGAAGACCGTCATGGTCTCCCGAACGATCTGCGTGCCGGAACAGCGGCAGGTGACGACGCAGGAGGCCTACTGCGTGACCGTGCCGGTGCAGACGACGATCAAGGTTCCGGTTGCGTGCCCGGCTCCGTCGCCGTGCCCGACGCCGTGCGGCCCGCACATCCACGCCTACCCGGCTCCGGGTTGCTGTGGTGCGGTCGGCGGGGCTGTCGGTCACTGATCGTAAGTCGAAACGGTTAACTCGACGCCGGCTGGAGACTTTCTCCAGACCGGCGTTCTTCGTTTATCCTGGCCTGTTGTCGGATACAACTCTTCTGCGATTGCTTGACAGACAGGACAATTCCTTCCAGACTCTTTTCAGTTTCTGTTCCGGGCGTCCGAGGCGACACAACCCGGCTGCTTCCTGCTCAGGCACCTTGAGGGCCACTTGATGAAAAACCGACTTACGCGACTCAGCCTCGCAACGTTTCTGGTCGCTGCCATCGTACTCAGCACCGACACCGTGCGCGGTGAAGATCCGAACGGCCGCATCGTGCGGGCCGACG
>CAYYJM010000140.1:12870-16216 GCA_964471755.1 uncultured Alcaligenaceae bacterium
CGGTTCCTGCCGATCGCGCCCACGTGCAGGTCAAGCTACCCGTACCCGATGCCAGCCTGGTCTTCGGCGAGAGCCTGACCGAATCCCTCGGGACGGATCGCCTGTTTGAATCGCCGATGTTGAAAAAGGACGTGGACTACACCTACAAGGTGACCGCGACCTGGAAGGAAGAAGGCAAGGAACACAAGGACGTCCGGGTCGTCACGGTAAAGGCCGGCAAGAAAATCGTGGTGGATTTCACCAAACCAGAAGACAAACCCAAGGACAAGGACAGCGCTCCGAAGGACAAGGACGCCGCACCGAAGGACAAGGACGCCGTAACGAAGGACAAGGGGCCTGCTCCCAAAGACAAGGACGGCGCACCGAAAGACAAGGACGGCGCACCGAAGGACAAGGACGGCGCACCGAAGGACAAGGACGGCGCACCGAAAGACAAGGACAGCGCTCCGAAGGATAAAGACGCCGCTCCACCCAAGGACAAAGGTCCTGGTCTCAAGGACAAAGACGGCGCGCCAAAGGACAAGGACGGCGCTTTGAAGGACAAGGGGCCTGCCCTCAAAGACAAGGACAAGGACGCCGCTCCGAAAGATAAGGACGCAGCTCCCAAGGACAAGAACCCCGGTCCCAAGGACAAGGACTCCTCCGCTGTCCTGGAGACCCGTCGGCCGTTGCTGCTGCCGTTCCCGGATCAGTGATTCTCGACCGACTCCCGACGCGAACGCCCTTCTTTCCCGACCCGCGGCAGTGATCCTGCCGCGGGTCGGGACTTTCTCGCATCAATCCGGCAAGGGACGCTGGAGTAGCGCCTGGATCACCTCGACCGTCCGGGTGATGGCCGCATCGAGGAAGCGTTTCCCCTTCTCCGCCGAGGCCAACTGCGGGTAACCGACGCAGCCGTGGTCGGTCTTCTGGTGCATGTCATCGGCCAGGAACAGACCGCGCAGGCTCGGATCGCTCCGTTCCGGATCGTCCTGGATCTTGTCCCGACGGACCAGTTCCGGCCGAAGTGCGAGCATCATCGACGTCTCGAACTCGCAGGCATGGCCCATGCTCTTGCGCGGCCCCTCGGCCAGGGCGGCCAGTTCCGGCGCGGCCAGGTCCCAGTACGAGGCGGCGGCCAGGATCGTCTCGGGATACAGAGGCTGGAGCATTCGCAGAGCGACGTGCATCGTGTCGATGTTGCCGCCGTGACCGTTGAGAACCAGGAGTCGCTCGTAGTTCTCCTCCAGGATCGGCTGAATCAGTTCGGCGAGCAGGGTAGCGTGCGTATCAGCATCGACGGACAGAGTCGCGCCGAAACGCAGATGGTGATGCGAGGCCCCGAGCCAGAGCGTCGGTAGCTGCAAGACCTGTTCTGGAAGCCGGGCCTCGACGCCGTCGGCCACGCCGGTGACCAGGACGGTGTCGGTGATCGTCGGCAGATGCCAGCTGTGCTGCTCGCACGCGGCGATCGGCAACAGGACGATCGACTCGGAACGCGAAACCTCGGCCAGTTCAGGAAACGTCATCTCGGCGAATTTCATCGCGGCAGCCTCCAGTGCGTTGCAGGATCGAGGGTTATGGTACGGACTTCGGCCTCGAAAAAAATCGCACTGGTCGGGTGCTATTCTTCCGACTAAAATAGCAGCGGTGGGATACGGTTTCCCTCCGGCGTCACCCTCAGGAGCGCCCGATGACTCTGCTCAGTCGCAAGGTGGATTACGCCCTGCTGATCCTGTCGTACCTGCACCACCACGAGGCGGGTGCCAGTGCGCAGAAGATCGCGGCCCACTACGGGCTGAGTCGACCCTTCGTGGCAAACATCCTCAAGGTGCTGTGCCAGAAGGGGTTTGTGGACAGCCATCGGGGCGTCAAGGGCGGCTACGTGCTGTGTCGGCCGGCGGACGAGATCCACCTGGCCGAGGTCATGGACGCCCTGGACGAATCGTTCCAGTTGACGACGTGCAGCTCGCATCCGGAGGGCGAGGCGCGTTGTGGCGTGGAGGCGGTCTGTCCGGTACGACATCCGCTGGCCGAGGTCCATCGTCGGATTCGCGATCTGTTACGGGGCGTAACGCTCGCCCAGTTGTTCACGTCGGCCGGCCCCGCTCTGGAGCCCGGCGCGACGCAGTTTGGACTGACGTTGAACGGGCTATCTCGAGAACTCGTGGGATGAGCATCGGGGCAGGGAGAACGATGGTGAAGCTACCGATCTATCTGGACAATAACGCGACGACGCGGGTCGATCCGCGCGTGGTCGAGGCGATGCTGCCGTTCTTCACCGAGGATTACGGCAACGCCGCCAGCCGCAATCATGCCTTTGGCTGGAAGGCGGAGGAGGCCGTCGAGACGGCCCGCGAGCAGGTCGCCGCCCTGATCGGTGCCGGTGCCAAGGAGATCATCTTTACCTCCGGGGCCACCGAGAGCAACAACCTGGCGATCAAGGGCGTCGCCGCCATGTACAAGAACAAGGGCAACCACATCATCACGGTGCCCACCGAACACAAGGCCGTACTCGATCCGTGCAAGCGGCTCGAACGCGACGGCTATCAGGTGACCTACCTGCCGGTCAACCGCAGTGGCCAGATCACCGCCCAGCAGGTCGCTGACGCCCTGACCGACAAGACGATCCTCGTCAGCGTCATGGGAGTCAACAACGAGATCGGCACGATCCAGCCGCTGGCCGAGATCGGCAAGGTCTGCAAGGCGAAGGGCGTCCTGTTCCACAGCGACTGCGTCCAGGCCGTCGGCAAGATTCCGGTCGATGTCGAGGCGATGGGCATCGACCTGCTCAGCCTGAGCGGCCACAAGCTCTACGGCCCCAAGGGGATCGGGGCTCTGTACGTGCGGCGAAAGAATCCGCGAGTGCGGCTCGACCCGATCATCGACGGTGGAGGCCACGAACGCGGCATGCGGAGCGGCACCCTGCCGGTGCCACTGATCGTCGGCCTGGGTATCGCCTGCGATCTGGCCCGCAAGGAACTGCCCGAGGAGACCGTTCGCCTGACCCGACTGCGCGAGAAACTCCGCGAGGGGATCATGTCGCAGCTGGATGAGGTCTACGTCAACGGCCATCCCACCGAGCGGCAGCCGGGCAACCTGAACCTGAGCTTCGCCTTCGTCGAGGGTGAGGGGCTCATGAGGGGCATGAAGGACATCGCCGTCAGTTCCGGCTCGGCCTGCACGTCGGCCAGCCTGGAGCCGAGCTACGTGTTGAAGGCCCTCGGCCTGGGCGACGACCTGGCCCATTCGAGCATTCGCTTCGGCCTGGGTCGATTCACCACCGAGGAGGAAGTCGATCACACGATCGAGGCGGTGGTTCAGGCGGTCAAGCACCTGCGCGACATGAGCCCACTGTATGAGATGC
>CAYYJM010000141.1:0-16043 GCA_964471755.1 uncultured Alcaligenaceae bacterium
TCTTCCATATCCTACCCGCAGCACCCCCTTAAGTTACAGGCATTGGGCTGACGCCCCACGCTCGCCTTCGGAACCGAACCACAGGTTCACGCCGAGTCCAGATCCGGCCAGCCGGCGTCGTTGGAGCAGGACTCACGCGAGATGTCCGATGCTGGCGACGGGCCAAACTTGCGCTCGTACAGGTGCCACGACAGGTAGCAGACCGACTCGCACTCGAAGTCCATCAGGGCTCGCGATGGGTCCATGTTGACCGCATCGTAGTACGCCTGGCCGCAGGCGACGATGAAGCCGCGAGCGTACAGGAAGCCATCGTCAGAGCCGTCGGTGAACTCCTGCACGTCCATGCGATCGATGTCGTACAGTTTGCGCTCCAACACGCGGTCGAACGCGAGCAGGTCCTCGCGGCTCAACTCGTCGAGTAGCTTCTCCAGGGCCGGGATGACGTCGTCGAGCCAGGCAACGAGTTTCTCGGCCTTCTCCTCGTCGAGGTTGCCCTCGGCAAGTTTGGTGCGGGTCTTGGTCTTGCCGCCGATCGACTGCCAGGCCTGCTCGATCAGGGCCCAGAAGCGCTGGTCGTTCATGAGCATCCCTCTCGCCGGTTACGGGGGGTCCTTTCTTGAATTGTCCCGAAAGGACCGGCCGGCGTAAAGGGCGGCTGGCAGAGGTGGGCCGGAACGTCGATCCCACCCCGCACACTCATCGCGCCTTGAGCATCTCGTCGTGGCGCATGCCACTCGGCGGCAGATCGGCCTTGCGACAGTTCGCCAGGGCCGTCTTCGCTCCGGCGTGCTTCTCCTGATCGTTGTCCTCCCACTCGATCGACACCGCGCCGTCGAAGCCGACCCGGTTCAGCTCGATGAAGATCTCCTCCAGACTGTTCGCATCGCGAGCCGTGCCGGCCGTCACGAAGTTCCAGCCATTCGTCCAGTGGCCCATCGGCCGATGACCGCCGAGTCGGCCGCCCCGACAATGCTCCGGCGCGACCCACACTCCCTTGACGTGAGCGCAGTGAATCCGATCGTGGAACTCGCGAATGAAGTCGATCACCGAGACGCCCTGCCATTCCAGGTGCGAGCCGTCCAGGTTGAAGCCGACGACATCGCTGCCATAGCCGGCCCGGTCCATCGCCGCGAGGTAGTCGTTGGCCGACTCGAGGTCGCCCATCGCCCGCTCGGACGGATGGCACTCCAGATCGAACGTCACGCCGTAGTGCCGGCACGCATCGAGGAACGGCCCGAAGCGTTCGACGAGGAGTTGCAGCGACACCTCGCGCACGTCGGGGATGTCGTGACCACCGAGGTTCGACGGCAGCGGTGGGAAGAGGAACCAGTGGCTCCAGCAGTGAGCTGGCGAGCCGGTGAAGCCGGGCAGGGCGACCCGCCGGTTCTGGTGCTTGCCCAGGAAGTGAGCCAGACGGGTCATGTTGACCAGGTCCTTCAGAGCTGCTTCCTGGATCAGCTTGCCGACGTGGTCCGGGACGAAGTACGGGTTGGTTCGCGGCGGCTGGTTGCCGGCGGCTCGCCATTGCCGATACGCCTCGTGGGCCTCGCCCTTGACGAACTGCAGCGTCTTGGCCGACGGTTCATCGCCGAGAGCCTGGCCCTGAAGGTGGCAGGCGATGGTGAAGATCTCCAGGCCGTGCTTCTTCGCCCTGGCGAGGCGCTCCTGGGCGTACTTCTCGGCCCCGGCGTCGGTGCCGCAGCGGTCGAGGTCGAGTTCCCAGGAGGCTTCTTCCCAGCCGTCGAAGCCAGTTTCGCCGAGGTACTGGATCCAGGCGTCCTCCGGAGCATCGCCGAACTGGCCGCGGACGAGGCCGATCTGGTGGTAAGACGTCTTGCCGAAGCGATGCTCGGCGGTCTGCTTGAAGCCCATGAGGTGGGGTCCTTTCGCGGAAGGTCGGAGTAGTCGATGTGCCAGAGTGTAGCGAATCGCAAGCCAAAAGCGAGCATCCATCCGGGCCCGGCCAGGCGAGCCCCCGGCAAGCCCTGGCGAGCCCCCGGCGAAAGCCGGGGGAGTTACCATCGAACGTACTCCCCCGGCTTTCGCCGGGGACTCGCCTGCTCCCCCGGCTTTCGCCGGGGGCTCGCCTGCTCCCCCGACTTTCGTCGGGGGCTCGCCTGCCGGACTCACCCCGCGATCGGCACGTCGATCAGCAGCGGCCGGTCGCCCGTCAGGCCGGCCCGCACCGCGTCGCTGACCGCGTCCGGCTCCGTCAGCCGCAGCGCCTCGACGCCGAACGCCTTCGCCAGGCCGACGTAGTCCGCCGCCGGGCCGGTCAGATTCATACCCGGACACGCCGGGTCCCGCAGTTCCGGCAACGCCAGCACGTCGCCGCACACCTTCAGGATCTGGTACTGGGCATTGTTCGCGATCACGAACGTCACCGGAATCCGATGATGCGCGGCCGACCACAACGCCTGGATGCCGGACAGACCCGCACCATCGCCGATCAGGGCCAGCACCGGCCGATCCGGCCAGGCGAGTTTGACGCCCAGGGCCGTCCCCATGCCCCAGCCGAGGCACCAGCCACGATGCGCGAAGAAGCCCATCGGATCGCGCAGGACGCCGAGCTTCTCGAAGAGATTCTGATGCGTCGTGATCGCCTCCTCGACCACGGCGACGTTCGCCGGCAGTGCCCGCCCCAGGGCGTGCATCAGCGTTGCTGGCGTCATCGGTCGGGCCGAACGCTGCGCCTCCAGGTCGGCGAGCAGGGCCGACTGCTCGGCACGCCGACGATCCGTCCACGTCTGTCGGCGACGGGTCGCTTCCGCACCGGCCGGCGGGAGCAGATCGACCAGTTCGGCCATCCCACTCGCCGGGTCGCCGATCAGGCCGAGTTCGACCGGGTAATTCTTGCCGATCTCCCACGGCACATTGTCGAGATGGATGATCCGCACGCCCTCGGGCAGCGGCCGCTCCGGCTCGCGATGGATGTAGAGGCGTAGCATCGCCATGCCGACGACGAACAGCACGTCGAATTCGGCCAGGCACTCGCGGACCTCCGGCGACCACAACGGCAGCACGCCCCGGTAGAGGGGATGATCGACCGGAGCCGACAAGCGACCATGAGCCGTCGTCGCCTCGGCGAAGATCGGCGCTCCCAGCCGCTCGGCCAGGTCCACGATCACGGCGTGCCCGCCCGACTCGGCCACCCGACTGCCGGCGAGGATGGCCGGATTCCGGGCCCCGGCCAGGATCTCGGCCGACTTCCGCAGCGCCTCCACGGGCGGCCGCACGCGCCGATCGGGAATGTGCGGTGGCGACAGATCGAGACCCGCAACGGCCTCCATCTGCACGTCGATCGGCAGCGACAGGAAGACCGGCCCGGTCGGCGGCGTACTCGCGACCTGGATCGCCCGTCGAACGGCCGTCGGGATGTCCTGCGGTCGCTGTACCTCACAGGCCCACTTCGTCCAGGGACTGGCCACGCGCACGAGGTCGCCGTCGAGGACCGGTTCGCCGAGCCGGAGTCGGCGGTCCTGCTGGCCAGCGGTGACGAGCAGCGGCGTCCCCGCGATGTGGGCGTTATAGAGCATACCCATCGCGTTGCCGAGACCGCAGGCGATGTGCAGGTTGACGACGCCGACGGTTCCCGACGCCTGGGCATAGCCGTCGGCCATGGCCATGACCGGGATTTCCTGGATGCCGAAACGGTAGCGGAAGCGCGGATCCTTCATGATCGCAGCGTTGAGCGGCAGCTCCGTCGTGCCCGGATTGCCGAAGAGATCGCGCACGCCGGCCGCGGCCAGCACCTCGAGGAAGGCTTCGATTCCGGTCATGCGGGTTCCGTTCTCATTTAGCCCCCGGCTTGCCGGGGTGCTTTGCCGCGAAGACCCCCGGCAAGCCGGGGGCTAAATGGGAGCCGCCAACCGCTTGACGACGAGCGTCGCGTAGCAGCCGCGCGGCAGGTCGAACGCCAGGACGAGCTTCTTCCGGCCGGCGTTCAACTCGTCCTCTCCTGAATCGATACGGAACCCATCGGGTCGGAACCAGGCCGCGCGTTCGCCCTTCGAGAAGAACAACTCGCGCACGCCGCGGATCTGCATGTCTGGCAGTGTCAGCCCCTCCTCGGCCAGGACGGCGTTGATCGGCTCCAGACGAGGATCGTCCTCGGGCAGATGCAACCGGGCGGACGGCAGGGGTAGGTTCAGGTTCTGCCAGGCGTCCAGGGTCTCCGCCGACGGCTCCAGCGGGAAGGGCAGGGAGCCCAGACGCAAGGCGATCTCGGTGACCTGATCAGCCGGCATGCGTCCCCGCAGCCAGCGGGCCAGGATACGGTTCCACAGGTGGCTCTGGTACGCCGACAGATAGAGACCGCGCAACTCCGGACGCAGACGAACCACGGCCCCACGAAAATCGTCGGGATGATGGACGAGGTAGTCCACCAGGCTCCGCGCATGGCCGCGTGGCAGCGCGTCGCGGGCGGCGGACCAGTCGCCCCACAGGCGCACCAGGGTCGCCTTCTCACGGCGCTGTTCGGCGTTGTCGAACTCGTAGGGGCCGGTCAGGGCCACCCGGAGAGCGTCCTCGAAGCGTCTCTGAACCAGCAACCGGGCGATGAACTCGCCACCACCCTGGGCCGGATCGACCGAGCCGAAGCGCTGATCGTCGAAAAAATTGGGCAGCCCGACCCGTTCTATCTGAGGAGCGATGTCCACCGCCCGCGCCGCCCGGGCTGGCGTCAGGGCGCGCAGGGTGATCAGGAAGCGGTTGGCCCGAATCGCTTCCGACGAGTACGCCTGCTCGATCTGGCCGAGATAGCGGACCTCGACGCCCTGCTGCTGAAGATTGCGACGAGGGCCGCGAAAAATGGAGAAAAATTGTCGCGTCCAGGCGTGTTTATCCTTGAGCCCGCCGTAGCCAAGCCGTTCGGGGCCGACATCCCAGCGCCGCCGAACGAGAGCCAGGGCGTCGGGTGTGGTCCAACTACGCTTGTCCAGGCGATAAAAGGCGAACGGACCCCGTTCGGAAGGAGCGACCGCGGTCAGCTCCTCGACGCGGAAATCTTCAGGGAGTTGTTTGACCTTCATGGGAGGGGGATAGCTGGCTAAACAAGTGTAAGGACCAAAAAAAACGGAAACCGAGGAACGGAGAACAGAAGCCGTCGCCCACTCAGCTTAAGTTCTCGGGAATGTTCCCCGGTTCCGCAATCATCCTGGGCGCTGTTGTAGGATTTCCGCTGATCCACGAGACTCGTGATTCGTCGCCCACTCGAATCACGGCTTCAGTGGGAGCTTCCATCCAAGCAACCCAGAATGATAGACGCGGCGTGATCCAGAGCAGAGTTCGCTACCATCGCCCATTATGGTTGGCGTTCTCTTTCAGTGTTCCTTCTCGCCTGCCGTGTCAGGCAGCAAGTGCTACCTGACATCATCATAGACGATCGGCTGAGGATATCAAGATTAAAATGCGGAATTTTTCGCACCTCGCCGAATTTCACCGCAAAGCGACCTCCGAAAACCTCTTTGGGAGTCGCCTAACGCCTCGATCGCCACCGGATCGAGGGCTGGCTTCCCTCGCCAGGCAGGTTATTGACCGGCTCCTCTGTGCCCGTACAATCGGTGTCGATCGCTCGCGGGGAGGTCTCGCCGGCGGTCGTTCTCCCGCACAAGGAGCTGTCGGATGCGTATGGGAATGGCGAGAACCCTGTTCGGAAGTCTGCTCGTCCTGGCGTTGCTGGCCTCGTTCGCGGGGACTCCGCGCGTCGGGGCGGCCGACAAGGACGATGGCTACGTCGATCTGTTCAACGGCAAGGATCTGACCGGCTGGTCCATCGTGCCCGAGTCGGCCAAGGGGGCCTTCACGGTCAAGGATGGCGTCATCGCCGTGGCCGGCAAGCCGGCCGGCTACTTCCACACGGACAAGAGCTACAAGAACTACCACCTGAAGTTCGACTGGAAGTTCGTCAAGGACGGCAATAGTGGCCTGCTCGTCCACATCACCGGCGGTCACAAGGTCTGGCCGAAATCGGTCGAGGTCCAGGGGCAGCAGAAGGATCACGGTCGGATCTTCGCCATCGGCGGAGCCAAGGGCAAGTTCGAGGTGGACAAGGCCGCCCAGAAGGCCGCCATCAAGGTCGGCGACTGGAACACCACCGAGGTCATCTCCGAGAACGGCAAGCTGACGAGCTTCATCAACGGCAAGAAGGTTTGCTCGGGCGAGAGCGATCTGAAGGAAGGTCAGTTCGGGCTCCAGTCCGAGGGATCGCCGCTGCTCTTCAAGAACATCAAGATCAAGGAAACGAAGTAACCCTCGACAGGCGGTGCGGCTCGGCTCGCGGCACGCCACCGATGCTCATCGCTCGGCTTTCACCCGCGCTCCATCGGTCAACCCGGTGGCGTCGCGGGCGATCGTTTCGCGCCCCGTCGGCTCGGCCTGGCCGAGCTGACGCACCTCGATCCAGGTGCCGTCGCTGGCCCCGGTCTGCACGGGCGTCTGCACTGCCTGGCCATCCCGAATCACAAAGCAGACCCTGTTCTCCCCTCGCTTGACGACGGCCGAGACCGGCAGGGTCCACGCCTGGGGAAGCTGCTGCGTCAGACGGGCGAAGACGTACATACCAGGCCGCAGCCGATCGTCGGCATTGACCCGATCGATCTCGACACGCAGCGTCCGTGTGGCCGGATCGAGCGACCACGAGGTACGGGCCACCTTCTCCTGAATGGGCGGCCCCTTCAGCGCCGGGATGGACAGTTCGACCGGCGACTTCTCCGTCACCAGGGCAGCATCCGCCTCGGGCACCTGGATGACAATCCGCACCGGATCGGTCTTCGCCACGCGAAACAGGGCCTCGCTCTTCTCGGTTGGTTGGACGAAATCGCCCGGATCGACGCCTCGCCGGGTGACGACGCCGGCAAACGGTGCAGTGAGCCGCGCAAAGCCGACCAGGGCCTGGATCCGAGCCGCCTCGGCCCGTCGCACATTCACCTGAGCCACGGCGGCGGCGACATCAGCGACAGCCTTCTCGACATCCGCCTCGGCCTTCGCCGCCAGCGCCTCGGCCGATGCCACCCGGGCGAGAACCTCGACGTGAGCCGCCTCGGCAGCGCGATACTGGCGAACCGTCTCGTCGCGCGTCTGGGCGTCGAGGATGCCCTGCTCGACCAGGCGAGTGAGGCGCGTACTCTCCAGGGCCCAGCGCTGTCGTGTCGCCTCGGTGCGTCCCAGGCCGGCGCGTTTCTCGGCGATCGCGCTGGCCACCGCCGTGGCGTTCGCTCGCGCCGCGGTCAGGGCTTCACGGGTCTGTTTCACCTCGGCCCCGGCCACCTCGACCAGGGCCTGTTTTGCCTTCGCCTCCTGAACGAGTTCGGGCACGGCCAGTTCGGCCAGGTCCGCGCCCGCCTTCACGCGCTGGCCGATGTCAGCGTGGACCTTCTCGACGTAGCCGGCAACCCGAGCGTGAAGGCGGGCCTCTTCATACGGATGGATCGCTCCGGGCTGGGCTACCACCCGCATCACCGAGCGCTTTTCCGGCGACACGACGGCGACCGCGACGACCACGCCCGGTTGCTGGCCCAGAACCAGGGCGACGAACACGAGCAGTAGCAGCAGCGGCAGCGCGAGCAGGACGCGTCTCATGGGTGGATCTCGCCTTCGGAGCCAGGATGCGGAACGTGGTAGACGCTCTCCGGATCGTCCGGGTCGAGCGAGACAGAGCGATTCGAGGCACCGGCCAGAAAGACGCCGAAGACGCCCGGCAGAATGAACAGGGTTGCCAGCAGCGACCCGAGCAGGCCACCGACGACGGCCCGGCCCAGTGGAGCCATCTGGTCGCCCCCCTCGCCCAGCCCCAGAGCCAGCGGGAACATGCCGGCGATCATTGCCAGGTTCGTCATCAGGATCGGTCGGACGCGCGTGCGGGCCCCCTCGACGCCGGCAGCGCTGGCGGACAGGCCGCGCCGTCGATCGCGCTCGGCGAAGGTCACCAGCAGGATGGCATTGGCCACGGCGACACCGACGGCCATGATCGCCCCCATGAACGACTGGATGTTGAGCGTCGTCCGCGTCAGCAGCAGGGCGACCACGACGCCAACCAGCACGGCCGGCACCGCCGAGACCGCGACCAGGCTGAGGCGAATCGACTGATAGTACGCCGCCAGCAGCAGGGCGATGACGACAACGGCCAGGCCAAGCCCCAGGGCCAGACTCTGGAAGATCTCGCCGAAGGGCGTGATCTGACCGCGGACGTCCACCTGAACCCCAGTCGGCGCGGGCCCGATCGAGGCGATCGCCTCGCGCACCCGGCCGGCCACCCGGCCCAGGTCCTCGCCCTGAATGTTGGCCGTCATCCCGACGACGCGGCGCATGTTGTAGCGGTCCACCTGACCGGGCATCGTGCCGGCACGCACCTCGGCCACGTCGCGCACGAGGACTGGGCCGACCGGACCCGGTTGGACCGGCACCATCTCGACCCGGGTCGGCGAACGCATCAGATCCTGGGGGATCTCCACCTGCACCTGATAGCCGATGCCGGAATTCGGATCACGCCAGTAGTTCGGTACGACGAACCGGCTCGACGAGGTGGCAACGACGAGCGAGCGGGAAAACTTCTCGGCGGTGACGCCCGCCGCCAGGGCTCGCTCACGGTCGAAGATCACCTCGACGGTCGGATAGTCGAGCGACTGGGCGTACTGCACGTCGCGCAGAGTCGGTACCAACAGCAGAGCCTGACGCAGCTTCTCGGCATGATCGCGGTTGTCGGCCATCCGGGGACCGCTGACGACGACTTCGACCGGCGTCGGCGAACCGAAGCTCATGATCTCGTTGACGATGTCGGCGGGCTCGAAGGAGATGCGCAGGTTCTGCAAACGCCGATGGGTGCCTTCGGCCGGCTCTCCCTCCGCGATCCACCGGCGGGCGGTCCACTCACGCAGATGGGCCGGCAACTTCTCGCGGAGACGGTTCTGGAGTTCCTCGACGCGAACGGGGCCCGGCTTCAAGGCGACGCGCATGACGGCCTCCTCCGGGCCGCCCATCCACAGGTAGACGCTGTTGATCGGATAGCTCGACGGCACGACACCAACGTAGCCGAGGGTGATGGCGACGTTCTCTGGCCCGACCTCCTTGCCAATAAACGCGACCGCCTCGCGCGTGATCGCCTCGGTCTGCTCGATCCGCGTACCGTCCGGAGCGCGCAGGCGGAACTGAAACATGCCGGTATCGACCGTCGGGAAGATCTCCGTACCGAGCATCGGTCCCAGGGTCAGGACGGCGGCAATGGTCCCAGCGAAGTAAGCCGGCACGACGAGATACCGCACCTTGTTGAGCAAACCAACGCTCCCGGCGAAGATCCGGGCAACGCTCCCCGGGCCACGGCCCGTGTCCGGCGTGGCGTGCGTCTTGCGCAGCAGCCAGACGGCCAGGACGGGAACGAACGTGCTGGAGAGCAAATAGCTGGCGATCATGGCGAAGCCGACGGCCAGCGAGAGGGGCAGAAACAGAGCCCGGGCCGAGCTGGTCATCAGAAACGCCGGCAGAAACACCGCCAGGATACACAGCATCGCCAGCAAGCGCGGCACCGCCGTCTCGGCATTGCCGCGCTGGACGGCGAGCGCGACGGAATCCGTCCGGGCCAACTGGGTGTGGATGTTCTCGACCTCGACGGTCGCCTCGTCCACGAGGATACCGACGGCAAGGGCCAGGCCGCCGAGCGTCATCAGGTTAACCGTCTGCCCCGTCAACCACAGGGCGACAAGAGCCGCCGTCAGAGCAATCGGAATGTTGAGTACGACGACGAGAACGCTGCGCCAGTCACGCAGGAAGACCAGGACCATCAGACCGACCAGCCCGGCCGCCAGGGCACCCTCGGTGCCAACATTCCACATCGCGTTGGTGACGAACGGCGACTGATCGAACTCGAAGCGTACCTGGATGTCGTCGGGCAGGACGGCCTTCATCTTCGGCAAATCGTTCTTGACGTTACGAACGACGTCGAGCGTGGAGGCGTCGGCCCGTTTGGTTACGAGCAGATAGACCGCTCGCCGACCGTTGACCAGGGCGTAGCCGGTCGGGATGTCGGTGCTGTCCTCGATCACCGGAGCGACGTCACGCAGGAAGACACCCGGCTTGACTGGGATGGCCCCGAAATCCTTCGGCAGACCGATCATGGCGTTGGACGGCACCAGTGGCATCGTCGTGGTCGTGCGGATTGCCCCCGAGGGCGCGATGGTGTTGCCAGCCGTGAGAGCCTGGACGACGTCATCGGCACCAAGGTTGAGGCCCCGCAGTCGATCGGGATCGACGCGGACGACGATGGTTCGCTGGTTGCCGCCAAACGGCGGCGGGGCCGACACGCCGGGGATGCTGGCGAACATCGGCCGAACCTTGAACAGGGCCTGATCCTGGATCTCGCCGACCGTCTTCGTCTCGCTCGACAGGACGAGATAGCCGACCGGAACGGAGCCGGTGTCGAAGCGCATGATAAACGGCGGCACCGTCCCCGGCGGCATGAAGGCACGCGAGCGGTTGACGTAGCTGACCGTCTCGGCGATGGCCTGGGCCATGTCGGTGCCGGGATGGAAGAACAGTTTCATGAGCGAGACGCCCTGAACGTTGCGCGATTCGACGTGGTGAATGCCGTTGATGTAAAGGAAGTGATACTCGTAGAAGTTGGCGATCAGGCCTTCCATCTGCTGTGGATCCATGCCGCCGTAGGGCTGGCAGACGTAGATGACCGGTAGGTTGAGGGCCGGGAAGATGTCCACCTTCATGCGGAAGAAGGCGAGGACGCCAGCGCCGAGGATGGAGACCATCAGGACCATGACCGTGATCGGATGACGCAGCGCGAAACGGAGGGGGTTCATGATGTCACTCCCGGTGTCGCGTCATTGTAGCAAGGCGTGCGGAGTAGCATCAGCCCGCCGGTTCGACCTTCGCTGGCGGCCGACCTTCGCGATGTTCGAGGATCGCCTCGCCAGGCACCACCAGTCCCTGGGCCGGATGTCCCAGCGCCCGATAGAGCCGAAACTGAGCCCGGTTGTAATCCGTGACGGCAGCGTAGTAATCGCGATAGCACTGTTCCAGCGTCTGGAACGCCGTCACCACCTCCAGCGGCCGGACAACGAGGTAGAGCAACTCACCGACACGCCGTGTCTGCCTCAGTCCTTCGAGCATCTTATCGGCGGTGACGACGGCGCAGGTCAGGGCTTCCTCGGCGAGCTGGAAGCGATTCCGTGCCCGGACTGCCTGGGAATGGGCCTGTACCACTTCTGCGGCGATCAGATCCTGGATCCGGAACAACTCCAGCAGAGCCTGCTGATTCTCGGCCTGACGCTCGCGGACGGCGGCGTGATTACCCAGGCCGAGATTCTGCAACTCCCAGACGATCTGGAGATCCACGCTGTTTCGACCGCTGAAATTACCGAGATGACTGTTGATCCCACCACCGAAGACACCGGAGGAGAGCGTGCCGGCCGGATTGGTGGCGTTACCGCGAAGGAGGACGCTGGGGATCAGTGGACGGATCTTCTCCTGCCGCAGGCGCGTCAACGTCGCCTGAACGAGGGCCTGGCGACTGGCCAGTTCTGGCCGGGACTTCAGGCCGATGGTGATCAGGTCGTCAATGGCGAGGTTCAGATCGACCAGATGCGTGCGCAACTGGGGCACCTCGACCGGCTCAAGCAGAGCGGTCGGATCCAGACGCAGCAACCGGGACAGGTCGGCACTGGCACCCTCCCAGCGTCCCACGGCTCCCTCGACACCCTGCTTGCGGCGCAGTAGTTCAGTTCGGACGCGGGCGATCTCGACGGCGGGGATGAGTCCCTCGGCCAGTCCCTCGGCCCGGCGTGCGAGTTCCTCCGTTCGGCGGGTCACTTCGAGAAACCCGGCCATCTCGCCACGCGACTGCTGGACGGTGAAGAAGGCCTCGGCCGTCGCCAGGACCATGTCATTAACAGCGGCCTGCCTGTCGGCTTCGCGCGCCTGGACGACACGGCGGGCGGCGAGCGGGGCATAGATCGCATCGGTGACGGCAAAGATCGCACTGGGGCCGGCCCCGGCCATGAACGAACTCTTGCTCGTGGTGAATACCCGACCCCCGACATCCTGGATCTGGCCGTCATGCCGGGCGTAGTCCACGCCGAGCGCGAGCGTCGGCAGCCAGAGCGTGTTGGCCCGGGCGAGCTGGGCCGAGGCGGCCTCGACACGCTGGGCAGCCAGGGCGACATCGATCGGTCGAGCGTTGGCCAGTTGCAGCGCCGTCGCCAGGTTGATCGGCAGGACTGTCGGCATCGATCGACACGTCGCCAGCCCCGCCCAGGCCGACTCGCGCGGCGGCGGGCTCACCTGGGCGTCGAGACGACCCGGAACGAAGATCGCCAGGATGGCCAGTAGCCAGCAGGTCGTGACGCGCATGGCGTTCCCCCGACACGAATCGACCGCGGACAGAGATTTCCCGGCCTGTAGCGAGGTGCCACTGAAAAAGCAAGACCATCTCCCGAACCGGGGAACCGGGCCTCTGAGCGAATCAGCTTGACCGCTCGCTTTTCCCTTGTGCCGCCTCCATTTCCGGGTGACAATACCATCCTCACCCGCCGTGGAGACTCGCCATGATCGTGCCTTCCTCGAACCTGTCCCGTCGTGACCTGCTCGCCGGAGCCGTCGCAGCTGCGGGCACCGCCCTTGTGCCCGGTTTCGACACCGTCGCCGTCGCCGAGCAGGCCCGGAAACAGGGCAAGCAGGTCGTCTTTGTCTGGCTCGATGGCGGGATGAGCCAGCTCGAAAGCTGGGACCCCAAACCGAACACGCCCTTCGGCGGTCCCTTCCGGGCCATCCCGACCAGTGTGCCCGGCATCCACGTCTCGGAGCTGCTGCCGCGAACGGCGAAGCAGATGCATCATCTCGCCATTGTGCGTAGCCTCTGCACGCAGGACAATTCGCACTCCGCCGGTGTCGATCGCATCCAGCGCGGCGACCCGAAGAATCGCGGCGTCGTCTACCCGTACCTCGGCTCGGCCGTCGTCAAGCTCCTCGGGGCCGACAAGAGTACGTTCCCGCCGTACGTCTGGATCAAGCCGGGCAACGGCGGCTTTCTGCCCAAGGACGCCGGCTTCCTCGGCCCACGCTTCGGCGTCCTGGCCCTCGGCGACGGCAAGGCCCCCGCCGGCCTGCTTCGACCCGAAGGGCTCTCCGAAGCGGACGACACCGCCCGGAACGACCTGCGCCGCCTGGTCGATCAGCGCTACGGCCGGGACCGCGATTCCGTGGCCGTCGATGCCAACGCTCACGTCTACGCCATGGCCGAGCAACTCCAGAAGCATCGACGCCTCTTCGACGCCTCAACCTTCACCCCGAAGGAGGTCGAACGCTACGGCACCCACGATCTCGGTCGGCATCTGCTCCTGGCCCGACGCATGGTCGAACACGGCGTGACGTTCACCAAGATCACCAGCTACGGCTGGGACACGCACGGCGACAATTTCAACGGCCATCTCTCCCTGGTGGGCAAGTTCGACCAGGCCTTCTCCGCCCTGATCGAGGATCTGCACGAGCGCGGTCTGTTCGAGCGGGTCCTGGTCATCGCCATGTCGGAGTTCGGCCGGACGCCACGGATCAACGGCCATCTCGGTCGGGATCACTGGCCCGAAGCGTGGTCGCTGGCCTGTGCCGGCAGCGGCCTCAAGAAGGGCATCGTTGTCGGCAAGACCAACCCGCAAGGCACCTGGGTCGCCAGCGATCCGCACGACATCGGCTACCTGTTCCACACCTGGTTCCGGGCCCTGGGCATCGATACGAGCGTGGTCGAGTACAACAACAAGGGTCAGCCGTTGCCGGTGGCCCATGAGGACTGCAAGCCGATCGCCGAACTGCTGGCGTGACGAGGAACCCCGCGATGGACGAAAAAGCCCTCCTGGCGAAGTACAAACCACGCGAACTCGGCAAGCCGATCCCGGCGACGCAGCAGGTGACCCACCTGCGTCTCAACCCGGCCGGCAGCCTGGTCGCCGCCACCGGCTTCCAGGCCCAGGTGCTACGCTGGACCTTCGATGGCACTGCTCTGACGGCGTTGCCCGCTCTGACCGGCCACAACGGCTGGGCCAGCACGCTGACGTTCCATCCCGACGGCCGACTGTTCACCGCCGACAGCTGGGGCCGCGTCACTGCCTGGCCGGCCGATCCCGCGACGACGAAGCCGCTCTGGTCGATCGAACCGGCTCATGACGGCTGGGTCCGCCAGCTCGCCGTGTCGCCGGATGGCTCCACCCTGGCCAGTTGTGGCCGCGATGGTGTCGTCCGTCTCTGGTCGTGCGACCGGGGCGAGAAGGTTCGCGAATATCCTGTCGGTTCCGACATCCAGGCGACCGCCTTCCATCCCGACGGCAAGTCGCTCGTGGCCGGCGATCTGAAGGCGAGTCTGCACGTCTTCGAGGTCGCGACCGGCAAGAAGGGCCGCACACTGACGACTGAGGGGTTCTACCTCTACGACCGCATCCAGGACGTGGCCGGCCTGCGTATCCTGTCCTTCGATCCCGAGGGCAAGCGACTGATCGCGGCCGGCTGCAAGCCGAAGACGGGCGGCTTCGTCCAGGGCAGTCCGCTGCTCCTGGTCCTCGACTGGGCCAGCGGCAAGACGACGGCGTCGCACGAACTCGGCCCCCAGACGGCCGGCTTCGTCACCGATCTGGCCTGGCACCCGGACGGTTTCGTCTTGCTGACAACGAGCGGTCAGCCGGGAAACGGTCAATTCCTGCTCCAGCGGTTGGACGACTCGAAGCCGTTCTTCACGTCGCCGAAGGCGGTCAACGCCCACGGCCTGGCTCTCGACGTAAAGCGCGGCCGGGTGATTGTCGCGGCGACGAACGCCAACAGTTCCGGCAACGGCCGCGTCAAGGGCAAGGGCGGCGAGATGGACTACCCGAACAACTACGCCGTCTTGCAGGTCTGGCAGCTGGGGTGATCCCCATTTAGCCGCCGGCTTGCCGGCGGGTATTGGCGACGAAGACCGCCGGCAAGCCGGCGGCTAAATAGTCAATGCACGAGCAAGAAGTCCTTGCTGTTGAGCAGCGCCCACATCAGATCCTGGGTCGCCTCCGCACGCTTCGCGCCGTACGCCTTGAAATGCTCCAGCCCCACGGCCAACTCCTTGACGCTGGGCGAACGGGCCAGCGTCCACAAATACAACTCCGTGACCAGTGCCTCGTCGGTCATCTTGCCGCGCAACAGCAGTCCCGGTCGGGCGCTGGGATTCTGCACGCGACCGAGGATGCTCTTGCCATTGAGGAAGTGCAGCGCCTGCAACATGTTCGAGCCGTTGTCGCGCTCGCATTCGCAGGCGTCCATCCGGGTCGGCTTGCCGAACAGTTTCAGGAATGGGCTCTCGACGTTGCCATCGGGCAGCTGGGCGGCACGGAATCCACCCGGAACGCCGGGAAACGGCTCGGTGATCGCCGTCGCCTGGACCAGCGAATCGAGCAGCGCCTCGGCCGGGATGCGCCGCGGGATGGCATGCGAAAAATTCTGCTCGTCGTGCCGATTCAACTCGTTCGGCACGCTCGTCCGCTGATACGTCGCCGACGTGACGATCCGCCGCATCAGGTGGCGTAGATCGAACTTGCTCGCGATGAAGTCGGCCGTCAGGGCGTCGAGCAGGGCCGGGTTGATCGGCGGATTCGTGCTGCGGATGTCATCGACCGGATCGATGATGCCGCGATGGAAGAAGTAACTCCAGATGCGATTGACCAGGCCGCGTGCGAAGAACGGATTCGTTGGCGAGGTCAGCCACGCCGCGTAGACCTCACGGCGATCCTGCCCGGCCGGGATGGTCGGTGCCTCCCCGCCGAGGAAGCGCGGCGGCTGGCCCTGACCCGTGCGCGGATGCGTCGCCAGACCGGCGGTGCGGTTCAGCGTCACGAACTTCGAGTTCGGCACGCGGGCGAAGCGGGGATCCTGACGCGAACCGACCTGCGTGAAGAAGCTCGCCAGGCCGTAGTAGTCCGCCTGGGTCCAGTTCTCCAGCGGGTGCGAGTGACAGCGGGCGCACAGCATGCGCACGCCGCAGAAGACCTGTGTCACGCGCTCAACCGTCTCGTTCGTGTCCTTGCTCGCGG
>CAYYJM010000142.1:0-15865 GCA_964471755.1 uncultured Alcaligenaceae bacterium
GGGTTCCAGAACTTGATCGTTTCGCCAGGGCGTCGCGGGTTCACTTCTCCGGTTTCGGGCCTGGAGTTTTCACTGGCCCATTGAACATCTCGATCACCCAGTCCCGGTAGCGCCACATCTCAGGAGTCGTCTTCGGATCCCCTGGGTCGGCGTAACGGGCCAGCTCGAGCCAGTGCTTCGCCCAGCGCTCGCCGTACGCTGGCGAGGCGAGCAGTCGGTCGATCGCCTTCTCGTAGGCGTCCGGCCGATCGTCCTTGAGGAACGCCTCGACCTCCGCCGATGTCGGCGGCAAGCCGGTCAGATCGAGGGTCACGCGGCGAAGAAGCTCCGCGCGAGTTGGTGATTGGTTCGCGCGTTGGTTGAGGCGCGAAGCGATGAACACATCGATCGGGTTGGCCTGCCGGTCGCCGGCAGGTCGAACGGTCCAGAATGGCGGAACGGCGGATGTCGAGAGGGACGGTGCCTCCGGCCCCAGTTTGCCGGCGAGCAGAAGCACCACCCCGAGGAGAATCAGGTAGCGCATGATCGGACTCCGTGGACGTACGGACCAGGGACATTCTAGTCGCCCCGCGACCGCCCAGCCAGGAACTTTTCGCTGTCACCCGGTTCCGCCGTGCCGATTGCCCCAGGCTCGCGCCTCGGCCAGAGCGTGCTGCGCCAACTCGGCGACGAGTCGGCGCTGTTCGGTCAGATTGCCAGCCGCATGCCTCAAGAGCCCCTCGTAGCGCTCGAAAAGCTGCAATGTCGTTGCGTAGGCCACCGTCTGGGAGCGTGACTGCATCTGATGTTCGAGATTGACCAACAAACCGGCCAGGACGAAGACTCCGACCGCGAACGTCTCGCCCAGGAAGTGCAAGGCGGCATCCAGAGGGAAGCCGAGATGGAAGGTCTGGATCAACCAGGTCGCAGGAGTGGGGATGACCGGGCTGATCCAGCTCAGCAGCCGCAAGGTGACCCAGACTCCACCGACGGCGAACAGGGCGATACGCCAGGCGAGGATTCGCTGCCGGGTCTTTTCCAGGCGCGGCCCCCGGTTGTGGAAATACTCGATCTGGTTGCGCACCCAGCGTGAATCGACCAGGGCCAGGCCCGCGTCCGGTCCCGTCGGGACTGGATAGTCCCGGTCGCTGAGCAGCGCCCAGTTCGCCAGTGCCTCGGCGATCCACGGTTCCTGCTCCTGGCCGGGCGGAGCCGGGTTCGGCGTCGTGATCGTACCGCGCACTCCGGCGAGACGACCGAAGAACAACACACGCAGTTCCTCGGCCACCACGCGATAGGCGACGTGTCGTCGTCCGTAGGCGAACCACCAACTGAAGCCGGCCAGGAACGTGACCACGGCGGCCACAGTGTAGTAGAGACTCGTCGCCAGGCCGGGCATACGGATCGCGACCTGAACGAAGTACCCCGACAGCCACAGAGTCAGGAACAGGATGGTCAGCAGGGTCTGGTTCTGACGCTGAAACCGAAGGGCCAGGGCGTCGAAGACGCCGTACCACGCACGCAGGGCGATCGCCCCGTCGCGCTGGCCGGGCGGCAACGGGGGCAGTTCCTGGCCCGGCAGCAGGTCTTCCTGACTGTCACGCAGCGGAACGACGAGGGCACAGCCGACGGTGTCGCGGTTGCACACTTCGATCCGCCGGAGAACGGACGCGTATTGCCGGTGGTTCGATCTTCGCCAGGCGTTCACCGGGCCGAGTTGATGGCCGCGCACCGCACCGTGCGGCGTCGGGATGACGAACAGCGGTCGGCCTCGTGATCCTACAGGCCGCTGGGTCCGGACAGGCAGAAGTCGCAGCAGATCCTCCGGGACGCCAGCTCGCCAGAAGTGGACTACCTCCCCCTCGGTCCCCTGCCCTATCGCCGCATCATCGTCGAGCAGCGCGATCAGCACCTGAGAGTAGTGGGCGACAAAGGCAGCCCCCAGCCGGCGAACGTCGGCCGATTCGGCGGGAGCGATGAAGACGCGCTCGGCCTGACCGAGAAGCCGATCGAATTCCTCCCGGCTCGCCGCGGCCAGACTGGCTCGCACCACGGCAGGAGGGCCGGGCAGAAGGACCACCAGGCGGGCTCCCTGGTTGAGGGCAACCCTTGCGGCGAGACGCTCAGCCCCCTCGGCCAGGGTCGTCAGCGCGACCAGCGGCGTATGGGGATAGAGTTTGCGCAGGCGTTTAAAGATACTCTCGACGCGCGTCTCCAGGGCCCGCGTCAGGTCCGCATCGCCGATCAAATCGGCATGGCCCCAGAGGCCGACCAGAATCGGCAGCGCTCCCTGCCGACGGCCGGGACCGAAGAGGACGGGCGGCGGTTCTCCGGAGGACCGATGAACCGAGGTCACGATGTCCGGGCCGGCCGATGACGGGCTCGAATGCGGCTGCATGGGACCATTCTCGATGGGGGCTTCACGACGCCAGGATGAACGCCACCCTTCCTGGTCCCGGCATTATAGTCACCGCAGCCAGCACCAGCGATTCCTCGCGGGCAAAAATTCGCCAGAAGATTCGAGAAACGATCTGGTCGATCTCCATCTCGCCGGGGGACCGTGGTCCGCTCTTTGGGGAAACTCACGTCGTTGGGGCGGCGCATTTCCCACCCTCCGGTCGCCATGTTGACGGCCCAACAGGAATTGCCGTACCCCTCCCTGCGGCGCTTTGACCCTTCCACATTGGTCTTCGGCGAATGATCGCCGCATCCGCCGTACTTGAAGAACAGTTGGTTGGCGGCGTCGAAAATCGCCGGCATTTCATTGCCACCGCGCCACGACAACCCCAGGTCGATCCAGGTATTGGCCGGCAAGTCCTTCAGCATGGCCGGATCGAATTTTTC
Organism: uncultured Alcaligenaceae bacterium; assembly: GCA_964471755.1. Lineage (GTDB taxonomy): Bacteria > Planctomycetota > Planctomycetia > Gemmatales > Gemmataceae > CAYYJM01. The sequence continues at coordinate 2,824 of CAYYJM010000142.1, forward strand.
GTTGTCCTTCTCCGCACAGTTGACTGCCACATGGCAGAGAACCAGGATTACGATCGTCGGGATGAATAACCAGTAGCGCACCAGACTCCTCCCCTGGTTTGAAGATTTCCGAACGGCGTTTCACCTGTCACCCGGCATATCCTTGGAATGGGGAGGCATCCCAGTGGGAAGGCCGGGAATCAGTCGTTCGGCGTTCTTGTGATAGAATTTCTCCAGCACTTCAGGTGGCAGTTTCGGACCGGCGAGGCGAAGCCATTGGCTGGCGTGGCCGTAAGGTTCCACCAAATCCGTGCGATCGGTCTCGAAGTATTCCAGGTAGCGACCGTAGAAGCGTGTGGCCTTCTCTTGTAATCGCCGTTGCGACTTCTCGTCGGTTGAGTCGGTATCGTAGAGGATGTTCCAGTCGGTTCCGAAGAGAATACGGTCCTGGTACTTCACGAAGAAATCACGAACCGCCTTCGGATTCAGACGGCCGAGAATGCGCAGGCGAGCAGCACATTCGACGTGAAAGTTCGGATATTTATCCAGCGTCAATCCCAACTGATGCAGATCGAACGTCTGACTCCCGAGGTGAGCCCCGATCATCGTGAGTTTGGGGTGCTTTTTGAGAACGCTGTCCCGTTGGCGGATCAATTCGTTCCAACCGGGCATCCCGGGGTTGTCGTAGTGACGCGGTCGATCCATGCCGTAATGAAAACTGTTGTACGTCAGAGGCGACCAGTATTCTTTCGGATCTGCGCAGTGAAAGATGACCGGCAAGCCCAGTTCGACGCAGGTACTCCAGAACGGATCCAGGCGTGGATCGTCGGCCTTGAGCAGTTTACCGTCGCCATCACGGATGGTCATGCCAAGGTCTTTCCAGAGCTTGACTCCTCGGATGCCCATCTTGTGCTGAAGTCGCAGGTCGCGAACGATTTCCGTGAAGAAATCGGCCCGCTTGATCTTGCGAAAATCAACACTACCGAAGACGACAAGGCGGTTCGCGTATTTGCGCTGGAGTTCCATCCAGCGTGGGAATTCCGGTGCTGTTCCATCGCGGCCGAGTATCAGGATGACCATGACATCGACGCCGACGCGATCCATCACTTCGAGTTCGCTCTCGATGACCTTCTCCGTCGGCATTTCGTAGTAGTGCCGATGGACGTTCACCACACGATAGTTCGTCTTGTATATCGGCCGGCCTTCATCCTGTGCTGCCACCGGGCCAGAGATCGTCACCACGATCAACAAGGCCGCAGCGGTCACTGGAAACGTGTCTGGTCGCATGGTCCACCTCGATCAGGGATCGGCCGAACTCGTCGCTCGGTATCGGAATTGGAGTCTACCACCCTTCCCGTCAGCGAACAATTCCCTGGTGCCGCAGGAGATTCGGATCGCGGCCCCTATCCTGCCGAGGAGATTTCGACGATTGCGCCCCTATCATCGGCCGCACTCCCCGGCTACACTGTCCCGGTCGGGTGCAAGGGGCACCCGGGGTTCCCGCCTGCGAGGACGAATTCATGCGGCTCATCCCACTCCTGCTCCTCCTTACCCTGGCCACCGGCTTCCTCCCGGCCCAGCCCGCCGCCCGTGAACTGAAAGGCCACACCGGCCTGGTCTACAGTGTCGCCTTCTCGCCCGATGGCAAACTCCTCGCCACGGCCGGCTTTGACAACGTCGTCAAGCTCTGGGACTTCGCCGCCGGCAAGGAGGTCCGCGAAATCAAGGGCCACACTGCTCCCGTCTACTGCGTCGCCTTCAGCCCGGACGGCAAGAACCTCGCCTCGTCGAGCCATGACCAGACCATCAAGCTCTGGAACGTCGAGGACGGCAAACTGCTCAAGGAACTCAAGGGCCATGGCGGCATCGTCGATTTCGTCGCCTTCAGCCCCGACGGCAAGAAACTCGCTTCGGGCAGCGCTGACAAGTCCGTCCGCCTGTGGAACCTGACCGACGGCAAGGAACTGAAGAAACTCGGCGACCACGGCAGTTCCGTCTTCGCCGTCGCCTTCTCGCCGGACGGTAAACTCCTTGCCTCGGGCAGTGCCGACAACACGATCAAGGTCTGGGACGTGACGAGCCAGAAGGAACTGAAGACGCTCAAGGGCCCCACGGCCGCCGTCACCGGCCTGGCCTTCCTGCCGGACAGCAAGACGCTGGTTAGTATCGGCCAGGATCGCTACGTCCGCCTCTGGGATGCCCCGGCCGGCACCGAGATGAAGAAGATCGGCCCGACGCAGGACGATCTCTACGGCCTGGCTCTGTCGAAGGATGGCAAATCCGCCGCCACGACCGGCTACGCGGGCTACCTGAACGTCTGGAACCTCGCCGACGGCAAGGCGACGTTCTCCCGCAAGTTGAAGGCGTTCGGAGCGTATTGCGTCGCCTTCACTCCGGATGGTAAGGGAGTGATCACCGGGCATGACAACATGACGTGCTACGTCACGCCACTGGAGTAGAAATCGACGCGGTGATGAGGTCAATCGGAAGGCTACTCGCGAAGTTTGGAGGTGGCGGATGAGTTGGCGTGGCGGTGTATGGCTGGCCCTGATCAGCGGGGCGTTCGTTTCCGGGTCGGCGTGGGCGGCGGATGAGCCGAAGATCACGGCCGACGTCGTTTATGGCCACAAGGACGGCCTGGCCCTGACGTTCGATGTCTTCCAGCCGGCCAGGGCGAACGGGGCCGGCGTCCTCTGGTTGCAGAGCGGCGGCTGGTATTCGGGCTGGCGTGAGCCGAAAGCCCTGGTGCCCGCAGCGAAGGCCCTGCTCGACGAGGGCTTTACCGTGTTCATCGTCCGGCACGGCAGCGCACCGCGCTACACGGTGCCGGAAGCCGTCGAGGACGTGCGGCGAGCCGTGCGGGTCATTCGGATGCGTGCGGCCGACTGGGGCGTCGATCCCGAGCGACTCGGCGTCACTGGCGCGAGCGCTGGCGGTCACCTGACCCTGATGCTGGCGACGACCGGCGACGACGGCAACGGCAAGGCGAACGATCCGGTGCTGCGGTCGCCGAGTCGGATCGCCGCAGGAGTGGCCCTGTGTCCGCCGACCGACCTGCGCGGCTGGACGACGAACCCGCCCGATGTGATCAAGGCGCTGCCGGGGTTGAAGCCGCCGTTGACCTTCCCGGCCGAGAAGGAATCGGCCGTCTCGCCGATCCTGCACGCCAGCGCGAAGACGGCCCCCGTGCTGATGATCCACGGCGACCAGGACAAACTCGTGCCGATCGAGCATAGCCGGAACATTCTCGCGGCCCTGGAGAAGGCCAAGGGAACGGCCGAGGTGCTGGTGATCGAAGGGGCTGGTCATGGCCTGCCACCGACAAAGACGGTGCCGGCCCAGATCCGCTGGTTCACGAAATACCTGGCGAAGAAACCGTGAGTCAGGCCAGAGCGAACCGCCGAAACCCGGCTCGGCGGTTCGCTTCTGCCGATAGACTTACCGCTTCGCCGCGGTCTGGACGACCAGCGTCGGATAGTGGCGAATCTCCTCGTACTTGACGCCATTGTGTTCGCCAGCGGCCGACTCGACGAAGCGAGCCCAGGCCCCGAACCGACCAGTCCCCTCGACCGCTGGCGTCCAGCCGTCCTTGCCCGTGGTCACCTTGGCCCGATCGCCATCGGGCTTGATGACATTGACCTCGGTATCCGCGACCGGCTTGCCAGCCGCCAGGAGGCGAAAGCGAACGCCCTTCCCCGCACTGGCCGCGAGCAGTTCGGCCGGCACCTTGTCGCCCAGAGCGGTCATCGCATCCAGCGTCCCGATGATGGCCCGAGGATGATAAACGAGCAGGTAGGGTTTGGCGTTCCCCTTCTTCATGGCCCCATAGCGAACAGAGCCGAAGACCTGGGTCGGCTTCGTGCCCGCGAGCTTGCCGACGAGCGCGGCCTTGTCGGCCTGCAAGGCGAGCGTACCTTCCTTGCCGCCCGCGTCACGAGTGATCAGCTTCAGACCGGCGATCTTCGTCACCGGCACACCCTCGTCCGGATCGAGCGTGTCACTGAAGACGACGGTCAGTTTCTCCCCGGTGGCATCCGGAACGACGAAGACGAAGTGAGCCCGGGAAGCCGCGGTGAGTGCGACAACCAGGGCACAGGCAGCCAGAAGACGGCGCATGAAGATTCCTCGCGGGTGAACGGTTTGAGACGACGTCTCAATATCTCCGGGTAAGGTAGCGGCCCACTGCGAGGCGTCAACGCGAATTCTCCAGCGAGTGAAAAAGAGATCGACCGGAGAGAAATCGTCCTTGACGGCTGCCCATTCTCTGCTAAAGTGAGCCTTGTTGAGATTTGATCTCAACAACAATCCAGCCAGCCGGCGTCGGAGCCGGCTTGTTGAGTCTGCTCCAGCCACCGTTGGGACGCCATCCCCGGCTTACCTACCGCACGCCATGCAGCTCACGCGGCGGATCCTCCCGATCCCCTTGCGAGGAGTGCGCGCATGCGCTCTGTTCCGTTTTCGACCCAGCGTCGTGGTTTCACTCTGATCGAACTGCTGGTGGTGATCGCCATCATCGCCATCCTCATCGGCCTCTTGCTGCCGGCGGTCCAGAAGGTTCGCGAGGCGGCCTCACGCATGGCCTGCTCCAACAACCTCAAGCAACTCGGTCTCGCCGTTCACAACTACCTCGGCGTCCATCAGAGTCTGCCGTATGCGACCCTGGATTATCAACCGGGCGAGATGACCGCGTCGTGGGTGACGGCTCAGATCCTGCTTCTGCCCTACCTCGAACAGGACAACGTCGCCCGGATGTGGGACACGGCCCAGCCGCGCAACAGCACCGTGGACACGAACGGCGACGGTGTCACCAACGCCAGCCTGCAACAGAAGCTCATCCCGACGTACACCTGCCCGAGCATGAATCCACCGAGCGGCCCGCTGGGCGGAGCCGAGAACCGGGCGTACTGTAGCTATCTGTTCTGCGCCGGGACGCCGGATGTGCCGTCCTTCCACTACGGCCCCGAACCGCGGTTCAATGGCGTAATCGTTCCGATCAAGCGTTCCGCCACCAGCCCGAACCGCACGCCGACGCGGATTCAGTCGGTGGTCGATGGCACGTCGAACACGTTCCTGGCCGGCGAGACGGACTTCAAACCGCAGGGCGTTTCTTCGATCGAGATGGGCGGAGTCTGGGCCTACGGGTACATCGGCTACTCCTGGGGCACCACCTTCAACCCGTTCAACAAGCACGACAACACGGCCACGGTCCACGGCGCGTTCCGCAGCGAACACACGGGCGGTGGGAGCTTCGTCTTCGCCGACGGCTCGGTCCGTTTCATCTCGACGACGATCGCCAACGACGTGTATCGTGGGTTGTCGACGCGAGATGGCGGCGAAACGGTCAACCTGAACTGAATCAGCACACGAACCCCTCAACAGGAGACGAACCATGCGATGGTGGATTCTGCCGGCCCTGATCGCGACCGCCGGTCTGCACGCAGAGACGATTCCGACCCGGACGACGTATCCCGATCTGCCCCAGGCCGTGTCGAGCCTCGGAGCGGCCCAGCTGGACGGTTCCGTCTACGTCTACGGCGGCCACTCGGGCAAGACCCACACTTACTCGACCGAGGGGGTCAGCGGCAAATTCCGCCGGCTCGACCTGGCCCATCCGGGCAAGGGCTGGGAGGAACTCCCCGGCGGCCCGGCGGTCCAGGGCCTGGCCCTCGTCGCGCACGGCGGCAAGCTCTACCGCATCGGCGGCATGCAGCCGCGGAACAAGCCCGGCGAGAAGGCCGACAACCACTCTTTGGCGACCTGTGCCGTCTTCGATCCGAAGACGAAGCAGTGGGACGCGCTGCCCGACCTGCCGCAGGGCCGATCGTCGCATGATGCCACGGTCGTCGGCGACAAGCTCGTCGTCGCCGGTGGCTGGTGCCTTCACGGCAAGGATGGCAAGAGCGACTGGCACGATACGCTGCTCGTTCTCGATCTGGCCCAGAAGTCGCCGAAGTGGGAGAGCGTCCCGCAGCCGTTCCAGCGGCGGGCTCTGAACGTCGCCGCCCTGGAGGGCAAGGTCTACGTCGTCGGCGGCATGGGACCGAAGGGGATCGAACGGGCGGTGAACATCTACGATGTGGCGACGAAGCAGTGGTCGAAGGGCCCGGATCTGCCGGGCGGCGACCGCAACGGTTTCACGCCGGCCGTGTGCGTCGCCGGCGGTCGGATCTACGCCGGGCCGCCAGACGGTAAGGTGTATCGCCTGAACGCCAAGCGGGACGGCTGGGAAGAGGTCGCGGTGCTGAAGGAGCGTCGCGTGGTGCATCGGCTGGTTCCGGTGAACGACGGTCTGCTGCTGGCCATCGGCGGCGGATCGCGAGTCGGCAACGTCGCCCTGATCGAGGCGGTCGTGCCAAAGTAAGGACATTGGATCGGTGTCGCTGCGGTCCCGTCGGAGCATCAGCGGGCCTGCGACGTGAGCGCAGTGACACCACTGATGCCATTGTCTGACCAGGGTTCACGCGGTCATCTTGATCGCGATGGCGGTGATGTCATCCGCGATCGCCCGGCCATGAGCGAATTCGTACACCGTCTCGAACAACTGCTGAACGACGACCTGCGACGGTTCCGCACTCAGACGAGCGACCACCTCCTGGACGCGCTGCGGCCCGAATTGATCTCCCTCCAGGTTTGCCGTCTCGGTCAGACCATCGGTGAACAGCAGCAGCAGATCGCCGGGATGGAAGGGGACCACGCCGACCTCGTCGAAGCAGGCCGTGTCGTCCAGTCCCAGGACCGGGCCGGTACTCCACAGCCGCTCGATCTCTCCCGAGGCGCGGAACAGGTACGCCAGATGGCCCGCGCCGATATAGCGCAACTCGCGGTTAGGCACGTCCACCTCGACCAGGAAGAGCGTGACGAACGACCCGATCGGCAGATCTTCGCAAAGCAGGTGGTTCAGTTCGTTCACCGCGAACGACAGGCTCGCCCGATTGCGCAGGTGAATCCGCATCGCCGTCCGGACCTCAACCATCTGCAACGCCGGAGCGAAACCGTGACCGCTGACGTCACCGACACAGACGGCCAGCGAGGCGGGCGACCGCGGGATGTAATCGAAGTAGTCGCCGCAGACCTGCGACACCGGGGCCGCCTGGCCGGCGATGTCCAGACCCGACACGGCAGGAGCGGACACCGGATACAGCTTGTCCTGGAAGACGTGAGCCAGTTCCAGTTGCTGGGTCGCATCCTGAGCCTTGATCTGCTCGGTGATGTCGGTCGAGATTCCCGCCAGGGCGATCGCCTCGCCATTCGGCCCGAACAGCGGCATCTTGACCGAGATGTACTGGTGCGGCCCATCTGGGTGCGGAGCCGCCTCGCTCACCGACATGCGCTCACCGGCAGCGATCACCTGACGATCGTTCTCCATGAACATCGTGGCGAACTCGGGCGGAAAAACTTCGTCGTCCCGTCGGCCAAGAACGTCCTCTCGCCGAAGACGGAACAGCTCCAGGAAACGCTGATTGACGAACTGATACCGACCACCCGCTTCCTTGACGTAGACCACCGCTGTGGTGTTGTCGAGGATGGTCTGCTCACGGTCCTGGCGATGGTTCAGTTCATTCTCCAGGTCCACGTTCTCGGACACGTTGCGCGCCACCGCGAAGATCATGCCGTCCTCCGTCGTGGCGCGGGCCGTCCACTCCAGCCAGACGTACCCCCCGGCATGGTTTCGGCAGCGAGCCCGATACCGCACCATGGTCTCACCACAAGCCAGTTTGGCCACCTCGGCATCGATCCGTTCGCGATCCTCGGGGTGAGCAAACTCACGGAAGGGGGTGGCGAGCATGGTGCTACTCGGATAGCCCAGGATCCGCGAGAAGTTGCTGTTCACCCGGACGAAATAGCCGTTCAGGTTGGCGATGCAGAACAGGTCGGGCGACAGGTCGAAGAACCGCTCCAGATCGCGTTCGGCCTGTTTCAGGGTCGTCAGTTCCAGCACCGTGCAGGCGATCTTGATGTCGCCACCGACCGACAGCGTGCCGAGACCGACCGCGATCGCCACCTCGGTCCCATCCTTGCGCAGAGCCCGGATCTCCCGGCCGAGCATCTGTCGCCGCTCCGGATTGCGCAGGTACTGCGCACGCAGATCGACATGCTGGCTCCGCAGCGCCGCCGGAATCAGATCCTCGACCGAACGGCCGACCAGTTCGCCCGGCAGATAGCCGAAGCAACCGCGAACACTCTCGTTCGCGAACCGGATCGTGCCGTCCGGATCGATGAGTAACACCCCCAGGCCAACCGATTCCAGGGTGTTCTGCAGGCCGGCGTCGAGAAACGCCGAGCAGCCAGATACGTGCAGATTACCGACAACCAGGTTCTCGTTCACCAGCGCCACTTCCTCGGCCACCAGGGCGTAGCCGCCCTCCCGATTCCGCAGGCGGTATTCCAGCCGGCCCGTTCCCTGCTGCTGGAACAACTGGGCGATCCGCTCTTCGGCCTCCGGCCGATCTTCAGGGTGGAGCAAGGACCACCATTCAGTTCGGGTTCGTGGCAGTTCCTCAATCGCATAGCCGAAGAGGAATCCTTCGCCACCGAGCCAGTGGAGGTGGTCGTCGGCAGGGCCCCACCGATAAAACAGGGGGGCGGGCCGAGGTCGCGGACTTCCGTGAACTGAAGAGGGCAATGCGTTCATGGTAAATGTCTGGGCCAGGGTTGAAGGGTGGGCCAAATTCAAACCTGCCCCATCCTACGACCTCGAGATACCCAGAGCAAGAACTCAGATAGGAAAACCGGCAAAATCGATACAGATATCCCCAGCCTCTCGAACGATGGAGAGGCTGGGTGTTCTGGGAGAAAATAAAAACGCTCAAACGTCGAGGTCGTCCACGACGGCGAGCTGGGCCGACTCCATCAGGAAACGGTAGCGGTGCGCCGCATCCTTGCCGAGCAACTCGACGAAGACGCGATCGGCTTCCAGGGTCGAATCGATCTGCACCTTCAGGAGTGTCCGTTTGTCCGGAGCCAGGGTCGTGTCACGCAGCACCGGGGCGTCCATCTCGCCCAGGCCCTTGAACCGGCTGACCTCGTACTTGGCGTTGGCCGGGAAACCGGCCAGGATCTCTTCCTTGTGCTGGTCGTCGCGAGCCCAGAAGTTCTCCTTGCCGCGCTCGATCTTGTACAGCGGCGGCTGGGCGATGTAGACGTGGCCCTTGCGAATCAGTTCCGGCAGATGGCGGAAGAAGAACGCCAGCACCAGGGTCGTGATGTGGGCCCCGTCCGCGTCGGCGTCCATCAGGAGGATGATCTTGCCGTAGCGCAGGCTGGCCAGGTCGAACTTGTCACCCGCTCCGGTGCCCAGGGCCGAGACGAGATCCTTCAGTTCTTGATTGGCCAGCACCTTGGTCAACGGCAGCCCCTCACTGTTGAGGATCTTGCCGCGCAACGGCAACACCGCCTGGAACTTGCTATCACGGCCCATCTTCGTCGAACCGCCGGCGGAGTCGCCCTCGACGATGAACAATTCCGTGCGATCGCGCTTCGCTCCCGACTGGCAGTCGGCCAGCTTGCCGGGCAGGTTGAGTCGGGTCGAGGCCGACTTGCGCTTGACCTCCGAGGCCGCCTCACGCGAGGCGGCCCGGGCTCGCGCCGCCATGATGATCCGGCCGACGATCGCATCGGCCGCGGTCTTGTTGTTGTTCAGCCACGCTTCCAGGGCCGGGCGAACGAAGCCCTCCACATGGGCCTTCATGTCGTCGTTCAGCAGGCGATTCTTCGTCTGGCTCTGAAACTGCGGATTGCGCACGAACACAGACAGAATACAGACGATCCCCTCGCGGATGTCCTCCGCTCCGAGCGTCAGACCCTTGACCTTGATGTCGTGCGTCTCGATGAAGTTGCGCACCGCCGCAGCGATGGCCGACTTGACGCCCGCCTCGTGGGTGCCGCCGTCCACCGTGCGGATGCCGTTGGCGTACGAGCGGATCGTCTCGTCGGTCGAGTCGGTCCACTGGATCACCACCTCCATCTTCTCGCCTTCCTTGCGGGCGAGGTGGAAGTGGTTCTCCGTCGTCGGCTTCCGATCGTCTTCAGTAACGAGCCGGGTCAGAAACTCCGGGATGCCGCCAGGATGGCTCAGGTCGAGCGTCTCGCCGGTCTTTTCGTCCTTGAAGTGAATCCGCAGGCCGGCGTGGATGTAGCTCATGTCCTCCAGACGCTTGCGGATCTTCTCGGCATCGAACTGCGTGTTGCGAAAGATCTCGCCGTCCGGCTCGAAATGGATCGTCGTCCCGTGACCGCGCGCGGCTCCGAGGTGAACCAGGTCGCCATCCGGCTTGCCCTTCTTGAAGACCTGCTGCACTTCCGCGCCGTCCCGCTTGATCGTGGCGACCAGCTTCTTCGACAGCGCGTTGACAACGGACGAACCAACACCGTGCAAACCGCCGGAGTGGAAGTAACTCTCCCCCTCGCCGAATTTGGCTCCGGAATGCAACGTCGTCAGGATCAGTTCCAGCGCCGGCTTCTGATACTTCGGATGCAAATCAACGGGAATGCCTCGGCCGTTGTCCGTAACACTTATCGCATCGTGCGATTTGTGCAGAACCACCGTGATCGAATCGGCGAAGCCGTTGAGATATTCATCGACCGCGTTATCGACGATTTCCCAGACCAGGTGATGCAGACCGTTTTCATCGACGCTGCCGATGTACATGGACGGCCGTTTGCGGACGGCTTCGAGTCCTTCAAGGACCATGATGTCCGCAGCGGTGTAGTTGCTTCCCTTTTCACGGGGCGCGATTGCACTCGTCATGGTGGGATGCCTCATTCAAACAACGACTTCTGCTGGCCGTTCGATTCCGCCCGCTTTTTCTCCTCGCCCTTCGTCGCCGTCTCGACCGTGTCCCAGTCCACCAGTTCGATCGGATCGACGAGGACACGCGTGAACGTCGTCCGCTTGACGGCCTCGAATCCCTTGCCGCCGCGTGCGGTCGGTTCGTACTTCGTGGCCGTGTAATCCTGCTCCTTGCCGGCAGCCGTCTCGATCCGCAGAGCCTTCCGCTTCGGCGGATGGATGACCGTGCCACCGATGCACAGATCGCCCTCGGCCAGCTTGATGCCGATGACGCCCTTGCCCGCACCGCCGAGGACCGGCACCTCCGTGAGCGGGAAGTGGATCACATGGCCGGTGACCGACGCCAGGAAGACGCTCGGTTCGTCCGTGACGACCGTTGCCAGCACGACCCGGTCGCCCTCTTGCAGCTTGATGTATTTTCGTCCCTTGGCCGTACTCGCCTCGCGGAACGGAGCGATTGGCGTCCGCAGCGTCTGACCGAAGGCTGTCACCACGAACAGATACGGTCCCGGCGTCTCTCCCCGGGCACCTTTCGTTTCCAGCGGCAGAAACCGCGGGTCCGAGGTGAGAGCCGACAGGATCTTGACCTGATCGGCGAGCTTGAAGAACTTGGCGATCGGTTCACCGTAGCCGGCCGTCGCCGGGACGTTGTTGATCTGCATCGTATACACGGTGCCGTCGTCGGCGAAGAACAGGGCGTGGTCGAGCGTGCTGCCTGGCACCACGGCAACGACGCTGTCTCCCTCTCGAACGCGCGTCCCCTCGACGGAGGCCAGCCGACCAACCCGTTTGATCCAGCCATCGCGCGTCAGCACGACGTTGGAATTCTCACGCGTGATGTACGCATCCGGATCGTAATCCGGCACGTCGTCGTCGGCGTTGATTCGGGTTCGTTGCCGATCGGTGAACTTCTTGCCGACCTCCTCCAACTCCGTCTTGACGACCTCCCACAGGCGGCTGTCGCTGGCCAGGATCTCCTCGATCTGCTTGGCCGCCTCCTTCTTCTCCTTCAGTTCATCGAGAATCTTCTGAATCTCGAGCTGGGCGATCTTGTACAGGGCGGCGTCGAGAATGGCCTCGGCCTGCACGTCGTCGAACTGATACGCCTTCTTCAGTTTCTCCGCAGCGTCGGGCTTGCCGCTGGATTCCCGGATCATCTTCAACGCTCGGTCGAGGTCGTTGAAGATGATCTTGAACGCCTCCAGGATGTGGATGCGACGACGAAGTTGCGCCAACTCGTACTCAAATCGGCGCTTGATCGTCGCGAAGCGGAAATCGAGGAAGTAACGCAGAATCCGTTTCAGATCGAGCCGCTCCGGCTGGACTCGGTCCCTCGTTGTTTCGTCCGTGCTGGCGACCGGCACCAGACACGTCATGTTGTAGGCGAAGTTGTGTTGCAGGTCCGTGTGTCGATACAGGTACGCCATGATCAGGTTCGCGTCCGAACCCGGTTTGATCTCCATCGTCATGCGCAGGCCGTTCCGGTCGTCCGTCTCGTCGTTGACGTGGAGCAGATTCGGCAGTTTCTTCTCGATGATGATCGCACCGATGGCGTCGGCCAGCTTGCTCGTATCGACACCGTAGGGCACCGACTCGATGATGATGAAGGTCTGTCGATCCTTCTCCTCGATGCGCCATTCGGCCTGGATGCGGATGCTGCCGGTGCCCTCCTCGTAGATCTTGCGCAGCGACGCCCGATCGGTGACGACCCGGCCACCGAGCGGGAAGTCCGGCCCCTTGAGTTTGTCGAGCAACTGGGCGACGGTGGCGTCCGGATTGTCGATCAGCAGACAGGCCGCCCGGATGGTGTTGCCGAGGTTGTGCGGCGGAATGTTCGTCGCCATGCCGACGGCGATGCCGGAAACACCGTTGACCAGCAGGTTCGGAAACTGAGCCGGTAGGACGATGGGCTCCTCACGCGTGTTGTCGTAGTTGGGCCGCATATCGACCGTCTGCTGACGCAGTTCGGTCATCAACCGCTCGGAGATCGGCGTCAGCTTCGCCTCGGTGTAGCGCTCGGCGGCGGGCGGCTCGCCGGCGACGGAACCGAAGTTGCCCTGGCCCAGGACGAGCGGCACGCGCATGACGAAGTCCTGCGCCAGCCGGGCCAGGGCCTCGTACGCCGCCGAGGTGCCGTGGGGGTGGTAGTTGCCGGTCACATCGCCGACGATCTTGGCACACTTACGCGGCCGACCTTCTGCCACCAGGTGCAGGTCGTGGTACATCGAGTACAGGATGCGGCGCTGCACCGGCTTGAGGCCATCGCGCACGTCC
>CAYYJM010000143.1:0-15786 GCA_964471755.1 uncultured Alcaligenaceae bacterium
AGCTGTTCCTCACGGCGGACGGCGTTGAGGCAGTGATGGGCGTCCCACATGTCGCAGACGATGATCGCCGTCTTCGCCGGGTTCCACGTCTCCTGCTTCGTGACGACGTTGAAGGTATCGCCGTTGCCCGGAACGCGGCTGCGGAGGGTGAAGTTCAGGCCCGGTTTCGCCTCGGCGGTCCAGGCCAGCGGCAGGCCGATGAGAAGTGCCAGGGCGGCGAGCGTCCAGCGATGCATGGTGAACTCCGAATCGAGAGCCGGGATCGTCCGACCGGGCGGCGTGCCCGGTCGGACGATCGGCCGGGATTGCTCCTCCATGAATACCACGCGACGGGCCGGGTCGCTATCCTGTGCCGTAAACATCTTGTGGGAGAACCGACATGGACCTGGGATTGAAGGGGCAGGTAGCCGTCGTGGCCGGGGCGGCACAGGGCATCGGCCGGGCCATCGCTCAGGCCTTCGCGGCGGAGGGAGCTAACGTGGCGTTGCTCGACCGTGACGAGTCGGTGCAGACCACGGCCGGGACGATCGCGGAGAGCGGCCCGGTGCAGGCCCTCGCGCTGCGGGCGGATGTCACCGACTCCGCAGCCATGCAGCAGGCGGCGGACGAGATTCGCGTCCGCCTGGGTCGGATCGATCACGTCGTCTTCGCGGTCGGCATCGGTTCGGGCAAGTTCGGCTTTCCGTTCTGGAACCTGACGCCGGAGGACTGGCCGCGCGTGCTGATGGTCAATGTGGTCGGCGCGGTGAACGTCGCTCATGCGTTCACGCCGACGCTGCGCGAGGCCGGGGCGGGAACGCTGTTGTTCCTATCGAGCGTGGCCGGCCAGATCGGTTCGCAGACCGATCCGCCCTACAGCGCGAGCAAGGCGGCGCTAATCAACTTCGCCCAGTGCGCGGCGAAGGATCTGGCTCCGTTCGGTGTGCGTGTCAACACGCTCTGTCCCGGCATGGTGCAGACGGCGTTGAACCGGGCCGTGTACGAGGCGTGGGCCCGCCAGCAGCCGGAAGGGCAGCGTTCGACCTACGAGGCCTGGGCCGGCGAGAAGGTGCGGAAGGTGTGTCCGCTGGGCCGCTGGCAGACGCCGGAAGACATCGCGGCGATGGCCGTCTTCCTGGCGTCAACTCGGGCGGTGAACGTCACCGGACAGACGATCAATGTCGATGGCGGCTTCGTCATGCACTGGTGACGGTCCCCGCTTTGGGTTGGCATCCGACGTTACGTCTTCAGCAGATTGTTTGGTCTGCCCTGGCTCGCTACGGTGGGCCACGCATCTCCCCGAGCTGGGGCGGTCTGCTCGCACGGACGGACGCGATGACCTCCCACAGCACCGCTGCGATGCTTGGCCGGTGGCGAATGAGGCCGATGTTAGGGACGAACTCCCACACCTCCCCGGTTCCCGCATGGACGCACAGATCGTAGACATCCCACGATGCGAACGGGATCACGCCCTACGTTTCGCAACCACGGGGATGCACCGCTCGCCTTCGGGATCGGTCCGACGTACAGTACACAGGGAGGATCGGCACGCCAACGAGGGCGAACAGTTCCATGCGGCTGCTCTTTCTGTCCGAGCGTTTCCCACCCGAGATCGGCGGCCTGGCCACCAGTGCCTGGCGGATCAGTCGGACCCTGGCCCAGGCCGGCCATGATCTGCACGTCCTGACCCTGTCCGGCCGACTGGAGGCCGGCGAGGGCGAGATGGTCCTGCCCGAGCATCGCCTGGTCCTGCACCGCTATGGCTTCCGCGACGACCCGGCCGAGCTGTACGAGGATCTCGCCGAGCGGGTCCGCTGGCTGCACCGACGCCATCGCTTCGACGCCATCTGGGGCCATTCCCTCAACCGCGTCGGCTTCCTGGCTGTCTGGATGGCCCGCGAATGGGGCATCCCCTCACTGCTCGCCCTGCGCGGAGACGACTTCGACGAACCGTTCTTCCCACCGGGCGACTTCGCCCGCCTGGAGTGGTGCCTCCGCCATGCGACGCGCGTCCTGGCCGTCAGCCGGGATGTGCAGGCCAAGGCGCGAGCGGTCACCGGTCGAGACGCCTTCTACCTGCCCAACGCCGTCGATACGGAGGCGTTCACGCCGGGGCCGCCACCAGCCGACCTCATCCTGCGCCACGGCTGGGATGCCGGGCCGGTCATCCTCGGCTTCTCCGGCGAGCTACGCCAGAGCAAGGGAATGGCCCACCTGATCGCAGCCTTCCGGCACGTCTGGTCTGTCCGGGCTGCCCGCCTGCTCATCCTCGGCGACATCGCTCCGGGGGAACTGACCGACTTTCTGCACCAGACGAATCAGCCAGCCGCGCTGGGGGCCGACATTCTCCGTACGGGCCATCGCCCCGACCCGGAGGAGGTCGCTCGCCATCTGCGGCTCTGCTGGCTGGTTCTCGCGCCGTCTCTTCGGGAAGGAGTGCCGAACGCCCTGCTCGAAGCGATGGCGTGCGGCATTCCAGTCGTCGCCTCGGCCGTCGGCGGCATTCCGGACGTCGTCCACGATGGGCAGAATGGCGTCCTGGTGCCGCGCGGGCAGCTGCACCATCTCGGAGCCCGCGTGCTGGAACTGGTGCAGGGACCGGCCGAGCGACGGCAGGCCCTCGGCGAGGCGGGTCGGGCCACCGTCCTGGCCGGATTCACCCTCGACCACGAACGTCAGCGCCTGGGCGAGGTACTCGCCGGCTTGTAGACCTCGGCGTGCGAGATGACCGGCACACCGCCGGTGAAGTTGGGCTGAAGGAACTGCCATTCCGACGGCAGTCGGTAGGCCGTGGCGGTAACGGGAACCGTCTGTCGGCGGTTATCCCGCAGCGGATCCGGCAGCGTCACGACGACCGGCATCTTCTGCGCAACCGTCGTCGCCTCGCGCATCAGGATTTCCAGGGTTCGCGGGTGCGACGGTACGTCGAAGTGGCCCGCGCCCTTGAGCGTGAAGTTCTCCGCTCCCTCGCGTGGCGAACCGTGGACGATCCAGCCCTCGCTTTGCAGGTTGACGAACTTCTCGACGTTGTCGGGCTTCACCAGTTCCTCCGACCGGAACAGGAACACGCCGTCGAGGTAGATCAGCCGATCGACACCGATCCCCTCCTCGCCCAGACGACGGGCGAGCTGGTTGACCGGTCCTGCCGCAGCGCTGAAGCCGACCAGGACAAATCGGGCCAGCGGATCGGCGGCGTGGATCTCCTCGATCTCCGACTCGAACCACGGGCCGTGGAACTGCTGACCGTACGACGTCTTCACGAAGCCGCGCTGATGCAGGTAGTCGCGCACCCCGAGCAGATTGCCCGTGTTGAGCGGATCATTCCCGTTGAGCAGATAGATGTAGACGTGATTCTTGGCCTGCTGAGGAAGAAGGGCCCAGTCGGGCGTGGGCTCGGTAGCCGGGGCGACCCAGATCCGGGAGGTACTCGGGACCGGGTCGTTCGGCAGAGGGTAGAACGACTGGCAGCCGGACAGGAAGACCGGCAAGAGCGCCAGCCCCAGCCCCAGCACATGCCCGCTCTTGATCCAGCCCATGGGCGCACCCACCGGTTGTAGCGATTGTTCCCATCCGAACGAGACTAGCATCGGCCAGCCGGAGGAATAACTTGAATCGAAATTCTTTCCGAATCCCGGCGAGTCGATTGCAGAGGGGATCTTCCCTACCATAATAATAGCAGACTCGCGGGGAGTCCCGCGCGTAAAAAGACGTGTCCGGCACGGGTTGCGCGAGAGGTGCCATGAGCGAACTGGAATACCGCCCGGGACTAGCGGACGTTCCCGCGGCCAAGACTGCGATTTCTTTCATTGACGGGCAGCGGGCGCGACTGGAATACCGCGGCATCGCGGTCGAAACCCTCGCCAAGGAGAGCTGCTTCGAGGAAACGACCCTGCTGCTGCTCAAGGGCGATCTGCCGACGCAGCGTGATCTGGCGCAGTTCGATCACGACCTGCGCGGCCATCGGCCCCTGAACCGCAAGCTGCTCGACATGCTGCGGATCATGCCGGAGAACGGCCATCCGATGGATGCGCTGCAGTCGTCGATCGCCGCCCTGGGCATGTTCCATCCGCCACGAACGATCGTCAACGAGCAGCAGAACTGGCAGGCGGCCATCAAGCTCACCGCCAAGATTCCGACCCTCGTCGCCGCCTTCCATCGCCTGCGCTCCGGGAACGAGGCGATCGCTCCGCGCGAGGACCTCTCGCACGCCGCCAACCTGTACTGGATGCTCACCGGGAAAGAACCGTCGCCATCGATTACGCGGGTGCTCGATGCGTGCCTGATCCTGCACGCCGAGCACACGATGAACGCCTCGACGTTCTCCTGCCGGGTGACCGGTTCGACGCTGGCCACGCCGTACGCCGCCGTCAGTGCCGCCGTCGGCACCCTGAGCGGGCCGCTGCATGGCGGAGCGAACGAGGAAGTTCTGGAGATGCTGGAGGAGATCGGCAGTCCCGAGAAGACGCGCGCCTGGCTCGACGCCAAGCTGGCCAGCGACCCGAAGTTCAAGATCATGGGCATGGGTCATCGGGTCTACAAGGTCAAGGATCCGCGCGCGACGGTGCTGCAAGAACTGGCCGAGAACATGTTCGCCGAGACGGGTCGGCCGAAGATCTACGAGGTCGCCCTGGAACTGGAGAAGATCGCCCAGCCGATCTACGGCGTCAAGGGCGTCTATCCGAACGTCGATTTCTTCAGCGGCGTCGTCTACCAGTCGCTGGGCATTCCGACGGACCTGTTCACGCCGATCTTCGCCGTGGCACGGTCGGCCGGCTGGCTGGCCCACTGGCTGGAGCAGCTCCAGGGCAACCGCATCTTCCGGCCGGAGTCGATCTACATCGGTAAACGCGACGTTCACTATGTGCCGCTGGAACAGCGGCCGTAACTCGTCGTCTTCAACAAGAGCCGGAAGCGTCAGCGACGGTTTTCGCCGAAGACCGTCGCTGACGCTTCCGGCTCTTGTTCGACCCAGACGAACCGGCGATTTCCTCCGGCGAAACTTCTTGCGTCTCGCGCGCGGACGTGGGATCATGTCCCCTACCTCCCCGCACGCCTGCCCGGCTCGACGCTCGACCTTGCACCGAGGATTCTCCGCATGAGTTGCCGGCTCCCTCTCCTCGCTCTCTCCTGCCTGGCTCTGAGTCTCGGCACGTCGTCGCTGTACGCGGCCGATACCGTCTCGTACTACACCCGGATTCGGCCCATCTTTCAGCAGCACTGTCAGGGCTGCCACCAGCCGGCCCGACCGCAGGGCGGCTACTCGATGACCACCCATGCCGAGATCCTCAAGCCGATCAAGGAGAAGAAGATCCCGCTGGTGCCCGGCAAACCGGAAGCCAGCCTGCTGATCGAGCAGATCGTGCCCGATGCGAACAAGCAGGCGGCGATGCCTCAGAACCGGCCGCCGCTCCCTGCCCGCGACATCGAGCTGATCCGCACCTGGATTGCCCAGGGGGCGAAGGACGACACGCCAGCCACGGCCATCGACCCGGTCAGCGCCGATCGGCCGCCGGTCTACCGTCTGCCGCCGGTGATCACCGCCCTCGACTATGCTCCCGATGGCAGCCTCCTGGCCGTCTCGGGCCATCATGAGGTGCTTCTGCATCAGCCCGACGGTGGCGGTCTGGTCGCCCGCCTGGTCGGACTCTCCGAGCGAATCCAGGCACTGGCCTTCTCGCCGGACGGCAAGAAACTCGCTGTCGCGGGCGGCTCCCCCGGTCGATTCGGCGAGATCCAGATCTGGAACGTCGCTCGACGCAAGCTCGCGCTGTCGCATACGGTTACCTACGACACGCTCTACGGCATCTCCTGGTCGCACGATGGCACCCGCGTCGCCTTCGGCTGCTCCGACAACACCCTGCGCGTGATCGATGTCGAGACGGGCGATCAGGTCCTCTTCCAGGGGGCGCACAATGACTGGGTCTTCGAGACCTGCTTCAGCCGGGACAGCAAGTTCCTCGTCTCGGTTAGCCGTGACCGCTCGATGAAGCTGACCGACGTGGCGACGCAGCGTTTCATCGACAACGTCACGAGCATCACGCCAGGTGCGCTCAAGGGCGGTCTGATCAGCGTCGTTCTCAATCCACACAAGGAGAATCGCAAGGTCGCCAACACCGAGAAGGGCACGGACACGTCCGATCGCTGGTACGACGAGCTGCTCACGGCCGGTTCCGACGGCGTGCCCCGGCTCTACAAGATGCACCGCGAGAAGAAACGCGTCATCGGCGACGACGCCAATCGCATCCGTGAGTACGCCGAGATGCCAGGCCGGATCTACTGCGTCCGCTTCAACGCCGACGGTTCACGCTTCGCCGCGGGGAGCAGCCTCAACGGCACCGGCGAGGTGCGCATCTACAACACCGCCGACGGCAAGGTGCTGGCGAAGGTCGCGACGACGCCGACCTTCGCCCTGGCCTACCGGCCCGACGGCAAGGTCGTCGCCGCCGCCGGCTTCGATGGCAAGGTCCGCCTGATCGACGAGACGGGTAAGGTGGTCAAGGAATTCGTCCCGGTGCCGCTGACGACGGTGAACTGAAACAATGTCAGGCGAGCCCCCGACGAAAGTCGGGGGAGTTGGCGAGCCCCCGACGAAAGTCGGGGGAGTTCTCCGCGTGAAGACTCCCCCGACTTTCGTCGGGGGCTCGCCTGGAGAATGCTCGCTAGGCCCGGAGAATACACCCAACGGAGGCGTGGTTGATGATGCGCTCGTTCCTCTCCCTGCTCGTGACGACCCTGGCTCTGCTGCCGGGCACCGCGTTCGCCCAGGAAAAGCTCCCCGCCGGGACCAAGGTCGCCCGGCTTGAGGTCGCACCGGACCGCGTTGATCTCACCGGCCCGTACGCCTACTGCCAGATCGTTGTCACCGCCATCACCGAGACGAACGAGCGGATCGACGCCACCCGCCTGGCGAAGATCGAGGCTCCCGGTTCGGTGACCATCAACCCGACTGGCCTGATTCGTCCGGTGGCCGATGGCCAGGGCGAGATCCGGCTCTCCCTGGAGGGCAAGACCGCCACGCTGGCCGTCGCCGTCCGCGATGCGAAGAAGCCGACCACGGCCAGCTTCGTGCGCGATGTCATGCCCTTGCTGTCGCGTCTGGGCTGTAATGCCGGGACGTGCCACGGAGCCCAGGTCGGCAAGAATGGCTTCAAGCTGTCGCTGCGCGGCTACGACCCGCTCCTGGACCATCAGGCTCTGACCGACGACCTGAGCGGCCGACGCATGAACCGGGCCGCTCCGGACGCCAGCCTGATGCTCATGAAGCCGGCCGGCAGCGTGCCGCACGTCGGCGGTGCCGTCATGAAGCCGGGCGACACTTCCTACGAACTGATTCGCTCGTGGATCGCTGGCGGCGTCGTTCTCGATCTGAAGACCCCACGGGTCGCCTCGCTGACGATCACCCCGGCCAGCAGCGTCATTCCGCTGCCCGGCATGAAGCAGCAGATGCGCGTCCTGGCGAAGTATCCCGATGGCAGCGTTCGCGATGTGACGATGGAGGCGTTCATCGAGAGCAGTAATACCGAGGTCGCCACGACGGATCGCAACGCCACGGTGACGGCCATCCGTCGCGGCGAAGCGACGCTGCTGGCCCGCTACGAGGGCACCTACGCCGCCGCTGGCCTCATCGTCATGGGCGATCGCAGCGGCTTCGCCTGGAAGTCGCTGCCACAGTACAACTGGATCGATACCCTCGTCGATGAGAAGCTCCAGGCCATCAAGGTACAGCCGAGCGGCCTGTGTACCGACGCCGAGTTCCTGCGTCGGGTCTACCTCGACCTGATCGGTCTGCCACCGGAGCCGCAGGAGGTGCGGGCGTTCCTCGACGATCCACGCCCCAGCCGTGAGAAGCGCGAGGCGGTCATCGATCGCCTGATCGGCAGTCCGGGATACATCGAACACTGGACGAACAAGTGGGCCGATCTGCTCCAGGTCAACCGCAAGTTCCTCGGCCAGCCGGGAGCCCAGGCCTTTCGCGGCTTCATCCGCCAGGCCGTCGTCGATGACATGCCGTACGACCAGTTCGTGCGCGCGATCCTGACCGCGAGCGGCTCGAACGTCGCCAATCCGCCGGCCAGCTACTACAAGGTGCTGCGCGAGCCGGAGGCGACCATGGAGAACACGACGCAACTCTTCCTGGCCATCCGCTTCAACTGCAACAAGTGCCACGATCATCCGTTCGAGCGCTGGACTCAGGATCAGTACTACCAACTGGCGGCGTACTTCGCTCAGGTGAACCTGGCGGAGGATCCGAAGTACAAGGGGCAGAAGCTCGGTGGCAGTGCCGTCGAGGGAGCCAAACCGCTGGTCGAGATCATCACCGACGGCAAGAGCGGCGCGGTGAAGAACCTCCGCACCGGCGACGTGGCCGAGCCACACTTCCCCTACGTTCATGGCGGCAAGACGCTCACGGCGTCGGCCACTCGCCGTGAGCAACTCGCGGCCTGGATCACCGCTCCGGAGAATCCGTACTTCGCGCGCAGCTACGTCAATCGGCTGTGGAGCTACCTGCTCGGTGTCGGCATCATCGAGCCGGTCGATGACGTCCGGGCCGGCAATCCGCCGACCAACCCGAAGCTGCTCGACCGCCTGGCCGCCGAGTTCATCAAGAACGGCTTCCGGAGTCGTGAGACGATCCGGACCATCTGCAAGTCGCGCGTCTATCAGCAGTCGGTCGAGGCCAACGAGTGGAACAAGGACGACGAGATCAACTACGCCAGGGCTCTGCCCCGGCGGCTGTCGGCCGAGGTTCTCTACGACGCGATCCATCACACGCTGGGCGTGCCGAGCCGCCTGCCGGGCCTGCCGGTGGGGGCTCGTGCCGCCGAGTTGCTCGACTCGACGCAGGACGTGGGGAATAACTTCTTCTTGCTGTTCGGCAAGCCAGCCCGCGAGAGCGTCTGCGAGTGCGAGCGGACCACGTCGTTGATGCTGGCTCCGATCCTCAACCTGGTCAACGGCCCGGGTCTCGGCGACGCCATTCGCGATGGGAACAACCGGATCGCGAAGCTGCTACAGGCTCACAAGGACGATCACAAGGTGGTCGAGGAACTCTACTTGGCCATCCTGGGTCGCTTCCCCACGGCTCGCGAGATGGACCTGAGCCTGAAGGCGATCGCGGCCGGCAAGGCCGACTTCGACGCGATCCGGGCCGAGCATCAGAAGAAGGCCGACGAGCTGGCCGCGTACGAGAAGACGATCCCAGCGAAGGCTGCGGCCTACGAGAAGACTCTCGGCCGGCAGACGGAGTGGCTCCCCGCCGAGGTGATCGAGGCGACCGCCGATGGCGGCGTCAAGCTGAACAAGCTCGACGATGGTGCCATCCTGGCCGGCGGCCCGCTGCCGAACACGGGCACCTACACGCTCCGGTTGAAGGTGCCGCAGGGTAACCTCACCGGTCTGCGTCTGGAGGCGCTGCCCGACGACGCTCTGCCGGCCAAGGGCCCCGGCCGGGCCGAGAACGGCAACTTCGTGCTGACGACGCTGACCGTCAAGGCGAAGCCACTCGGCACCGCTGGGCCGGCGAAGCCGGTCAAGCTGGTCAATCCGCAGGCGACCTTCGCTCAGACCCGGTTCCCGATCGAGAATGCCCTGACGCGCCAGGCAAACAAGGGTTGGGCGATCGCTCCACAGTTCGGCAAGGCGCACATGGCGATCTTCGAGTTCGAGCAGTCCCAGGGCAACGCGCAGGGCGTCGAACTGATCGTGACGCTGGACCAGAAGTTCGCCGCGGCGGCGAAGCATCTGCTGGGCAAGTTCCGCCTGACGGTGACGACGAGCGCCCGGCCGTTCAACCTCAAGCCGGTGCCGGCGGCTCTGGCTCAGGCCCTGAATACGCCGAAGGAGAAGCGGACGCCGGCGATGTCGGCCCTGCTGCTGAACACGTATCGTGCCCAGGATGGCGAGCTGGCGCGTCTTCAGCGCGAGCTGGCCGAGGCTCCAGGGCCGATTGATCCGCGTCAGCTCGGAGTGCAGGACCTGGCCTGGGCGCTGGTCAACAGCAAGGCGTTTCTGTTCAATCGATGATCGGACTCGGGGCAGACGAATGCGGAATTCGCATGAAACATGCGAATTCCGTATTCGTTGTGTCGTATCGAGCCTTGAAGTCCAGAGTCTTCATGCGATAATTGCATGTGAGATGTGGAGGTGAACTTTAGCGCGCTGGACGGTACAGGCCCATGAGTGACCGGGAGACGGCCGCGTTCCTGGAGCGGCTTCGCAAAAACCTCGGATTGACCCAGGCTCAGGTCGCCGAGCGCTGTGGGTTGCGCCAGTCCGACGTTTCGCGGATCGAAACCGGAAAACGATCGCTGAGTTTCGTCGAGGCGACTCAGTTCGCCGCGATTCTCAACGTCCCGCTCCAGGCGCTGCTCACCGGGGAGATGCAGGCGGGAACCAGACTGGGCGATCTGGCCCTGGAACTTCGGCACCTGGGAATCGCCGATCTGATGGTGGCGGACGAGCGGGTGCCCGGAGCGTTCCGCCCAGCGGAGGAGGTGGCGGCCCTCGCGGTTGGCGTCGAACGCCCCGAGCCGCGGGTGATCGAGGCGCTACCTGCCGTTCTGGCCTGGAACCGCTGGCGAGCGGAGTTGCTCGCCGCGTTTGCCTGCGTGACCCATCCACTGGCGATCACCCGGCTGGCCTGGCTGGCGGAAATCACCCTGACCATCGACCGCACCGAGGGCTTCCCCGGCGGCCTGATCTCCGGCGACGACCTGATCCGCTTCCTCGATAGCGTGGATCGGCCAGACGAACCGGACGATCTGGGGCATCCCGGAGAAGGAGAGCCGCCCCATCGCGTCTGGAAATACTGGCGCATCGGCTATGCGGCCGACCTGACGACCTTTCGGAATCGGGCGGCTGACCTTGAGGCCCGAAGACCATGCGCGACCAGATCCTCCGCTTTCTAACCGCGATTGACGACGCTCTGACCCAGGAGTTGCCGGGGGAACGTCTCGACCTGCACCTGATCGGGCGGGCCGCGCTGATCCTCTTCTATGAGGCTGGCGGTGGAGTCGCGACCCGAGACGTGGACGTGGTGCTGTTCAGTTCGCCGCCCACGCCAGCGATGCAGTTGGCACTCGACCTGTTCGGCAAGGATACCCAGGCGATGGTGATCCACGGCCTCTACCTGGAAAGCGTGCCCAGTCCCTTGCCGCCGATGGCCGCCGGGTATCGAACTCGCGCCGAGGCGTTCCGACTGGGCCCGTGGCAAGTCACGACGGCCTACAAGCTCGAGGTACACGACCTGGCCATCTCGAAACTGAAACGCTTCGCGCCGAAGGACCGGGAGGATTTGACCACACTGGCCGATAAGGGCCTCCTCCTCTCACAAACTCTCCGGGATCGACTGGAAAGCGCGTTTCTGTGGGACATGGAGAAGGACGGCGACCCGAGCCGAGATACGGCCTTTGACCATCTCCAGCGTCTGATCGCCTACATCGAGGGCAAGATGCCTGGACTGTGAGGGGCGCGGTCCCCTATTGCCTCGTTTGCTACACTATTCCCCATGACCACCACACGCGATCTGAACATTGAGAAAACCGTGCGGCTTATCGCCCCACGGCTCCTGCTGAACGAGTTGCCGATCACCGCGTCGGCCAGTGCCAACGTCGTCGCCGGACGGGAGGCGATCAAGCGCGTCCTCACCGGCGACGATCCGCGTCTGCTCGTCGTCGTTGGCCCCTGCTCGATCCATCATCCCGAGGCCGCCCTGGACTACGCTCGCCGACTGAGCGCCCTCGCTCAGGAGATCGGCGATCGCGTCCTGGTCGCCATGCGCGTCTACTTCGAGAAGCCGCGCACCACCGTCGGCTGGAAGGGCCTGATCAACGACCCGTATCTGAACGACACCTTCGACATGGCCGAGGGCCTGCGGATCGCCCGGCGTCTCCTGCTGGAGATCGCCGAGTTGGGCCTGCCGGTCGCGACGGAGATGCTCGAACCGATCACGCCGCAGTACATCGCCGACCTGGTCAGCCTGGCGTCGATCGGGGCTCGCACCACCGAGTCGCCGACGCATCGCCAGATGGCCAGCGGTCTGTCGATGCCGGTCGGCTTCAAGAACGGCACCGACGGCAACCTGCAGGTCGCTCTCGACGCCATGCACGCGGCCCGGCATCCGCATTGTTTCCTGGGCATCGACCCGGATGGCAGTACCTGCGTCATCTACTCGCGTGGCAATCCCTGGGGCGTACTCATGCTGCGCGGCGGCCGCTCGGGGAGCAACTACTCGCTCGAACACGTCGAGCAGGCAGCGAAACAGCTCGTCGCTCACAATCTGCCGTCGCGTCTGATCGTCGATTGCAGTCACGCCAATTCGGACAAGGACTATCGCAAGCAGGGGGGCGTCTTCCAGGAGGTGCTGCGTCAGCGGCTCGCCGGCACCCCCGTGGTCGCCGGCATGATGCTGGAGAGTAACCTCGTCGAGGGGCAGCAGAAGCTGACCAGCGAGCCGGCCACGCTCAAGTACGGCGTGTCGATCACCGACGGCTGCATCGGCTGGGAGGAGACCGAACGCCTACTCCGCGAGGCTCATGCGAGCCTGCGGACCGACTGACATTTAGCCGCCGGCAAGCCGGCGGCTAAATAAGCGCGATTCACTTCCCCAGTCGGTCCAGGACGTTGCGCGTGATGCGCATCACGGCCGGGTCGCCGCCGCGCAGGCCGTGCGACCAGTCGGTCGTGCCGACTGTCACCACGGTGCCGCCACGCTCGTAGACGCCGACGACGGAGTTGCCCGTCCGGCCCCTTTCCCAGCGATCGTACCACACGCTGTCATCGGGGTGCCAGCGAGCGGGACACGTCGCCAGGATGGTGAACGACTTCGGCGTGCCGTCGGCGTGAGTCGGATACGGCAGGCCGTCGCGCCAGGCGATCTCGCATCCATCGCACTCGTAGCCGACGATCGTGTCCTTGTCGCCGAAGGTGTCGCCGCGCTTCAGGTTCGTGCCGGCGAAGAGCCAGTGTTCCGGCCGATGGACGGTGAACTCGGCCTTGTCGTTCATGAACTGAAAGTGGCTCTTGCGGTAGCCGCCCCAGAGAAAGCCGACGCCGGTCAGTTCGTTCTCGGGCCGCTGCACCAGATGATGGCTCCAGAGCGAGGACAGCAGACGGTTCGGTCCACCGTCGTAGAGCGGGTCCTGGACGAACGCCTGCTTGTAACAGCGCAGGGCCTGGCCAGACTCCTCGGGCCGAACCTGCCAGCAGCAGGTGTTGCCGCTGAAGAAGGCGACGTTGCCGCCCTTGCCGATGAACGCCTCCAGGGCGTCGCGCATGCCGCTGGACCAGTACTCGTCATGACCGACGCTCAGGACGAGTTTGTACTTCGCCAGCATCTCGGGATGCTGTTCCAGATCGAGATTCGTCGCGTAATCGAGGGCGTAGCCGGCCTTCTCGGCCCATCGAACGAAGTGCTGCTCCCAGTTCGAGAACTGGCTCGCGATCGGTCGCTGGAACGACACCCGCCGCCCCTGGATGCCGTATCGGCCGTGGTAGGCGTAGAGGCTGTAGCCGGCCCAGTTGTTGTAGGCGTTGTAAGTGTTCGTCGAAAGCTGGAGCAGGATCTTGGCGTCCTTGCCAGGCTCGGCCGGGCGGACGACGAAGAAGGCATTGCTGGCGACCGGCTTGCCGTCGGCTCCCGGGCCTTCGAGATGGACGTTGTAGTAACCGGTCTTCCACTCCGCCGGCACATCGAGCGTCAGGCCGACGGGCCAGTGGCAGCCGTTGGCCGAGGCATCAGTCGGCACCTCGACTGCTGTCACCGGAACGTCATCGCGAGTGAAGACGACCTGGCGATCGGCTCCGAGGCGGGCGATCTCGATGCGAGCCTTGCCGGTCGTGCCGCTCAGATGCAGGGCGAGTTTGTCGCCAGCGACGACGCTGAGTCGGCCGGGATAGCCTTCGAGCCAGGCCCCGCGTTTGGGCTGCGGCAGCAGCGGAGCGAGGGCCTCCGCGAACAGCTCGGCCTGGCGAACGAAGCCGAGATCGGTTGGGTGCGAGCCGTCCACAGTCGCCTCGGTGTCATCGCCGAGCAGCAGATCACCACGAAGGTAGGACAGCCCCTTGACGCCTTCCTTCGTGAGCGCATCGTAGCCGGCCTTGAAGGCGGCCCGGTTCGCCTTGTTGTGTTCGGCCTGGCCCTTGAGGAAGTGGCCGTTGGTGTAGGAGCGATCCTCGACGAGCAGGATCGGCGTCTCCGGCCGGGCCTGGCGCAGGAGCTTGACGAAGGGCACCGTGCGCTCGGCGACCTCCTTCGGCGACAGGTTCGGCAGACAGTCGAGAACGTAGACGGCAGCGTCGATCTCGCCGAGCAGTTTCGCGAGTTCGGGTTCCAGCTTGCCGTTGCCGGAGAAGCCGAGGTTGATGATCGGCCGATCGAAGCGTCGGCCGAGAATGGCCGTGTGGACCATGCCGGGCCGCGAGGCGCAGCCGCCCTGGGTGATCGAGGTGCCATAGAAGACGATCGGCTTCTGCTGATGCGCCGGCCGAGCCGGGGCTTTCCTGAGCGTGGCGTCCTTCGGCAGGCCCAGCTCGACGGACGAGACGCCATTGTAGAGCGGCAGGTAGAGCAGGAACTCGTGCGGCTGGCCGTCGAGGCCGGTGAAGAGGGTGGCCGTGTTCGTCTGGGCCGTGGGCCGTGGACAGGCGACCCAGCGGTACTTGCCGTCGATCTTGACGTAGAGATCAAGGCCGCTGACGCCGGTCGCCGGCATGTGTGGCATGTCGAGGTTCTTGCTCGTCAGCGTCCAGCGAGCCTGGAGCGTCTTCGCGTCGGTGACAAAGCGGACGCACAGGCCGGCGGCGTGGTGGCTGAGGCCCCAGACGGCGGGGCGGACGAGCTTCTCGGCCTTCGCGGGCAGACGATCGAACGGGGCCTTCGTGTCGGTCCAGCCCTGGCCTTCGAGACCGAGGGGCCGAATGTCGTACCAGAGGGTCGGTGGATCCCCCTCGGTTTTGGCCGTCTTCGGGTCGATCGTGTCAGCCGCCAGGAGTACGGCCGGGAGCAGAAGCAGCAGGGAGAGACGCATGGAGAGTCCGCGGTGTTCGAGGTAAGGGATTCCGGTCCAACCCTGTTGTACCACACCTTCGCAGCGGGTGGTACGGGTGCATCCCTGTCGTGGCGAGACGTAGCGAGACGTAGCGAGACGTAGGGTGGGCGGGAGCGCCACCGACGCCCCATCCCTCTGTGAAGGCCGGAACAGCGCAGGCCCGCCAATGCTCCGAGACGTAGGGTGGGCGGGAGCGTCACCGACGCCACACCGCCCCTGAAGGCCGTCACAGCGCAGGCCCACCAATGCTCCGAGACGTAGGGTGGGCGGGAGCGCCACCGACGCCCCATCCCTCTGTGAAGTCCGTCACAGCGCAGGCCCACCAATCCTCGCTCGGGAGCGCAGCGACACCGTGTAGAACCAAGGCATCTACGGTGTCGCTGCGCTCCCGTTGGAGCATCGGTGGGCCTACGCTGGGGCGGCCTCCGATTGGTACGAGGCTACAACGGCGCTTCGGCCCACCCTACATTTTGGCCACACCTATAGGGATGCCCTCGATTTCCGCACGGAGAAGGGACGAAATCAACCGGCGACGCAGGCCAGCCGTGGGCCGTCTTCCCAGTGCTGGAGATACTGGTTCAGCACCGGCGTCTCGGCCGTCCGCGCCGTGATGAACGCCCGGGCTCGCTGGATCAGGAACGCCTCGCTCTCCGGCGGCAACGCTCCGATCAGCACCCGACTGCGCAGAAACACGAAGTAAGTGTCCAGAACGTCGAAGAGGCAGTAATCGTTGATGTCGCTCAGTCGGCCCTCGCAGAAC
>CAYYJM010000144.1:0-8263 GCA_964471755.1 uncultured Alcaligenaceae bacterium
CACGGCGGCCTACATGGCTCCGGAGCAGGCCGACGGCAAGAAGATCGACGCCCGGGCCGACCTGTTCAGTGTCGGCGTCGTCCTGTACCGCATGCTGGCCGGCCAGTCGCCGTTCGAGCGGTCAACCATACCGGCGACGCTCCACGCCGTCGTGCATAACGACGTGCCGGCCCTCCCAGCGTCTGTGCCCGCTGGTCTGAGTGGCTTCATCGCCCGACTGCTGGCGAAATCTCCGGCGGATCGACCGCCCAACGCCAGGACCGCCATCGCCGAACTGGATCGGGCGCTGCTCCAGACGGCGCCCACTCCGCCGCCACCGCGACGCGCCGGCTGGCTCGGTGCGGCCCTCGCCCTGATCCTCGCTGGAGTCGGCCTCGCCGCGTTGCTGGCCTGGGTCGTCGCTCCCAGCAAGGCCGACCGCGAACTCGCGGCGATGGTGGACGAAATGCGTCAGCCCGAGAAGCGGACGCTGGAAATGACGCAGCGCTTTCTGGACTTCCTCCGCCGGCATGCTGGCACGCCGGCCGCCTTGCGGGCCTGGGAGGAGATCCAGGCCCTGCCATCGTACCTGGACCGCCTCGCGGCCGACGGCGTCCTGGAACCGGAACGTCTTCCTGTGGACGGGATCGTCGGTGTGATCGGAACGCAGGCCGGACGGACGGGCCTTCTCGGTGAGAATCCCGGTCTGGCCTTCCGCCCCGACGGCAAGCAGTTCGCGGTCAACGATCCGCCGCAGCTCTTCAGCGTGCCCCAGCGTCGCTGGCAAGCCACCCTCCCCACGAAGGCGACGGCCTCCGTCTACTCCGCGGATGGTCGGCTCCTGCTCACCACGGCTGGGATCCATGACATCCAGGTGACACCACCGCGTCTCGTTCTCAAGGCGGACAAACTCGACGAACGCCTTCGCACCGCTGTTGGCCTGTATGTGGCCACCGAGAGCAAGGATCTGGTCAGCGTCGGTGAGCGTGGCGTTGATGTGTGGCGGTGGTCGGGGACGGAGATCGTCCATCGACACGCACTGGCGAAGGCTCAGTTCCCTGCCCTGTCGCCCGGCGGCACGGTTCTCGCCGTGATGACCGACGGTCAGGTCAAGCTGTTCGACCTGACCGCCGACCCCATCAAGGAGGCTGGCACCATACCCGACCTGCGGTATGTCGATCTGAAGGTCCCGACCAACTTCCAGGTGCTTCAGCTGGTCAGCGATTCGCGTCTGTTGACCGTGGAACCGGACCGGCGAGCGCGACTCTGGGACATCACCCGCAAGCCGGCCCGGGCGGTGGCCGAAATCGCCCGAGCGGACCTGCCCGGCCGGACCATCGCAGAGGGCTCCGGACCGTGGCTGCTCTGGGATCGCTCCGTCGCGGTTCAGGAGGTCCGCGATGACCGGTTCGTCAACCGAGGTTCCCTCCAGTTGCCGACTTTGCCTGGCAACCAGGTTCAGCGGGCGAGTGTCACCGGAGATGGTGGCACGTTGGCTACCCTCGGTGCCGATGGCGTTGTCCGTCTCTGGGACCTGACCGGCGAGAAGGTCGCCGAGATCGATCCCGTTGTCCAGCCAGGGCCCGGCGCGGGGGCCCTGACCAGTGACGGCCACTACCTGATCGCTCCGGACGATTTTGGTCAGGTGCGCATCTGGGATCTTGGCCACCGTGCCCCGCGAATCGTCGAGACGGGCACCGACTTCGGCCGGCCCGCTCAGCATGGCTGGAACCAGTGGACGGCATTGTTGCTGCACCCATCGAACGAGTACCTCGGCATCACCTGGTATGACCGGGCTGGGTTCTGGTCGCTGCCCCCGGCGGTCGTCAAGCGGTCGACCTGGCAGCCGGACGGTACGCCCTTCTACGCCCGCTCCGGTCGGCTATTCCTCTCGAAGGGAAGTTCCTTCGCCGCCTACGACACCACCCAGAGCCCGCCGCGTCTGCTCTGGTATCAGGACGAGAAGCCGGGCTGGGTCGAGGCGGCCAGCGACGACGGGTCCGTGCTGATTACGCGCCGGCTGGTCCCTGGCGATGGTGTTCGCTCGTTCGATTTCTGGACGACGACCGAGCAAGGCGCGACGCTCCGGGGCAGTCTTCCCGGCACGAAAAACCACGTCATCGTCCTGACTCCGGACGGGAAGCGTGCCTTTGCTGCCGGCCTGCACGGAGATCCGCCTCTGAGCCTGTACGACCTCGACGCTGGCAAGCCGGGCCAGGGGGTGACCTTCACGCCGATCCAGAACGATCGTCTGACCTCGCTGCGCATCGCGCCCGGTGGTCGCCAACTCGTTGTCACCACCCGGAACGGCCAGGTCGTGTTGATCGACACGACGACGAGAGAAGTGACGAAGCGGTGGCAGTTCCCGCGGGAACTGACGCACTGCGAAGCAGCGGTCGACGGTCGCCATCTGATCGTCTGGAGCGCTGGTGGACCGATCTACATCCTACGTCACTCCGAACGGAAACCCTGAGCGATAAGGAAGCATCGCCATGCCCTCGCACCGATTCGTTCGCGTCGGCTTCACACTAATCGAGTTGCTGGTCGTCATCGCGATCATTGCCGTGTTGATCGGCCTGCTCCTGCCCGCAGTGCAGCAGGTTCGCGAGGTGTCTTATCGGTTGCGATGTCAGAACCAACTGAAGCAGATCGGCCTGGCGTGCCACCTCGCAGCCGCCACCAACCAGCAGTTGCTGCCGCCACTGTTCGCGCCGTACGGTGGGACCGGCACCCGGCACGAGAGCCTGTTCTTCCATCTCCTGCCGTACCTGGAACAGGGGATGTACTACCAGCGTGGCATGGGCGATGCGTACTGGATCCGCTGGCGATTCACTCAGCCGATGCCGCTGTACGCCTGCCCGTCCGACCCGAGCTATCCCGGCGACGGTCTCATCGGGGCGGACTTCGATAGTGGTTGGCCCGATAACTCGGCCGGGTCGTACGCGGGCAACTTTCTCGTTTTCGGCCAACCCGCGTTCTGGCGCACGGCGGCCCCGTGGGACGGTCGGACCTGGCATGGCCGGATTCGCTTGCCGGTCGGCATTTCCGACGGTCTGTCGAACACGGTGTTGATGGCCGAGAAGTATGCTCGGTGCTGGAACCCGGCGACGCATAATCCCTGGTACAACTGGACGAACTGGAAGGGTGGCGTCGCCTGGGCGGTGGACCGGAACGGCCAGGGCTACTCGCACTGGTCGTCGTACTTTCCGGCGTTCGCGGCCATCCCGCCGGGCAACGCCGCCGCGACCGCTCGCTTCCAGGTCCGGCCAACCCCCTTCAACAGCAACTGCGACTACCGCCTGGCCTCGACCAGTCATCACGCCATGCAGGTTGTCCTGGGCGATGGCAGTGTCCGCTCGCTGGCCGGTGCGACTCCCGCGTCGGTCTGGTGGGCGATGCTGACGCCTGCGGGCGGTGAGGTGACTCCGTCCAACTGACTGGAAGGCGGGATCGGTAGGCTCTCGCTGGATCTCGACCATTTGGCCAGTAACCGGCTTCCGACTTCTTTCGTCTTGCCGTGTGGGATGGTATCCTCAAAGGAAGGGCAGGTTTCCCAGCCCAGCCTCGGGATCCCCAGGACAGCCGTCAGTGACAGACGTCGTTGTTCCCGAACCGTTCCGGCAGAGACGTAACACTCGCTCAGATAGGATGATAGGTCAACCATGTACTACATCGACCCCCATATCCACATGATTTCGCGCGTCACGGACGACTACCATCGCATGGCTCTCAGCGGCTGCGTCGCCATCAGCGAGCCCGCTTTCTGGGCCGGCTTCGATCGCGGCACCGTTCACGGCTTCCGCGATTACTTCCATCACCTGACTGCCGTCGAGCCGAAGCGGGCCGCTCAGTTCGGCATCCGCCACTTCTCCTGGCTCTGCATCAACGCCAAGGAGGCCGAGAACGTCCGCCTCTCCCGCGAAGTCATCGCCATGATCCCTGAGTTCCTCGACAGGCCCGGCGTCCTCGGCATCGGCGAAATCGGCCTCAACAAGAACACCCCCAACGAGGCCGTCATCTTCCAGGAACACGTCGATCTCGCCATGAAGACCAACGAGCTGATCCTCATCCACACGCCCCATCTCGAAGACAAGTACAAGGGCACCCGGATGATCATCGACATGCTCAACAACGACCGCCGTGTCGATCCCGTTCGCGTCTGCATCGACCATGTCGAGGAACACACCGTTCGCCACGCCCTCGATGGCGGCTTCTGGTGCGCCATGACCCTCTACCCGACGACGAAATGCACCCCCTCGCGGGCCGTCGATATCCTCGAAATGGTCGGCACCGAACGCATCATGGTCAACAGCGCCGGCGACTGGGGCCGATCCGATCCGCTGGCCGTGCCGGAATTCATGCTCGAAATGCGCCGACGCGGCCACGGCGAGGACGTCATCCGCAAGGTCGTCTTCGACAACCCACTGACATTCTGGCGACAGTCGAGCCGCTGGCAGGACTGGCCGACCCTGGACGCCGAGGCGAGCGTGGGGCGTCAGCCCCATGAGACTTCCCCCGGCCGCAAACTCAGCCCCCTGACGGAGGCCGCTCACCCGAACGGCGGATACTGATGCTCTTCCTGGCCATCGAAACGTCCTGCGACGAGACGGCCGCCGCCGTCTTCACCGAGGAACCACGCATCCTGTCCAGCGTCGTCGCCTCGCAGACGGATCTGCACGCGCGCTTCGGCGGCGTCGTTCCCGAGGTCGCTGCTCGCGCCCATCTCCAGCGACTGCTGCCCGTCGTCGATGAGGCTCTGCGCAAGGCGAACGTCACGCTCGCCGATATCAACGTCGTCGCCGTGCATCACATGCCGGGCCTGATCGGTGCCCTGCTCGTCGGCGTCGGAGCGGCCAAGATGTTCGCCCTGGCCCTGGGCGTGCCGCTGATCGGCGTCAATCATGTTGCCGGCCACATCTACGCCTGCCGACTCGCCGCCGGTCGCGACATCTTCCCGTGCGTCGGCCTCGTCGTCAGCGGCGGCCATACGACGCTGTTCGACTGCTCGGACGCTGTCACTTTCCGACTGCTCGGTGGCACCCTCGACGACGCGGCCGGCGAGGCGTTCGACAAGGTCGCCAGCCTGCTCGGCCTCGGCTTTCCGGGCGGCCCGGCCGTCGAACGCGAGGCCCGCCAGGGCGATCCGAAGGCGTTCAAGCTACCGCGTTCGTTCCTCCATGACGACCGGCTCGACTTCAGCTTCTCGGGCCTCAAGACGGCCGTGATGTACACCTTCGCGCCAAAGGGACAGAGCCGGCCGACACCGCCGCCACCGGGGCCGTTTCGTGCCGACCTGGCCGCCAGTTTCCAGGCCGCCGTGGTCGAGATCCTCGTCGCCAAGGCGTTCCAGGCCATCGCCCAGACGGGCCGACGTCGCCTGGCCGTCGGCGGCGGCGTCACCGCCAACCGCGTTCTGCGTGCGGCGCTGGAAGAGCGTGCCGAACGCGAGAACGTCGAGCTGATCATCCCGCCATTCGACCTCTGCACCGACAACGCCGCCATGGCCGCACTGGCGATCGAGAAGTACCATCGCAGCGAGTTCGCTCCGCTCGATCTCGACGCCCAGGCGACGCTTCTGTAGCAACGCTGCTACCTGGAACTCGCTCTTTCCTGCAGGTTCCTCAGGACTTCGTCCAGGTTGAAGCTCGCCGCCTTCTGCCGCTGCGGGTAGTCCTTGAAGGTCATCAGGAACTTGCCAACGTAGTCCTGGGCCGGGATGAACAGGAAGACGTGATCCATGACCCAGTCGTAGTAGGTGTTCGACGTGATGTCCGCCCGCTCGTAGGGGTCCAGACGCAGGTTGAACAGCTTCGGAAACCGCAAGGTCACGAACGGCTCGGCCCAGACACGCAAGGTGCCCGGTGCACGCTGTTCCATGAACACGAACTTCCAGTTGTCGTAACGCAGGCCGGTCACCTGCTGATCGTCGTTGCAGTAGAGGAACGACTCACGCGGACTCTTCTTGGCCTGGCCGGTCAGATATGGCAGGAGGTTGTCGCCGTCGAGGTGGACCTTGAAGGTCCTGTCGCCGACCTTGTAGCCCTTGAGTAACCGGGCAGTCACATCGGCGTCGCCGCCCAGCGCCACCAGCGTCGGCAGCCAGTCGAGGTGGGAGATGATCTGGTTCGACACCGTGCCCTTCTCGATCTTGCCAGGCCAGCGAACCATGCACGGCACCCGGTAGGCCCCTTCCCAGTTCGAGTTCTTCTCGTTGCGGAATGGCGTCATGGCTCCGTCCGGCCAGGTGTTCATGTGCGGACCATTGTCGGTCGAGTACATGACGAACGTGTTGTCGGCAATGCCGGCGTCGTCCAGTGCCTTGAGGACCGTGCCCACGTTCCTGTCGTGGTCGATCATCGTGTCACTGTATTCACTCATCCACCGGCCGGACTGCCCCTTGCTCGCCGGCTTGGTGTGCGTGCGGAAGTGCATGTGCGTGAAGTTGACCCAGACGAAGAAGGGCTTTTCGGCCTTCGCCTGGCGCTGGATGAAATCGACGGCTCGCTCGGCAGTCACGTCGTC
This sequence comes from uncultured Alcaligenaceae bacterium, assembly GCA_964471755.1. Classification (GTDB taxonomy): domain Bacteria; phylum Planctomycetota; class Planctomycetia; order Gemmatales; family Gemmataceae; genus CAYYJM01. The sequence continues at coordinate 6,502 of CAYYJM010000144.1, forward strand.
GATCGTCTCCATCCGTTTCTTCGTCAGTGGGCCGGTGTCCTTGATGACCTGCTTGCCGACCCGCCCGAAACGCGGATCAACGGTTGGATCGTCCTTGTCGCTGGCCTTGCAATCGAGTACGCCGCGCGGGCCGTACCGGGCTCGGAAGGCCGGATCCTTCGGGTAGTCGGGTAACTCCGGTTCTTCCTCAGCGTTGAGGTGGTAGAGGTTGCCGAAGAATTCATCGAAGCCGTGGACGGTCGGTAGGAAGTCGTTGCGGTCGCCAAGGTGGTTCTTGCCGAACTGACCGGTGGTGTACCCGAGTGGCCTGAGCAAATCGGCGATGGTCGGGTCCTCCTTCTGCAGGCCAAGCGTTGCACCGGGCAGGCCGACTTTCGTCAAGCCGGTGCGCAGCCCGTGCTGGCCGGTGATGAACGACGCCCGGCCGGCGGTGCAGCTCTGCTCGCCGTAGTAGTCGGTGAACAGCATGCCTTCCCTGGCGATCCGGTCGATGTTCGGCGTCTGGTAGCCCATGAGGCCGCGCGAGTAGGCGCTGATGTTGGACTGGCCGATGTCATCGCCCCAGATGATGCAGATATTCGGCTTCTTGCCCGGCTGGGCCTGAGTGGCGACGGCCGCGTTGTGGACCGCGAGGGCGGCCAGCAGGTTTGGTGGCGGTGTGCCGCGCTCCGGCTCGGGGGGACTGGCGGCCGACTGGGCGAGGACCGCATTCGACAGAAGCCGGGCGAGATGCCCGCTCGCGGCCAGGTAGCCGATCGCGATGCCAAGGGCGAGCATCACCCCGGCGGCCAGACTGGTTTTCCAGCGCATCGACAACTCTCCTCTTGCGATTGGGATGGCCGAGCCCCAGACTGCGGGCTGGTCGGCTTGATCCGACGGAATTGACAGGGCGGCGACGGTTCGCGACGCCGCCAGGGTGAATCTTGCGGTTTCCGACACGCTTCAGCAAGGCAGATCGCGACAAATCAATCGGCGAGGGAGTGTCCTGGTGACCGTAGGGCGTCAGCCCCCTGATCGCCAAGGCCCCTCTCGCCCAGGCTGTCGGTAGCGATCCTCCCTCTCCATGCCTACAATAAATTCAAGGAGGACGCACTTGCCATGAGTTCCAACGAAAGCAACACCCCCTGGGGCAACCCCGCGAGCCCGGCTCCTCGACCGCAGGCCAACGATCCGACGATCAGCCAAACCACGATCATGCTGCTGGCCCTGATCGCCATCGCCGGCTGGGCCCTGTTCAGCTGGACGGTCATCCGCGATGGCTGGTTCCGTGGGCCGTACGTGCCACCGGTCATTCAGGCGCGCGGCGACCTCGCCGAGGACGAGAAGGCCACGATCGCGCTGTACAACGACGCCCGGCCCAGCGTCACCCACATCACCACGCTGACGGAACGACGCAACGGCTTCTCGTTCAACGTCGAGCAGGTTCCCGCCGGCACCGGTAGTGGCTTCGTCTGGGACAAGCTCGGCCACATCGTTACGAACTACCATGTCATCGAAAGCGTCGTGCAAAAGGGCGACTCGGTCGTCGTCACTCTCGACGACCAGAGTACCTGGGACGCCAAGGTCTGGGGCACCTACCCCGACCAGGATCTCGCCGTCCTGAAGATCGCCGCCCCGGCTGGGTCGCTCCGGCCGCTGGCTCTGGGCCAGTCGAGCAACCTCCAGGTCGGTCAGAAGGTCTTCGCCATCGGCAACCCGTTCGGCCTCGATCAGACCCTGACGACCGGCGTCATCAGCGCCCTGGGCCGTGAGATCCAGTCGG
>CAYYJM010000144.1:8273-14860 GCA_964471755.1 uncultured Alcaligenaceae bacterium
CCGTCGGCCGATCAAGGGCGTCATCCAGACCGATGCCGCCATCAATCCGGGCAACTCGGGCGGCCCCCTGCTCGACAGTGCCGGCCGACTCATCGGCGTCAACACGGCCATCTACAGCCCCTCGGGCACCTCGGCCGGCATCGGCTTCGCCATCCCGGTCGATGACGTCAAGCGCGTCGTTGATCAATTGATCACCCAGAAGAAGGTGGTCCGGCCGGGCCTCGGCATCCGCATCGCTCCGGACCAGACCGTGCGGCAACTCGGCAAGACGGGCGTCCTCGTCATCGGCGTCGTGCCGGACAGTCCGGCCGCGAAGGCCGGCATCGTGCCGACCACCCGCGACGCTCGCGGTCGCATCGCGCTGGGCGACTTCATCATCGCCATCGATGGCCATGAGATCCACGACTCCGGAGACCTGTTCGGCCTCCTGGAGAAGAAGGCCGTCGGCGACGTGATTACCCTGACCGTCCAGCGCGGCGATCAGAAGGTCGAGGTGCAGGCGACGCTGGCCGAGGTCTAGGGACGCGGTCACGGGAATGGGTGCGGCAGGGTGACGGCCCATTCCGCCAGGCCGCGTGGTCGCCAGAGAGGGCCGCCGAGAAACGGGTAGCCGTGATGGCCGTGCAGCGGTTGCAGACCCGGAATCACCACCCGGACGACACGGCACGTCTCGCCGATCTCCTGCCACTCCGGACGGCTCAGATGCCGGATCAGCACCGGCCGTTCGCTTCCCAGTCGTTCGATCAGAACCGCCAGCGACTCTTCCATCCCGGCATCCGGATCGGTGACACCGGATGCGGGAGAATGCAGAACCGTTCTCGTCAGCAAATCCGGCCGACGCGAGTAGAAGAGTGCGTGGCCGGTGAAGTCGATCGGCCAGCCCTGATCGAAGTGCGCGGCCGGATCGTGAACGAGGAGTTGCCGCAGATGCAGGCGACCTTGCAGGGCTTCGAGCAAGGCCCGCTCCCAGGCGGCCCGACGGGTCGAACGGCAGGCCGAGCCGATGCTGAAGATCATGCCGGGATGATCCAGACCCACGACCGAGACGATCGCGACGTGAGCGCTGAACGGCCCAGCCACGCGGTAGAAGCGGTAGGTCAGGTTCGGTCGAACGGCACGCTCGCGGATCTCGCGGCCGAGCAGGGACCAGACCGCGCCCGGATCGTGTTCGACCAGTGGATAGCGCCCCCACCACGCGCCGACGACGGCATCCCGCTCGATCACTTCCTGAGCCCCGCGCAGCACGATCGGATCGCCCGGCCGACCGCACGTCAACCCGGTCGAGATCGACGGTCCCAGCACCGCGCCACCGGTCGGGGCGTCGAGGAAGACCATCTCGATCGGCACCCACCAGGGTGATCCGGTGACAGCCTGGCCACAGCAGATCCAGCGAAGCGGCGTCGTCGGTTCCGGTCGGGCGAACGGGAACCGTGGCCGATCGTATTGCTCGGGATGGAACAGCACCCAGTGATCCAGCGGCACGAACGGTTCGTCGCCCGGCCAGCACTGACAACTTGCTATCACCACGTCGTCGGTTGCTAGTGGCCGACAGCCCTGGCGTTCGAGGGCCTCGCCGACGCCGGCCGCGAAGGCCGCGTCGGCCGTCCAGCCGATGCCGCTGGTGGCCAGTTCGTGGGCCGCGTCCCGGTCGTGCAGCAGCGAGCCGGCCCAGACGTGGACGTCCGGGTCGTGCGGCATTCGTGGCACGACCTCGGTCGAGCGGAACAGGCCCGTGAATCGGCTCTGATGCCAGGGGATCATCGACGCTTTCCGCAGACGGGACAATCGGGATCACGCGGCACGGCGTGGCTGGTGACATCCAGCGTCTCCGCTTCGAGGACGTGCAGGCGATACAGGGCCGGGCGCGGATTCGCCTCGGTGGCCAGGGCGAGCTTCGCAACGGCGAGCGCGGCCAGCATTCGCGTCGCCTCCGGCGGCAGCGGTGACGATTTTATGTCACCGTGTCCCTGGAGGAGGTCGTAGAGATGCGGTGCCGGTGAAAGCCGGCGAAAGTGGCCGACCAGGCAGGCGAGGCACGGCCCGGCGTCCGGCAGGAAGAGCGGCCCGACGTAGCCGCGCGTCATCGCCCCGGAGCAGACCCAGAGCCAGCGCCGGCCGGCACTCCGCAGCCGGGCGTTGTGTTCGAGGGCCGTCGCGTAGTCGAGCGATTCCTGCGTGACGAGAGCGAGGGACGTCTCTTCATTTAGCCGCCGGCTTGCCGGCGGTCTTCCGGGACGAAAACCCGCCGGCAAGCCGGCGGCTAAATGAAGTGCCAGTTCCCCCGCGCCGATGATCTCGACGCCACCGACAAAGGCTGCGTGCGCCGCCTCGACCGGCCCTTCGCGCAGCAGGCGCTCGCCCTGGAGCCGGAGCAAAACCGCCTCGGCCTCGTCGCGATACACGGGCACCTCGGCGAGCAGGATCTCCAGGGTCCGCGTGCCATCGACGAGGGCCAGCCAGGCCGGCAGCCACTCGGCCAGGCCAGAGCCGCTGACAACGTATCGCCAGTCCTCGCCGGCCAGGAGATGGACGCCGTCAGCCGCTCCGATGATCGTGAAGGGCAAGGCGAGGCACGGCCGTCGGGGCAGGTCCGCCATGCGTCACCAGTTCTCGGCCGACTCATCGAGCCGGGCCTGCACGTTGGCCAGGACGACGCGTAGCCGATCGCGAAGCAGGATTCGCAGCAGAAACGTCGGCACCCGACGAACCTCGACGGCGACCGCCACCTCGAGCAGCGACTCGCGCGGCCCGAGCCGACGTACCGACCAGTGACCGCGATTGGCCAGCACCTCTCCCTCGCCTCCGTCCCAGCTGCTGCGGTACTCGTCGAGCAGTTGCTCCTGACGCAGTTGCAAGTCGAGCGGGAAGGTGTTCGCCCAGCCCTGGATTCGGCCGGTGAGATGCGTCGTCCGATCGGGGTCGGGCTCGAATTTCGGCTGATGCAGGTACGGACAGACATCGGCGTAGCGGTCGTGGTCGGTGAGTACCTGCCAGACCTCCTCGATGCTGTACGGCACGCGGACGACGGCCCGGACGTGCCGACCGAGTTCGCCATCGACCACCTGGGCCAACGGCGGTTCGCCCGGGGCCGGCTCGCGCGGCGACTCGGCCCAGGAGCCCCGGCCGACGACCCAGACGAACAGGCCGACCAGGACGACCGGCCCGAGGAGGGCGAACGAGCGAAGCAGTCGTCGCATGGTGCCTCCTCAATGAAGCATGAGCAGGCCGCACAGGCCGGCCATGATGCCGATGCCGGCGAGCGCGCCGACGAAGGACCAGAGCGTGATCTGCCCCAGTCGGCGCAGGGCGTTCGCCTTGTCGATGTAGAAGATGGCGATGCCGATCAGGCAAACGACCGAGGCCCCGAGTTGGACCAGCGGCAGGAAGAACAGGCCGGCCAGCAGGCCGTAGAAGGCCGAATCCGGCGACGACCGGTCGAAGAAGAACCAGACGGGGACGCAGGCGAGAACGAACAGGACCAGCAGCCAGTACAGGGCCGTGGCCGGCATGAAGTCCGGCTCGTTCTCCAGTTCGTCGCGGCGGAACGGGAAGGGGAAGTCCGGATCGACCGGTTTGGGCTCCTCCGCGATGGGGGTGACCGAGCCGACGACGCCGCCGACGAGACTGCCAAGGGCGTGCAGACAGCAGCAGCAACAACAGCAGCAGCCGAACTGCGGCAGGATCACCGACGGCGCGGCCCGGCGCTCGGCCGGGTGCCGTCGGAGTGTCACGTCTGTCGGAGGCCGACTCATGTCATGTTCGCCTTCATGAAGCGCAGGCCGTTCTCGTACACGTCGCGCGGCGACGAGAACAGATCGCGCCAGACCCTGGTGGCCGCCGCCAGGTCGGGCAGAGCCCGGCCGAACGACTCGATCGTCAGCCAGCCCTGGTAGCCGACCTTCTTGAGCGCGGCGAACGTTTCGTCCCAGTGGACCATGCCGGTACCCGGCGTGCCGCGGTCGTTCTCGCTGATGTGGACATGAGCCATCACGTCGGCGATCGCCTCGATGACCGGGGCCGGCCGCTTCTCCTCGATGTTGGCGTGAAACGTGTCGTACATCAAGCGGAAAGCCGGGTGATTGACCTCCTGCACGAGCTTCTTCGCGTCGGCTCCGGTCGTCAGGAAGTAGCACTCGAAGCGGTTGAGGTACTCGATGGCGAGGGTGACCTTGTGCTGCCCGGCGAACTCGGCCGCGGCGCGGAGAACCTCGACGGCGCGTTTCTTCTCATCGCCGGTCGGCGGCTGGCCGGAGAAGACGCCGAGGGCGGAATGATACGGCCCGCATAGATGCGTCCCGCCCAGGGTGGCCGTCATCTCGATGGCCCACTTGATCTTGTCGAGGCCCTTCTGGCGGATGGCGGCGTCCGGGCTGACCGGGTTGGTGTTCGCATCGACGACGGTGACGGTGGTGCAGCCGAGGCCCTGGTTGTCGAGTTCCTTGCGGATGCTGGCGTAGTGAGCCCGGTCGCCATCGAAGAGTGGCAGTTCGACGCCGTCGTAGCCGGTCTTCTTGAGTTCGGCGATGGTGGGATAATCCTTCTCGGTGACGTGGGCCGTCCAGAGGAGGAGATTCATGCTGTAGCGGATGCCGGTGGCCATCGGTCGTGGCTCCTGGTGGAGAGAAAGAAGTCGATGGCGGCGATTCTACCGGACGGAACGCGAGACGCCAGGGGTCAGGCGAACAAGTCGCGCACCGGCAGCCGGAATCCGGGCAGCACCTCCTCGCCGTCGAGCGTGTCCGTCTCGGCCAGGATGCGAAGGGGTTGGTTCGGTCGGTAGACCGACACGCTGCGGTCGATCGGGTCGATCACCCACAGCAGCGCGACGTCGCACGCCAGGTACGCACGCACCTTGTTCTGAATCCGGGAGAAATGGTCACCCGGCGAGACGACCTCGACCGCCAGGTCCGGCGGGATGGCGATGTACTCGTCCTCGGGGATTTCCGGCAGACGCTGACGGCTCCAGAAAGCCACGTCCGGACCGCGCACCGTGTCCGGGTCACGGCCCAGGACGAAGCCGGGATTGTTCGAGAAGATGTTGCCGAGCCGGTTCTCGCGTACGAAGACGAGCAGAGCGCTCGAGACGATCGCGCAGCAGTTGCCGTGTCGGCCTTTCGGAGGCGGCATGGTGACGATCACTCCATTGATGAGTTCTTGCCGTGACCCATCGACCGGGTCGGGCAGACGGCCGAATTCCTCGGCGGTCAGCAACGTTTGAGTGGCGGTCGTCATGTCAGAGAATCCCTCCTCGTTATTGCGCGGAACTCCCCCGGCTGGCGAGCCCCCCACGAAAGTGGGGGGAGTTTCCTCGCTGCGTACTCCCCCCCACTTTCGTGGGGGGCTCGCCAGCCGGGGCTCGCCAGTCGGGGCTCGCCAGGAACACTCACCCCTTCTGTACCTCGACCCACTTCTGTTCGCGGGCCGACCGGTCGATCGCATCGAGAACGAGCTGCGTGTGGTAGGCGTTGCGGAAGTCCGGCTGCGGCTTCTCGCCCTTGCCCACGGCCTGGAAGAAGTCCGCCACCTGGTGGACGAACGACTCGGCGTACCCGATCTGCAAGCCCGGCACCCACCAGTGGGCCATGTACGGATGTTCTTCGTGCCCCTCCTTGTCGCGGCCGTTATCCGTGATGTGAACCGACTTCCAGCCGCGCGTCCGGCCCTCGCCTTCCTTGTAGTCGAACACCTGCAAGCGGTGCAGGTCGTGCAGATCCCAGAACAGGCTCATGTTCTCGCCGTTGATCTCGAACGTGTACAGCGCCTTGTGGCCGCGTGCGTAGCGGGTAGACTCGAACGTCGCCAGCGAGCCGTTGTCGAAGCGAGCCAGGAAGGCGCACGCATCATCGATGCCGACCGGCTCGACCTTGCCGGTCAGCGTGTGCGTCCGCTCCTTGACGAACGTCTCCTGCATGGCGTTGACGGTCTTCATGTCGCCGTTGAGCCACAGGGCCGTGTCGATGCAGTGGGCCAGCAGATCGCCGGTGACGCCACTCCCCGCGGCGGCAGCATCGAGTCGCCACAGACCCTGGCCGCCCTGCGGCAGATCACTCTTGATCGTCCAGTCCTGGAGGAACTTGGCCCGGTAGTGGAAGATTCGACCGAGTCGGCCCTCGTCAATGAGCCGCTTGGCCAGGGTCACGGCCGGCACCCGACGGTAGTTGTACCAGACCATGTTCGGCACGCCGGCCTTCTCGACCGCCTCGACCATCGTGAGGGCCTCGGGGCCGTTCATGGCCAGCGGCTTCTCGCACAGGATCATCTTGCCGGCCCGGGCCGCCGCGATGGCGATCTCGGCGTGCAGATTGTTCGGCGTGCAGATGTCGATCAGATCGATGTCCTTGCGAGCGATCAGCTTGCGCCAGTCGGTCTCATGGCTCTCGTAGCCCCACTGCTGGGCGAACGCCTTCACCTTGGCCTCGTCGCGGGCGCAGACGGCCTTGAGAACGGGCCGGTAGGGCAGGTCGAAGAACTGCGGAGCCTGCTTGTAGGCGTTGGAGTGCGTCCGGCCCATGAAGCCGTAGCCGACCACGCCGACGTTGAGGGGTTTCGTCATCGAGATTTCCTTCACTGCGTCACGAGATTGAAGA
>CAYYJM010000144.1:14870-15756 GCA_964471755.1 uncultured Alcaligenaceae bacterium
TTCGCGTATTGCTGATCGCTCCGTCCGGTTCGGCTCATGGCCGGGACTCGTTCGGGGTGGCGAACTGTTGCCAGACCTGCTGGGCGATCCGGGCACAGAGGGCGTTGCCGGCATTGTCGCGCTGCCAGGTGCGGTCCCGGTTCTTGCTCGTCAGCACGCAGACGGCGACCGCCCCGCCGGGCGTGTAGAGGATACCGGCGTCGGTTCGGGCGTCGCTGACCGAGCCGTCCTTGTGAGCGACGATGGCCCCGGCCGGCAGATATCGCCGGAACTTGTCGGTGTCCTCGTTCGCCTTGAGATGGCCCAGGACCGATTGCTTCAGAGCGGGTCGAAGCCGATCGCCGGCACCGATCTGCTCGAACAGTGAGACCATCTCGCGGGCCGTCGTCGAGCCCAGGCCGTATTTCTTCGTCCGCTCTGGATCGACCGAGGTCGTCGAACCGCGGAAGACCTTCGCGTTGATGCGCGTCTCCTTCAGGCCCCAGTCGGCCATGCGGCGGTTGACCGATGCGATGCCGACCCGGTCCAGGACGAGGTTCGTCGCGGTGTTGTCGGACACGGCCGTCATGAGGTGGAGCAGGTCGCGCACCGGGAAGCAGGCCCCTTCGCTGAAGTGCAGCCGAATCAGGCCGCTGCCGGGCACCTTGTCCTCGTCGCGCAGGGTGGCCTTGTCGCGGAGAGAGAACTTGCCCGCGTCGGCCTGGAGGTACGCCTCGATCAGGACGGCGACCTTGATCAGGCTGGCCGTCGGCATGACGGCGTCGGCGTTGTGGTAGAACGTCTCGCCGGTCTCCAGGTTCTTGACGGCGACGGCGACCTGGCCAGCGTGGGCCTTGATCAGCGGGTCGAGCCGCTGGACGAGCGTCATCTCGTCGGCGCGCAGGAC
>CAYYJM010000145.1:0-1845 GCA_964471755.1 uncultured Alcaligenaceae bacterium
ACTCCGCTCGGCCTGCGGCCTCGCTGCGTGCGCGGCTCTGACAGACCGCGCTGGAATACTAGGCAAGCCGGGCCGCTGGGACTATGATCGAAGGACGACCTCGATCGGGCAAGGACCGATTCCTCTGCAACGGAGACGCGTGATGCTTCGCTACTGTATCCTCCTGGCCGGCCTCCTGCTCATCGCACCGGCCGTCTCGGCCGAACCGATCACGATTCGCTGGCACGGTCAGTCCATGTTCGAGATCATCACCGGCAAGGGGACACGCATCGTCATCGACCCGCACACGATCGAGGCGTACGGCAAACGCAAGCTCCAGGCCGACCTGATTCTGATGACCCACCCGCACACGGACCACACCCGCGTCGAGGTCGTCGAGAATCACAAGAAGGCGAAGAAGATCGAGGCCGTCGTCGTCGATCGCAATGGTCCGCGCGTGCAGCAGGAGTGGAAGGCCGTCGATGAGCAGTTCAAGGACGTCCACATCCAGACGCTGGGCACCTACCACGACACCGTCGGCGGCCTCGAACGCGGCAAGAACGGCGTCTTCATCCTCGACATCGATGGCGTCCGCCTGGTTCACCTCGGCGATCTGGGTCACACCCTGAACGACAATCAGGTCAAGAAGCTCGGCAAGGTGGACGTGCTGATGATCCCCATCGGCGGTGTCTACACGCTCAATGGCGTCTCCGCTTTCAAGGTCGTCGAGCAGATCAAGCCGCGTCGTCTGGTCTTGCCGATGCACTACGGGACCGATGTCTACACCGACCTGCTCGACGCGAAGTATTTCCTCGCCGAGTTCGAGGACGCCGGCAAGAGCAAGTATGTCAAGAAGACGCCGCTGACCAATCAGGTCACGATCGATCCGGCCGGGCCGCTGCCCGAGGAGGCGATCGTGCTGTTCCTGAGCCATCGACTGAAGCCACAATGACGGCTCGCACCGGGCGCTCTTTCTTTTCGCCCCCCCAACTCCCTACCCTGACAGTAGTGAGTTTGTTCGCGAGTCATTTACGGGAGAATGTCCGATGGCGGGCAAGAACCCTTTAATCGAAGAGACGGAAGTGAAACTGCCGACGAAGAAGTACACGGTCACATTCCTGCCGGCCAACGTCACCGTCGAGGTGGATCCGGCCGAGTTGCCCTACGGGCGTCACGGCCTGGCCGGTAGCATCCTCGACATCGCCGAGGGGGCCGGCGTCCATCTCGATCACAATTGTGGTGGCGTCTGCGCCTGCTCGACCTGTCACGTGATCGTCAAGCAGGGGCTGGAAACGTGCAACGAGGCGTCCGAGGACGAGGAGGACCAACTCGACGACGCGCGCGGCGTGACCACCCAGTCACGGCTCGGCTGTCAATGTGTTCCGAACGGGACCAGCGACGTGATTGTCGAGATTCCGGCCTGGAACCGGAATCTCGTCAGCGAGAAGGAGCATTGACCGACGGTCACTGCTGGCCGCGCAACTGGGCCTGAATCACCTCGATGGAATACTGGGCGCTGCGGCGGACCTCCGGATCGGGGTCGGCCGTGGCGGCGCTTCGCAGTGCCGCCAGGCCGCCCGGCTTGCCGATGACGCCCAGAGCCCGAGCAGCTCCGTCGCGGACGGCCGGAATCGGATCGCGCGTCAGTACCCCATTCAGGGCGTCGATCGCCTGGGGGCCTGTCGTTCGGCCCAGTTGCGTGACCGCTTCCAGTCGTACCCGCTCCTCCGGATGTCGCACGTTGGCCAGGGCCTGATTCGGATCGCTCCACGATGTCAGCGCCGTCGTGTGGGCCGCCCGTGCGATCGGATCGACGGCCAGCTGCGGTTCCTGCCGCGTCTGCGGAGCTGGGCTGAGCTGGACCGA
>CAYYJM010000145.1:1855-15693 GCA_964471755.1 uncultured Alcaligenaceae bacterium
TCGGACACACGGGAACCGCGACGGGTGCCGCCACGGGGACCGGTGCGACCATCTGCGGCACCTGCACGACCACCGGAGCCGGCTGATAGTAGACCGGCGGCGGAGCAACGTACATGGGGAAGGGCCGGTACATCGAGTACGGCCGGGCGTAGGGGCCCCAGCACGGGCCCGGGCCGATCCAGGGGCCTGGACCAAAACCATGACAGTGCCCCCGGCCGTGGCCAGGACCACCGACGGGGAACGAAAGCCCCAGGGAGACCCCGACCCCGGCCTGAGCCAGCGAGCCCAGCAGGACCAGTCCCAGCGCCGCCAGCCAGCCACATCGTCCGAGCATGTGCGTCCTCCCATTTCGACCGATCCGCCTGATACCGATCCTCGTCCGGCGAGTCAACCCACCTCCCCGACTCACAAATCACACTTGCACCTGGGGATGGTCGATGTACACTCAAGATCGCGTTTCCTCTCTCACTTCGGAGGTTGCCCGTGAGTACATCCGGTCTGCTCTCCGTTTTGCTGGTTCTGGCCCAGGCGGGCCTCGATGCCGACCTGCGTGCCACGGATCCGGCCGTCCGCCTGGCTGCCGTGCGACGAATCGAACGACTCGGCACGGAGGGCCAGCCTGACGCTGCCCGGCTGGCCGCCCTGGCTCCGCTGCTGCGCGAACGGGACCTGACCCTGCGCGGCCTCGCAGCCCTGGCCATCTACCGCCACATCGCCGCCTGCAAGGAGAGTGTCCCCGACGGTGTCACCGCCGCTCTCCTGGGCTGCCTGCATGACGAGAATCGCCATGTCGCCGCGTTTTGCCGGCGATCGCTCTCCAGCCTGGGACCGCTGGCCCTGCCGGACGTTCGCGACTGGCTCCGACCCGAGAGGGGGCCTCAGCGACTGGTATCGCAACGCCTGGCCGCACTGGAGGCGTGTCGGCTTCTCGCCGCCAGTGAACGTTGCCGGGATCGCGTGGTGTCGCTCCTCTGGCTCGCCCTGAGCGATCCGGAACCGACCGTTGCCGAGCGAGCTCGCATCGAGCTGACGCACGTCCGCGACAAATACCCGCCGACGTTGCCCGAGGATTCAGACTCTGTCGGTGCCGCCCTGGGCAGCGCGAACGAACGCATCCGTGCCCTGGCCGCGACCGAACTGGTGGCCGCCGGGGACCGGGCCTTCGGCAGCCTGGTCCTGCTGCTCCGCTCGTCGAATCCGATCGCACGTCACGAGGCGGGCCGCGTCCTGGAGGTGTTCCTGCGTCAGGGCGTCTACCCGAAGGTCGCCACGGCCTTTGAGTTGCTCCGGGAACTGCGGCGATCCGACACGCCGGAATGGGGCGCGTTGCGGCAGCGGGTTCAACGGATCGCCGACGCCCAGTTCGCGCCGGTCGCCGAGGCGCTGCTGCGGGTCGATCCCTGGCTCCGTCTGATGCGCGATCCGAACCAGGCCAGCCTCGAGGAGCAGTTGGAGGCACGGAATCCCGAGACGCAGCAGTTCGCCGCCGAGGCCCTGGGCAAACTCGGCGACGCCTGGCAGCCCTCGCCGCGAGCCCTGGAAGCGTTCGCCGACCTGCTCGAGTCGCCGAGTGAGCAGACCGCCCGTGCCGCCGCCTTCACCCTGAGCCAGTGCCTTCGGCCGACGTTGAAGATTCCCCCGCGTCTGCTGACGACCCTGGGCGACGCCTTCCGCAAGCCCGATCGGAGGAACCGCTCCCTGTGTACCGTCGCCCTGGCCGCCTGTGGTCCGCAGGCCGAGCCGGAACTGATCCGGTTGCTTCGCGATCCGGACCCGAACGTTCGGTTCTACCCGGCGATGGTCGTCTACCGGATGGCCAGCGAACACCACCTCTACGCCATCGGCACGGCGGACGATCTGGAGCGACTCGCGCAGTCACGCGATACCGCAGCCGCCTTCGCCGCCAGGACCGCGCTCAATTACTTGATCGAACGCCCGGAGAAGAAGCCATGACCGCCACGTTCGCGGTGCTGTTCGCGTCCCTCGTCACGGGCGGCCTGCCCGATGTCGAGACGCTTCGACGGCAGCTTCAGGCCGCCGACCCGGCCCAGCGTCTGGCCGTCTTCGACCTGTTCGTGCTGGAGAGCCTGACTGGTGAGGTGAAGGTGCCGACGGAGGTGCTTCCGGACCTGGTGCCGTTGCTGGACGATGCCGATCGTCGCGTCCGGGGGGCGGCCACCGCCTTCTGGACCAAACAGGGCCAGCGTGGATTGCCGGCCCTGCTTGCCGCCACGGAGGATGCTCGCCCCACCTACCGTCGGCCGTCGGCCCTGTTCCTCGCGACGATCCACGGCACGTTGAAGGCTGAGGACGCCCGCAGGGTGATCCAGCAACTCGAACGGCTGCTGTTCGATCCCGACCGACTCACCCGCGCCGCGGCCGAGGCGGCGCTCGCCCGGCTCCATGCGCTGCCGTGAGTCGGCCGATCCGTCAGTTCCGTTCACGGGCACGCCGGGCGGCCAGGTAGGCGTCGATCTCGGCGCTGGGCCAGCGGATGAGCTTCCGGTTGTAGCGGATCGGTGGCGGCAGTTCGCCGCGCTGGACCATGCGCTGCACCGTCCGCACGCTGATCGACAGTCGCTCGGCCACCTGCTGGGCTGTCAGCAGGTCCGGTCGCTGGATCGTGTTCGCGTCATCCCGCCCGAGCATGGGTCGTCCCCCGGAGTGCCCCGCTGGGAACGGGGCACTCCCACTTGCAGTATCATGGCAACGGGGTCGGGACCGCAAGCTCGGTAGTCTCACCGGAGGGAGCGAACCGAAACGGCGATACGATCGTAGTAGGCAGCAGACGCGACCCTGCTCGCAGGTGGGCCACTGCTTGTCCGGGCTGGCGATGGTCTTACAATGACCGTATTGTGCGGAACACCTGGCTCGACCGAGCCTTCTCCCGATTCGCGAGGACGGTGACCATGAAATCGACACAGTGGACGGTCGCGCTGGTCGTCCTGGTCGTCCTGGTGTTCGGGATCACGTTCTTCGCCAACTACATCGGCGACTCCGGCACGAACAACAGTGGTCCGGCCGTCGCGCCGGGAAACTTCACGCAGCTGGCCTTTCCGATCCGCTCTCTGCCAACCGAGGGCGGTCGCTATGCGTTCATCCTGGAGCGCGGCCATGAGGGTTACGCCGACTTCTGGTTCTACAACCCCAACGACTCGGCCGTTCCCGTCGGGCTGAATCGCGTGGCGTGCCGCTGTTCCAGTGTCGAGGTCTGGCTCATGCCGCGCAGCATCTTGACGGAACGCGCCGCAGAGGCCGCCGGACTGTGTGCCGAAGGCCAGGGCATCTCGGGCCCCCTGGCCGTCCTGACACGCATGGCCGCCACGGAGAACGCTGGTCGGACCACCGCTCTGGAATCGCGGGCCGAGCATAATACGCTCCATCATGCTCCGGTCGAGATCGCTCCCGGAGCGGTCGGCTGGATTCGCCTCAAGTGGAAGAACAACCTGCTCGGCCGACAGAAACTCGATGCCCAGCTCTGGTTCCATCACGCTTCTCTGGGGCCCACGGTCGTTCTGGAAGCCTGGGCGTACTTCCAGGAGCCGTTCACGATCGGCACCTCACCCCGCGAGGTGGTTCTGCCGGACGTGAGCGTGGATCGCCTCGAACAGTCGCCACTCACCGAGGTTCTGTACGCCTGGTCGCACACGCGCAGAACCCTGGACCTGCGGGCCGTGAGCGCGGCTCTGGGTCAACGCCAGGCCGACGACGCCTTCGTGGTCGGCAAACCGGAACCCGCTTCATCGGAGGAGATCGCCCAGCTGGAACGGACCCTGGGAGCGACCGACGATGACGCCCCCATTCGCTCTGCCTATCGCATCCCCTACACCGTGTATTCCCGGAGCCCCAGGGGCAAGGTGCCGTTCGACCAGGGCCTCTTCATGCGTCGCATCCAGATCACCCTGGCCGATGAAGACCTGGACAAGCAGGAGGTCCGCGTTCAGGGAGCCATCCAGGGCGACATCCATATTGAGGGGCCGCGTACGAAACTGAACATCGACCTGGGAACCTTCAGTGCGGCCGATGGCACCCTGGATTCCGTTCGGACGCTGACGACCACGGTGCCCGGCCTGCAACTGGAGGTCGATCCGGATCGGATGGCCCGGTTTGTCAAGGTGGCTCTGGACGGCCCCCATGCCACCGCCGATGGTGGGCGGAGCTGGACGCTGCGGGTGAAGGTGGAACCGAAAAAGATCCTGGGCCGGTTCCCGCGCCTGGACGACCCGGAACTCCAGGACACCGCCGTCTACGTCCGCCCGGTCGGCGGTAAAGGTCGGGCTCTCCGCATTCCTTTACATGGCCTGGCCACCCCATGACGCGGAAGGTCCAAACGGGGGTCGGTCTGGATCGCAGAGCGCCGATTCTGGTACAAGGAAGGTGGCCTCCTTCCCGTAACCATAAACGGAGGATCCTCCGATCATGACCGCGAACGAGACGGCGACACCCGGTTCGGTTCCTCCCCAGGCGACGGGTCGCGGCCTGGCGTTCAAGTTGGCGGCTCTGGGTCTGGTGGTGGTCAGCGCCCTGGCCGGTACTGGCCTGGCCCGCTGGCTCGCCGCGCCGGAGCCGCAACCGACGACGCCGGCACAGAACGTGAAGGCCCAGTTTCAGACCTGGCCCAAACCGGATCTGACGCTGATCCTGACGGCCCAGATGCACGGCTATCTGCTGCCCTGCGGTTGCTCGCGACCACAGATCGGCGGTCTGGAGCGACGCTATAACCTGATGCAGATGATCCTGGACAAGGGCTGGCGAGTGCTGCCGCTCGACCTGGGCGACGTGGCCCAGAAGGAGGGCCCCGCCAAGCTCCCGAATCTTCAGGGCAAGATCAAGTTCGTGTACGCCCTGCGAGCGCTGAAGATGATGGGCTATACCGGCCTGGGTCTGGGCGAGTACGAGACGGCGTTGCCGACCTTCGACGCGCTGGGCGAAATCCTCAACGCCAGGGTGCCGCCGATCATCCTCGGAAACCTGGAGGATCCCAACGGCGGTTTGCGGGAGGCGATGAAACCGCACCTGAGCCGCTGGAGCCTCATGGAAGACCCAGCCTCGAAACTCCGCATCGGGGTGACGTCGATCATTGGTTCGGGCGTCGCGGCGCGGATCAAGGATCAGGAACTCAAGATCTCGGAGAGTGCCCCGGCCCTGAAACAGATCGTCAAGGAGATGGACGCCGCCCAGCTCAACTACCGTGTCCTGCTCTATCAGGGATCGCTGACGCGCGGCAAGCGCGGGTTCCAGTCCGAGGCGGTCGAGGTGGCCAAGGCGTTTCCGAGCTTCGATCTGGTCGTCTGCCAGACCGAGGAGGAAGAACCGCCGGCGAATCCGACGCGGGTCAAGCATGCCGGTGGCGGCGAGACGCTCGTGCTGGGCATCGGCCACAAGGGTCGCTACGTCGGTGTCCTGGGTCTGTACAAGAAACCAGGCGGCGGCTTCGAGACACGCTGGGAACTCGTCCAGATGACCGAGGCGTTCCTGACGCCGGAGGCGCAGCGCGACAAGCATCCGATCGTCAACCTTCTGGAGGACTACACGAAGGAACTTCGCGATCGGAACTACCTGTCGCGGGCTCCGCGTCTACGGCATCCGTCGCAGGTCGCCATCGAGGGCAAGAAGCCGGTCTTCGTCGGCTCGGAGAAGTGCAAGAAGTGCCACGAACACGCGCATGACATCTGGTCGAAGACGCCGCACTCGCATGCTTACGCAACGCTGGAAGATCCCACGCTGCGGCCCGGCAACCGCCAGTACGATCCGGAGTGCATCGTCTGCCACACGGTCGGGATCGGCTACGACTCCGGCTTCCGGGATGAGAAGCAAACGCCGCTCCTGAAGAACGTGGGCTGCGAGAGCTGCCATGGGCCTTGCAGCGAGCATGTCCGTACGCCGCTGGACGCGACCTGGTATCCGCTCATCAACCCGTATCGGCCGACCGGCGAAAACGAGACGGCAGACGAGAAAAAGAAGCGGATGAGCCGGATCGACCAGTTCTGCCAGAAGTGCCACGACATCGACAATGACGTGACCTGGTCGCACGTGGGCTTCGAGAAGAAGTGGGCGAAGATCGCGCACCCGACGCCGAAGCCGGAGTGAGGGCCAAAAAGGAAGAACGCCCGACGACCGCCGCCGGGCGCTCCTCCGATCGGGGAAGAAACACGTCTGAATCGCCGGGGAACGGGGCTCGCCTCTGTCGAGAGGTTGGCCCGTCTTCGTTCTCCTGATACCGGATAGATGCGCAGGATCGGATCGCTTGCGCCGAGCTTGCGAATTTTTCGAGAACTGGGGATCAGCCAGCCGTTTCACCGCAGGGTAGGGGCTGGAGCTGGCCGGTGGTCGTGTCGTAGGTCGCGCACCAGCCATCGACGACGGCGGCGACCACGACGAAGTATCGCCCCGGTGGCGACAGCGCGATCGATGCCGCACCACGCCAGTCGAGTGGTCCCTCTTCGCTGCCGATCCACCAGCGATGATAGTGTCCGACGAACTGCACGCGCTGCCCGGTCGTGGCGAAGGCACTCCGAGCCTTGACGGTCAGGTCGAGCGGGCCTTCCATGATCCACATCGCCATCAGATCGTACGGATCGATGCCGGCTTCCTCGTGGCTCAAGCGGCAGTCCGCGATCTCCAGCCAGGGGCGGAGCGTCGCCATGTAGTCCAGGACGCCGGGAAAGCGGGTCCGGGCGGTTTCGGTGATGTTGATGCAGAGGGCCATGTCGTGGTTGCCCCAGACGCCGATCGTGCCGGCGTCGCGCAGCAGGTCCGCGACCGCATCCTCGCCACGGATGGCACTGACCGGGTCGAGGCTGTCGCCCAGGGTGACGACCTGGTCAACCCGATGTTGGCGAAACAGGGCCAGAGCGCGGCTCAAGCTGGCCGCGTCGTTGTGAATGTCGGTCACCAGGCCGAGGAGCATGGGTGACTCCGGGATGATCCGAGGTCGCCAGGCAAGAGACTGTCTGTTCTGACTTTCTAACTTTTTTGGACTGCGGCGATCCTTCGCCGCTTTGACTTTCTCACTGTTGGGACGACCGAGGCAGAAAGTCAGAAAGGAAGAGCGGCGAAGAATCGCCGCAGTCCAAAAAAGTCAGAAAGTCAGAACAATCGGCGGCCTCGAAGAATCAGGCGTACAGACGGTAATCGAGCGTCGGAAACAGATTGTGTCGGCGTTCGATCTCGGCCAGCCAGGGTTCATCGATCTCGCCGCGGTTGAGCTGGTCGTACAGGGCGTTGAAGTTCAGCACGTGGACCTTGGTCCGCTCGACGGCGTAGGGGACCATGGTGCCGGTCTTCATGATGAAGGCCCAGTCGCTGGACTGGGCCAGCATCAGTTCGCGGGCGGCCTGGTTGAGGGCGCGACGGCGGAGCGGTGTCGGTTCGCCGTTGGCCCGGGCCAACTCGACCATGCGATCGGCCCCCTCGTGCAGATGGCGGTAGATCCAGTCGTTGGAGCTTTCGAGCCAGACGTCGGCGTAGCCCTTGTAGCCCCAGCTCGACATGATCGGCTGCGACGGCTGGACATTCGCATGCCGATCGAGATACTCCGCTGGCGTGATCGCCTTGATGGTCTGCTGGTCGAAGTGCATCTTGCGGAGCAGGAAGTCGATCCACTCGGGCCCCTCGAACCACCAGTGGCCGAACAGTTCGGCATCGTACGGCGCGACGATGAGCGGCGGTCGTTCCATGGCACCGGCGAGCCATTCGACCTGCTTCTCGCGGTTGAACAGGAAGTTGCCGGCATGGTCGGCCGCCTTGTCCACGGCGGCCTGACGATGGTAGACTTCCTTCTGATCGGTTCGGCCGGTGATCTTGTGGTACTTGATGCCGAGCATGGACCGGATGCCCATGCGGTGCAGGTGGGGCTGGACGTACTCGTAATCGAGGTCGAAGCCGACATCGCGGTAGAAGTCGCGGTAGTTGTAGTCGCCGGGGTAGCCCTCGACGGCGCTCCAGACCTGCTTGGAGGATTCGGTGTCCCGGCCGAAGGCGGCGACGCCGGTGCCCGGGCAGCGGATCGGGGCGTAGATGCCGTAGTGCGGCCGGGGCTCGGCGAACAGAACGCCGTGCGTGTCGGTGAAGAAATACTGGATGCCGGCATCGCGGAGCAGTTCATCGACGCCCTCGGCGTAGCCGCACTCGGCCAGCCAGATGCCGCGTGGTCGTCGGCCGAAATGACGCTCGAACTCGCGGGCCCCCTGTTCGATCTGAGCCCGGCGCGCCTCGTGATTGTGGATCATGAGCGGCAGGAAGCCGTGCGTCGCGGCGCAGGTGATCAGTTCGAGCCGACCGGCGTCGAAGAAGCGTCGGAAGCCGTGGAGCAGGTTGTTGCCATACTGTTCGACGAAGACCTGACGAGCGCGGCGGAAGCGATCGTGATACATCCAGGCCAGGGCGTGGATGTCGGCCTGCCAGCGGGTGCGATCGATCTCCTTGCCGGCCAGGGTGATCAGGTTGTCGAGATGGCGGACGTAGCGATATTGCAGGAGCGGATCGGAGAGCATGGCGGCGAGCGTGGGCGTGACGGACAGGGTGAGCCGCCAATCGACGCCGTCGCGATCGAGGCCGTCCATCATCTCCAGTAAGGGGATGTAGGTCTCGGTGATGGCCTCATAGAGCCAGTCTTCTTCGAGGAAGTCGTCGAACTCGGGGTGGCGCACGAATGGGAGGTGCGCGTGCAGCGTGAGGCAGAGGTATCCAACCGGCATGGATGCGGTCCTTCCCGACGGGGCCAGATCCGGCCACGCACCATCGCGACCTGGACGGTATCGAATGTACGGCCAGCAGGAGGCGGATGCAAGGGGCCAGTTTGGGAGCTGATCAGGCTGGAGGGTCTGGGTATCTCTCCCAGCGCCAGACCAGACCATCGTCGGGGTCAACGACCTCGCCGACGTGGCGGAAGCCGCACTTCGTCAGGACGCGGGCCGAGGCGTTCGCTTCCGGCAGAGTGTGGGCGATGACCAGTCGAACCTGACCGCTGGCAAACGCGAAGGCGACGAGAGCGGTGGCAGCCTCGGTGGCGTAGCCGTTTCGCTGATGGTCCGGGTCAATGCCGTAGGCGATCTCGACGACGCCGTCCGAGGTTGGCGGCCCCTTGAAGGCGCACGAGCCGACGGCGGTCCCGGTCACGCGGTGGACGATGGAGAGACCGTGCGCCCACGGGTCGGGGGTGGTCGTGGCATGGACGCGCGCGACCCAGTCGGCCGACAACTGGGCCTTTACCTCGGGCGGCAGGCCGTCGATCCAGACGCGGACTTGCTCCGGCGTCTGGAGAAACAGGCGGAGGTTCGGGGTTTCGAGTATCACGTCCGTCATTGTGAGCTGTCCTGGTTTGCATCAGTAAGCGTTCGTCCGACGCCCGGCGCGGAACCGGGTTGAGCGACACCGGAGACGAGTTCCGTGGTATGGGCCAGTTCTCCCGCAATCAGGGCCCGTTCGTCGTCGTCCAGCCCCAGCGTCAACACCTCCGAGAGCGACGACTGAGCCAGCGACCGAATCCCCAGGCGAACCGCGAGTTCGGCCCGGAACAGCATCGCGCGGGCGCGATCGAGGACCGGGGCGTCGGGAGAGCGTGCCAGCCCGCTCTCCAGCGTCTTGAGGGCGGCGGCGTCATCGCCATGCGCGTCCCCGAGACGTGCGGCGACTTCAAGGATCTTCGCCAGGCCGGCCTTGGCACCGTCCGCGGCCTCCTCCGTATCCCCCGCCCTGGAGACCCGCAGCCAGTTGCCGCCCACGTCCACGACGCTGAACCCGTAGACCGTGCCGAACCGCTTCCGCGGCCGGAGGATGCGAGGGATGCCGGACACGGGCAGCTTGCCGAAGGCCCGCCGCAGCCCGTCCGCGAACGAGTGGTACAGCGCATCCGGGTCGGGCACGACGACGATGACGCTGCCATAGGACTGCTCGGGGTCGAAGTCCGGCATGCCGAACAGGTGAACCTGCATCTCGTCGCGGACGACGACGGCATAGGGGTTGGGGCGCAACTGACGGTAGGTCCGCGCAAAGCCCAGTGCCTCGTAGAAGGTGATGGCCTCGTCGAGTTCGCGGCAGGGAAGGATGGGGTACATCCGCTCGTTCGCCATCGTACCGCTCCTGTCGCTGAATGGTGAACGACGCCACTGGGTCCGGCCGGGTGTCACCACGCCAGCAGGGGGTTACGCTCTGCACGACGTTATAACGGGTTCCTGCCCGCCGTTCAAACGGTTTCCTCGGCTCGCCCCTCCGACCGCGATTCAAGCGGTCATCACGCCCTTCGCGGCGTACATCAACCAGACCACGCCTGCGGAGATCCGTCGATGGAACTGCACCAGTTGCGCTACTTCGTCGCCGTCGCGGAGGAAGGCTCGTTCACCCGGGCGGCCGAACGCTGTGCCGTCACGCAGCCGGCCCTAAGCCAGCAGATCGCCAAGCTCGAAGCCGAACTCGGTCGGCCGCTCTTCGATCGCACCGGCCGTGGCGTCACCCCGACTCTCGTCGGCGTCGCCCTGCTCGAAGAAGCGCGCAACGTCCTCGGAGCCCTCGATCAGGCCCAGGAGCGCATGCGCCACCTGCGCACCGATGACGCCGGCGTCGTCGCTCTGGGCGTCATCCCGACCGTCGCTCCGTATCTCTGTCCGCCCCTGCTGATCGAGTTCGCCCGGAAGCATCCACAGGTCGAGGTGATCCTCCATGAGGACTTCACCGAGCGCGTCCTGCCGGCCTGCCTGGCCGGCGACCTCGACCTCGTCGTCTGCGCTCTGCCGGTGGACGATGCCCGACTGCACGTCGAGCCGCTGTTCCGCGAGGAACTTCACCTGGTCGTGCCGGCCGGCCATCGACTGGCGACGGTCGAGCGGCCGACCCTGGAGCAGCTCGGAGACGAGGCGTTCGTCGTGCTGAATGATCTGCACTGCCTCGGCGAACAGACGGTCGCCTTCTGCCGACAGCCGGACTTCCATCCGCCGATCCGCTGCCGGACGGCCCAGCTCGCAACGGTGCTGCAACTCGTCGCCCTGGGCTACGGCGTCTCGCTCATCCCGGCGATGGCCCTCGACTCGACGCCGACGCAGGGCTGGGTCGCGCGGTCGGTCGGCCCGGAGCCGCCGTACCGGACGCTCTGCCTGGTCTGGCGCAAGGAACGCTACCAGGGCCGGGCCGTGCGGGCGCTCATCGAGGCATTGCGCGACGCGGCAGCCGCTCAGAACAACTCCCGCTCCCGCTGACCGGCCGAATACTTGACCACGCCGCCGACGAGGACCGTGTCGGCCCGGCCGCGCACCTTCCGACTGGCGAACGGACAGTTCCGGCCCTTGCTGCGAAACCGCGTCGGGTCGATCGTCCATTCCACCTGCGGATCGATGATGGTCACGTCGGCGACCGCTCCGGTCCGCAGTGTGCCACGCTCGACGCCGAGGATGCGGGCCGGTGCGACCGTCAGCTTCTCGATCAGCTGCGACCAGGTCAGCACGCCCGTCTCGATCAGCGAGTGGATGGAGATCGGCAAGAGCGTCTCCAGACCGATGACGCCGAACGGGGCCTGATCCAGCTCGCGCATCTTCTTCTCTGGCGCGAGCGGTGCGTGGGCCGAGGCGATCACGTCGAGGGTCCCGTCGCGAAGGGCCTGCCGCACGGCCGCCACGTCGCGATCCGTCCGCAGGGGCGGCAGCACCTTGTAGGCACTGTCGAACGTCTGTAGACAGGCATCGGTCAGCGTGAAGTGATGCGGACAGGCCGACGCCGTCACCGCCAGGCCGTCTTCTTTCGCCCGGCGGATCAGATCGACGCTGCCGGCCGTGGTGATGTTGAGGAGATGAAGCCGACCACCCGTCAGCCGGGCCAGGGCCAGATCGCGGTAGACGATGATCTCCTCCGACGCCGACGGCTGACCCCGCAGGCCGAGCCGCATCGACTCGACGCCCTCGTGCATGATGCCGCCCTTGCCGAGATCGGCGTCCTCGGGATGGCTGAAGACGACCCGATCGAACATCTTGCAGTATTCCAGGGCTCGACGCATGACCTCGGCGGAGGCGATCGGTTTGCCCGCATCGGTGAAAGCGACGGCTCCGCCTTCGACCAGACCACCGATCTCGGCCAGTTCGACGCCGAGTCGCCCCTTGGTGATGGCTCCGATGGGGAAGACGTTGGCGTTGCCGGCCCGCTCGGCCTGGAGGTAGACGAACTCGGCCGCGGCCTGGGTGTCGAGGGCCGGCTCGGTGTCCGGCAGACAGGCGACACTGGTGACGCCGCCGGCCAGGGCGGCCGCCGTGCCGGTGCGGATCGTCTCGTCCTCTTCCAGGCCCGGCTCACGCAGGTGGACGTGCAGATCGATCAGACCAGGGCAGACGATCTTGTTCGTCGCGTCGATCATGCGATCGGGTTGCAGGTCCGGCCGGGGCCCGATGCCGGCGACGGAGAAACTGCGAATCCACAGGTCGGTGACCTGATCGATGTTCTGGGCCGGGTCGATCACCCGGCCGTTCCGAATGCAGAGCGTGGTCATCGAGTTTCACCACCGGTTGAGGATCTCACGGGCACAGTTCCAGCCGGCCGCGCCGATGACGCCGCCGCCGGGATGGGCCGCCGAGCCGCACAGGAACAGATTGCGGATCGGCGTCCGATAGCCCGCGTGGCCGACGACCGGTCGCAGGGCGTACAGCCGGTCCAGGCTCATCGCCCCCTGGAAGATGTTGCCGCCCGTCAGGCCGTAGACGCGCTCGATGTCCACCGGCGAGAGAACCTGCCGGGCGATGACCGACGCCTTGAAGTTCGGCGCGTACTCGTTGAGCAGGTCGAAGCAGCGATCGGCGAACTTCTCCTTCTCCGTGTCCCAGGTCCCCTCGCGGAGCTGGTACGGCGCGTACTGAATGAACATACTCATCAGGTGCTGACCCGGCGGAGCCACGGTCGGATCGACGACACTGGGCAGGCAGCACTCGAGCATCGGTCGCTGCGAAGGTCGGCCATACTTGGCGTCGTCGTAGGCCCGCTCGATGTAGTCGAGATCGGGACTGATGTGAATCGTGCCGTGGTGCTGCGGCCCGGGCCCGCTTCCCGGCAGCGCGGTGAAGTTCGGCACCGCGCTCAGGGCGACGTTGATCTTGAACGTCGCGCTGGCGTAGCTGATCTTGTCGATCGACGCCTCGTAGTCGGTCGGCAGCGTGCCCGGATCGATGAGCTTCTTGAAGGTGACGTGGGCGTCGGCATTGCTGCACACGATGCGAGCGGCGATCTCCTCGCCGGTGGCCAGGACGACGCCGGTCGCCGAGCCGCTGCGAACGAGGATCTTCTGCACCTCGGCCTCGGTACGGATGGTCGCGCCGAACGATCGCGCGATCTTCGCCAGGGTCAGCGTCAGGCCGCCCATGCCGCCCTTGACGTAGGCCCAGACACCGCGTTTGCCGTTCGTCTCGCCCATGACGTGGTGGAACAGGACATAGGCCGTGCCCGGCATGCTCGGCGAGGCGAACGCGCCGATGACGGCATCGGTGCCGAGCGTCGCGCGGAGCGGTTCCGACTCGAACCAGCGTTCGAGGATGGGCCGGGCCGGGCCGGTGACGATTTCCAGGGCCTCGGTCATGCCGTTGACACCGAGCCGCTGGAAGCCCCGGCCGAGACGAAACAGGCTCCACAGATCGCGCAGACCGGGCCGGAGCAGATTCGGCGGTCGCTGCACCAGCGTCGGCTCCAGGACGTTGGCCACGCGGAGAAGCATCTTCTCGTAGGCCGGGTAGGCGGCCGCGTCCTTCGCACTGAATTTGGCGATCTCGCGGGGGGTCAACTCGGCGTCGGGCCCCATGAGCAGCGACCGGCCGTCCGGCGTCGGGGTAAACGACGAGGGACTGCGTTCGAGCAGCTCGAAGCCGTGTTCC
>CAYYJM010000146.1:0-5486 GCA_964471755.1 uncultured Alcaligenaceae bacterium
TCTTCCATATCCTACCCGCAGCACCCCCTTAAGTTACAGGCATTGGGCTCACGCCCACGAACGGGGCATCCTGCATCGCGATCTGAAGCCGGCCAACATCCTGCTGACAGACGACGGTCAGCCGATGCTGCTCGATTTCAACCTCGCCGCAGATGTCAAACAGTCCGATGGTGCCGAGGTCGCCCTGATCGGCGGCACGCTGCCGTACATGTCGCCGGAACACCTGACGGCCTTCGACGGCCAGACGATCGCCGTCGATCATCGCAGCGATCTCTACGCCCTGGGTCTGATCCTGACCGAGCTGCTGATCGGCCGACTGCCATTCGCCCGTCACCAGGGCGACCCGAAGGCGAACTTGCCGAAGATGATCGCCGAGCGACTGCAAGGGCCGACCCGACACGAGGTTCTGCGTCATCTGCGCCGCCACAACCCGGCCATCACACCAGCGATCGCCGCCATCCTGGGCCGTTGCCTGGAGCCCGATCCCGCCCAGCGCTACCAGTCGGCGCGGGAACTTCAGGAAGACCTGGAACGACACCTGGCTCATCGTCCGCTGAAGCATACCCGCGAGCCCTCGCTGGTCGAGCGGACGAGCAAGTTCGCCCGACGCAACCCGTATCTGACCTCGGCGACGACCCTGGCCCTGGCCGCCGGCCTGATCATTACCTCTCTGGTGGTGGCGCTCGTCGTCCGCACCAGACAGGTGGAGCGCAACCGGGTCGAGAAGAATCGCGAAGCCCTGACTCGGGCCGTGAGCGACGCCGGTTCGTTGTTCGCGGCGAGCCGATCGACTCCCTCTCTGCGCGAACAGGGCGAGGTTCTGGCCCGGCAAACCCTGGCGACCTGGGGGGCGCTGGAGAGCGACGATCCGAGCCGCCTGCCGGCCGCCCTGGCACCCGACGAGAAGACCCAGGTGCGTGGCCGACTTGGCGAACTGTTGCTGCTGATGGCCGACACCTGCGCGGGCCCGGCGGAGGCGCTGGCGTTGAACGAACGGGCGGCCCGCTGGTTCAGTGATGGTCCAGCCCCACGAGCGATTCACCTGCATCGGGCGAGCTTGCTGGAGCGCATGGGGCGAGCCCGGGAGGCCGCCCAGGCTCGCGAACGAGCGGCGGCCAGTCCGGTTCGCTCGGCCTGGGAGCAGGCCCTCGTGGCACGCGAGGAGATACGCCAGGGGCAGGTCGCCCGGGCCGTCCGCGACCTGGGCGAGGTCGTCCGCAAGGAACCGGGCAACGTCGCCGCCTGGCACCTGCTCGGCAACGCCACTCTGGAAGCCGCCGCCAACCGACTCGCCCAGGAGACCGACGCCATCTCGGCCTACACGGTCTGCCTGGCCCTGACGCCGGGTTTCGCTGGACATCACATCAACCGCGGCCTGGCGTACCTTCGTCTACGGCGATACTCCGAGGCCGAGGCCGACTTCTCGGAGGCGCTGCGACTCCGCCCCGCCCTGGCCGAGGTGTATCTTCATCGGGCCCAGGCGTGGGAGGGAATCGGTGAACCGAACCAGGCCCTGGCCGATGTGAACACCGCCATCCGTCAGGGCGTGACAACGAACCGGGCCTTCGCGACCCGTGCCCGGCTGCGAGCCAGCCTGGGAGAGGCCGCAGGGAGCGAGCAGGATCGTGCCGAGGTGCTGCGCCGCCAGCCAGAGAGCGAGGAGGATTTCATCGTTCGCGGCGTGGCTCGCCTGCCGACCGACATCCCGGCAGCCCTGGCCGATTTCGAGGCGGCCGTCCGCCTCAATCCGCGATCCGTGGCCGGCCTGAACAACCAGGCCAGCATCTACTCCGAAAAGCTGGATCAGCCCCGTGAGGCCATCGCTCGTCTCGATCGGGTGCTGAAGAACTATCCGAACCTGGCGGGAGTCCACGCCTCACGGGGTGTTCTCCACGCCCGCCTGGGAGAGCGTTCCCAGGCTCTGCGCGATGCTCGCCAGGCTCTGACGCTGGATGACGGCCCGGAAACGGCGTACCAGGTGGCCGGCATCTACGCCCGCCTGGCGGGGTCGAGTGACGAATCCCGCTACCAGAACGAGGCCCTCCGGTTGCTGTCCCGAGCTTTGCGGCAAGGGTACGGTCTCGACCTGGTCGAGATCGATCCGGATTTGACCACTCTGAAGCACGATCCCCGGCGCATCGCGATCGCGGAGGCGGCCCGACTACTCGGTCGCTACGCCACGCCTCAACCACGAGTTGAACCCCTCCCGGGAGGTACACGTCCGTGAGTGAACTCACCCCAGTTGTTGGCGGCCAGCAAACCGTTCCGGGTCTTCACCTGGAGGCGGCCTGGGACGTGCTGGAACGATTCGGCGAGGCGATCCAGCGCTGCGACCACGCCAGCGCCCAGATCCGGCTTCTGCTCCGCTCGACCCAGGAATGCCTTGGAGCCGACGCCGTCGTCTGGCATCGCGGCAGTGGCGAGGAGCCCTTCTGTGCGGTGGGTCAGACTGCTCTTTCCGAGCGCTGGCTCCAGGGGTTCCTGGCCCATCTCGAGGCAAAGGAATCGCTTGCCGGAGATTCCCAGATCTTCCACCTTGCCGGCGCGGAGCGGCCCGTATCGCCCTGGCCTTCCAGCGCGGTGATGCTCCGACTCAGCAAGAGCCGCGGCAGTCGGTTGATCGCTCTGAACTTCCAGCCCGAGAAACGGTTCTCGCCCACTGACGTGAAGGTGCTGCGACTGGCTCGCCGCATGGTGCTGAACCATCGGCAGCAGTCGCAGACCTACGACCGACTACGCGAAACGCTGTTCGACCTGGTCCGCTGCCTGACGGCGTCGATCGATGCCAAGGACCCGTTCACCTGGGGACACAGCGAACGTGTCGCCCGCATTGCCGTCCGTCTGGGCAAGCAGATGGGCGTGTCGTCCGGCATGCAGAGCGATCTGTATCTGGCCGGTCTTCTCCACGATATCGGCAAGATCGGCATCCGGGACAGCGTCTTGCTGAAGCCCGGCTCTCTGACCGAAGAGGAACGCCTGCACATTCAGGAACATCCGGTCATCGGTGATCGTTTGATCTGCACCATCAAATCGTTGCAACACCTGCGACCCGGTGTCCGGAACCATCACGAACGATTTGATGGAAAAGGCTACCCGGATCGCATTTCTGGGGATGCAATTCCCTTGATGGCGCGTATCATGGCCGTGGCAGATTCGTGCGATGCCATGATGGCGGAGCGCCCCTATCGTCCAGCCTTGCCTCCCGAGCGGATTGACTCGATCCTGCTCGCCGGAGCCGGAACCCAGTGGGATCCGCAGGTGATTGCATTCTTCATGGAGTGTCGCCAGGATCTGTATTCGATCTGTCAACGGGGCCTGGGCGACTCCGTGTTTGTGGCCGTGGAACGTGCGTTGCGTACCCGACAAACACAAGAGGAGATGTCGTCGTTCCTGCCGCGTTGACCGAGAGTTACTCCCCGCGCACTCTTGGACAAGCGAGATCCCCTCCCGATGCGACCTTCTATCTCCCTGTGTTTGGAGCGGTTGGAAGACCGCGACGTTCCCGCCTTTTTTGGCACTCCCTGGGTGGATGCTTCCCAGCTCTCGCTCAGCTTTGTTCCGGACGGAACCAGCGTCGGTTCGCAGCAGACCAGTGACCTGGACGGCAGCGACCTGGACGCGGCGTTCGCCGCCCAGGGGATCGACACGGCGGTCTGGCAAGGCGAGATTCTTCGGGCCGTTCAGAGCTGGCTGAGTGTTGCCAATATCGATGTCCACGTCGTCGAGGAGGAAGTCCCGCTCGGTGGCGGCCACGCCCTGGGCACGGCCGGCTTCTCACAGGGGGACTTCCGCTTCGGCGACCTTCGCATTGCCGGCGCTCCGCTCGGCCCGAAGTCGCTGGCGATGGCGACTCCCTACGACCCAGTCCTGGGCACCTGGTCGGGAGACATCGTCATCAACACCACCGAGGCGTTCACCACCACGGGGGAGGCGGGAAAGTACGACCTGTATACGACCGTCCTCCAGGAAGTCGGCCACGCCCTGGGCGTCAAGGGCAACTTGAACGAGCCCGACTCGGTCATGTTCAACTACTACGTCGAGCCACGGCAAGGTCTGTGGGTCAGCAATGATGTCTCGGTCAAAGACGATGTCGATGCCATCCAGCGTCTGTACGGCGTCCGCCAGGCCGACCGTTTCGAGGTCGATACCCAGAACAATATCACCAACAACGATACCTTCGCCACGGCGTATAAGTTCATGCGGGCGGCGAGACAGACGTACCGCACCGACCTCAAGACACTGGAGCCGAACGAGGCGTCCTACGACGGGCCGCCACCGCTCAACATCTACGGTGACATCACGACGGCCACCGACACCGACTGGTTCTGGTACAAGGTCCGCGGCGCGGAAACCAATCCGGACTTCGAGATTCAACTGGACACGGCCGACTTCAGCCTGGCACACCTCCAACTCGACGTCTACCAGGGGGACTATGACACGAACGGCCAGCTGATCGGTGTCAACTTCGTCCAGACCGCGGACGTGGACGGCCTGGCCAGCATCACCGCGACTGCCGGAGCGACCTACTTCTTCAAGGTGAGCGCCGTCGGAGACGATTTCGCCATCGGCCGCTATAACCTGCTGCTGTCCCCGAACTCCGAGGAGGTGGCTGGCCGGCTGGAAACCACCTTCAACAACGTCTACGCCACTCTATCGGCGCATGACACCAGCGGCGAAGGCGAAGCCGCCGCCATGAAGCGGACCGATCAGAGTACGGGTGCGCGACCCAACTGGGTTGCTCAGGGCATCCTCGATCCGGACCTGCGCAACGAGGCGAACGACGTGGTGAACGACGTGGATGTCTACTCGGTCACGTCGCCCGCCGCGGCCGGTCTGGTGCAGATCACGCTGAGCCTGTCGGCCTCCTCCTCCCAGGCATTCGTTTCGCTCGTCGATGACAATGGGACGGACCTCGGTGCCCGAGTCGTCACCAGCGGCAACGGCACCTACGTCATCGAGGCGAACTACGCGGCCAGCACAACGGGCACACCGTACTACCTGCGCGTCGTGGACGTGAACAATTCTGGCGTCGCCTACCGCCTCCACGCTCAGTTCAAGGTGCCCGAGGAGGCGGACATCGCGCCGACCTTCACGGACACGATCGGTGAGGAGATCCCGGCCACGCCGCCGGAAACGCCCCTGACTGCGGATGATTTCAAGAACGCCCTGCAATCGTTCCGGACCATGGAACTGACCGCGACCGAGTTGCTGGACATCCAGTTCACCGCCGCGGGCGCGGGCGGTTCCGTCGTCGTGGAAGTGTACGACAACAACTCCCTCGGTAATCCGGATCCCACGCCACTCTACGCGACCGACCAGATCATGGTCGGAGAGACGATCCGGCTCCAGTGGCTTCTCGGCCCGGGTAGCTACACCTTCCGGATCGTTGCCGGGACCGAATACGAGGATGGCGATACCGGCGTCGGCTTCGGCCCGATCACCTTCAACATGACGGTCCGAATGGCGAACGATCCGATCGGTCCGCA
>CAYYJM010000146.1:5496-11624 GCA_964471755.1 uncultured Alcaligenaceae bacterium
TCAGGGCTGAATTGTCCCCCGCTACCTTTGAGGCGCCGCGCCAACTCGCCCCGACATGGTCCGAGACGTCCTCCACGATCATCAACATCCTGAAGGAGTTGACGAACCCGTACGGCCGACCGTTCGGCAGCTACGTCGATAAGTGGTATTGACCTCGGTTGCCAGCCCTCCCAGACGACGTACACTGGGTGAAACGTCTCTCGGGAGGGGCCGGCCATGCTCATCGGTCGCTGGTTCGTGTGTGGAATCCTGCTCGGCATGCTCCTGACCACATCGGCTGCCGAGCCGCTCGGGCCGAAGCCGCCCGCATCCGGGGCACCGTCCGTCCGGCTCGGCACTGGCACGCTCGTCCTCTACCCGGTGCCGAATCAGACCGACGTGCCCACCACGTTTCCCGGCAATGAGGTTCCCGATCCGATCCCGCTGGCGAAGAGTCCGCAGGCCGGGTACCCGATCACGGCCTCGTTCACGCCGCGCATGGTCATCACCACGGCACGAGGCCAACTGTTCGACGACGCGATGCAGGAAGTGCCGGCCTGGTTCTCGTCGCCGCAGGAGCCGGCCAACCTCAAGCACAAATCCAGCCAGCAGAACTCGCTCTGCCTGTTCCCCAAAGCGCCGCTCAAGCCAGCGACGAAGTACACCGTTCACCTCGCGTGCAAGGTCAACGGAGCCCTGCTGCAACGGAAGTACGCCTTCACGACCGCGACCGAGAGCGACCCGATCGAGGCCATCGGCCCGGTCGTGGAACGTCTGAACCACTACCGCCAGGCCGCCGGCCTGGAGAAGGTCGAGGTGGACCGGGAACTGTCATCGGCGTGTCAGGCCCACGCTCGCTACCTGGCCAGGAATCTGCCCGAGAAGAGGGATCTGGAGTTGCGGGATCAGAATCCGGCCCTGCCCGGCTCGACTCCGGAAGGCCGAAAGGTCGCGCCGACCACGGTCACGCTGCGCAGCATGATCGGTCTCGAACCGATCGAGTACATGGTGGGGATGTACACCAACCGGGCGACGGCTCTGCATCCCGGTCTGAAGAAGATCGGCATCGGTGTGACGCGCGATCCGATCGGCGGCGAACTGTGGGTCCTCGAACTACGGCGCTTCGCCGAGCCGTTCGTGCCGCCGCCGCCGACCTGCTTTCCGTCGCCGAACGCGCGGGAGGTGCCGCTCCTCTATCCGGCCCGCGCGACGCTGCATCCGGTGGCAGACCCCAAACAGCGCGACCGGGCCGGCTACGCGATCACCGCCCAGTGCTGGACGCGCAGCGAACTGACCAACATCGAGACGAAGCTGCGCAAGAAGGACGGCGATGCCGTCGAGTGCTGGCGGTCGACACCGAGTGAGCCGGCCGTCGCGGACGTTCGGCAGAACGCGATCATGCTGGTGCCGAAGACACCGCTGGAACCGGCGACGGTCTATGAAGTCCAGATGTCGGCCAGTATTGACGGCAAGCCGTGGCGTTCGACCTGGACATTCACGACGGAGGCGGCCAGCGCCCGGCAAGGGGAACGTGGCGTCCTCGAGGCGAAGGCCCTGGCCCTGCTCAACGCTTACCGGGCGACCTGTGGCCTGACACCGGCCCAGCTCGACGCGACCCTGTCGGCCGCCTGCGCCAAGCACGCCGAGTACCTGAAGGTGAACCTGGGCCATCCCTCGACCGTGGGCCTGGGCATGCACAATGAAGATCCGAAACTACCGGGTTACACGCCCGAGGGAGCGAAGGCGGGCAAGGCCAGTGTCATCGCCACGTCGCTCGAGCCGCTCGCTTCGCTCACCGGCTGGATGGACACGCTCTACCACCGTATCCCGCTGATCGATCCGCGCGTACAGAAGGTCGGCTTCGGAGCCGTTCCGCTCGCGGATGGCCGCTGGATCTGCGTGATGCACGCCCACCCGTGAGGAACCCGGCATGACGCTGCTGTACACCGATCCGATCTACCTCGAACACGACACGGGCAGTCATCCCGAGAATGCCGACCGACTGCGTGCCATCACGGCCCGCCTGGACGCGGCCGGGCTGACGAAGCGGTGCCAGGCCGGCACGTTCGAGCCGTTGACCACCGAGGCCGTGGCTCGCCTGCATGGGCCGAGGATGGTCGAGGCGGTCCAGTCGCTGGCCGAACGGGGCGGCGGCCGACTCTGCCCTGACACGGTCCTGTCATCGAGGTCGTGTGCCGTTGGTCTGGCCGCGGCCGGGGCGTGCGTGGCGGCCGTCGAGGCGGTCCTGACCGGCCCGGAGAAGACCGCCCTGTGTCTGGTCCGACCGCCGGGCCATCACGCGACGCCGACTCGCAGCATGGGCTTCTGTCTGTTCAACAACATCGCCCTGGCCGCCCATCACGCCCGGACCGCGCACCAACTCGACCGCATCCTGATCGTGGACTGGGACGTTCACCACGGCAACGGCACGCAAGACGTCTTCTACGCGGCAGGCGACGTTTTCTTCCTCAGCATCCATCGTTTCGGCATGGGATTCTACCCCGGCACCGGTGATGACGATGAGACCGGCACCGGCCAGGGACTGGGAACCACACGGAACGTGCCGATCGGATTTGGCACCTCGCGCAAGAACTATCACGCCGCCTTTCGTGCCGCCCTGGAGAAGGCGGCCGACGCGATTCGGCCGCAGCTCGTTCTGATCAGCGCAGGCTTCGACGCGCACGTTCAGGATCCGATCGGCTCACTCGGTCTGGAAGTCGAGGATTTCGGCACGTTAACGCGTGAGGTGCTGGCCGTGGCGAAAACGCACGCTCAGGGCCGGGTCGTCAGTTGTCTGGAAGGCGGCTATAACCGGGAGCGTCTCGCCGAATCGGTGCAGGTGCATCTGGAGGAGTTGCTCGCGTTCTCACCGTAAGTAACGATAGACGAGCCGCCATTATTTGGGCGTAACCGGCGAATCGTTGCGATAGAATCGCCACAAGGTGGCACGCCACTCCGTGGCGTACTTCTGTCTTCCGCGACGGAGTCGCGGGCCACGGAGTTTCGACGCAACGACCGCCAGCAAGGCGGCGGCGAAACAACAGGTGGAGGTCCGACCATGACGCGATCCTTCTGTGACGGTCAGACCCGCCGTGACGTACTCCGTCTCGGCATGGCCGGCCTGCTCGGCTCAACGTGGTCGCTGCCGCGACTGCTCGCCGCGAAGTCGCCGCGAGATGTGTCGCTGATCTACCTCTTTCTGCACGGCGGCCTCAGCACCATCGACACGTTCGACCTGAAACCCGACGCACCGGCCGAGTTTCGCGGCGAGTTTCGGCCCATCGCGACGAGCGTGCCAGGAGTGCAGTTCTGCGAACATCTGCCGCGCGTGGCCCGCACGGCGAAGCACTTCTCGCTGGTGCGATCGTTCCGTCATCGCAACTCCGATCACGGCCCGGCCGATCACTACCTGCTGACCGGCTACTTCCCGGGAGCCGGCTTCAACCCGAGCATCTCGCCGAACAACACCCGGCCCAGTTTCGGCTCGATCATCGCTCGCAAGCTCGGGCCGCGCGGCTCGGTGCCGCCGTACGTCTGCCTGCCGAAGCTGCACCCGAGTTGCGGCCCGGCCTACCTCGGCCCCGCGATGGCTCCCTTCGTCATCGACGCCGACCCGAACGCACCGGACTTCGCCGTGCCGGACATCGTTCCGCCACCGACGATCGCCGCCGAGCGCATCGACGACCGCAAGACGCTCCTGGGCGAACTGGATCGGTTCCAGCGTCAGGCCGAGGTGACCGCCAATCGCCAGGCCCGGGCGGTGAGTGTCTTTCAGCGCAAGGCATTCGAGCTGTCCACGTCGGCTGCGGCTCGCAAGGCGTTCGACATCCACGCCGAGAGCGACAAACTCCGCGACGAGTACGGCCGGCACAACCTGGGTCAGTCGTGCCTGATGGCCCGGCGTCTGGTCGAGGCCGGCGTCCGCTGCGTGACGATCGATCACAGCAACTGGGACACGCACGACAACAACTTCGCCGTCCTCAAGGGGCAGCTCCTGCCGGCTCTCGATTCGGCCCTGTCCACGCTGTTCCGCGACCTGGCCGACCGGGGTCTGCTCGACTCGACGCTGGTCATCGTCACCGGCGAGTTCGGCCGGACGCCACGGATCAACAAGAATGCCGGGCGCGATCACTGGGGGCCGGCGTTCACCGTGGCTCTGGGTGGCGGCGGCATCCAGGGCGGCCGCGTCGTCGGCAAATCGGACAGCCGGGCCGAGCGACCGGCGACCGACCCGTACGGCCCCGAGGATCTGGCCGCGACGCTCTGCCGTCTACTCGGCATCGACCCGGAAGAGGAACTGTTCACGCCCGAGGGTCGGCCGGTCAAGATCGTCAACGACGGGAAGGTGATCCAGGAACTGCTCTGAGCAAGAACGAGGTCCGCCATGCGATGTCTCGTCGTCCTTTGCGTGGTTCTGGCGATCGCTGGTGCGGCGCGGGCCAATCCGCCGGTCGCGTCGTACCTGTTCCCGGCCGGCGGTCAGCGCGGCACGACGGTCCACGTCAAGGTCGGCGGCCTCTTTCTCGGCCAGAAGTGCGGATTCGCCCTCGATGGTCCGGGTGTCGTCGCGTCGGCAGAGGTGAAGTCGATCCCGACGACCTGGTTCGAGGGACCGATGCTACCCCTGCCCGAATCGCAGCGGCAGGAGGATTATCCGCGTGACCTGGCCGGGACCGTTCGCATCGCGCCGGATGCTCCCCCGGGTCCACGCCGGGGCCATGTCTGGACCGCCGAGGGCGTTGCGGCCGGGCTCTCGTTCATCGTCGGCGAACTTCCCGAAATCGTCGAGGCGGAGATCGACGGCGACCCGGTCCCCGTGGCGGTGCCGTTCCCGCTCACGATCAACGGTCGGATCTTCCCGCGCCGGGACGTGGATCGCTGGACGGTCGAGTTGAAGAAGGGCACGACCATCACCGCGTCGATCGAGGCGGCCCGCTTCGGTTCGCCGCTCGACGCCCGGCTGGAGATCCACGCCCCGGACGGCCGCATGCTGGCCGAGAACGACGACGCCGAAGGCCGTGATCCGCGTGTTCGGTTCACCGCGCCGATGGATGCCGTCTACACTGTGCAGGTCGATGACAGCACGCTGGGCGGAAGCCAGGCCCACGTCTACCGGCTGACGATCACGAATGGGCCGTGGGTCGATGCCGGCTTTCCGCTCGGCGGCCGACGAGGTCAGCCAGTGACCGTGAAGGCCGTGGGCCAGGGACTGCCCGAGAAGGCGATCTCGGTCCCCCTTCCCGATGTCGAGGAGCCGGTCCACCTGCCGCTCGTGCCGGGAAGCAATCCGGTGCTGCTCGATCTCGACACGCTCCCGGAGGTGCAGACCAGCGACAGGGTGGTGTCACCGCCGGTCGTCCTGAATGGCCGAATCGAGGAACCGGGCAGCGTGGGCTCGTGGCGTCTCGAACTGATCAAGGGCCGTGCGGTGTCGTTCGAGATGCGGGCGGCCCGGCTCGGTTCGCGGTTGCAGGGCGCGATCGAGGTGAAGGACACGAAGGGCAAGAGTCTCGCCAGGGTCGAGGCGAAGGTCGGCCAGCCGGAGCCGACGTTGACGTTCACGCCGCCAGCCGATGGCGTCTACACGCTGGAAGTGAGCGACCGCTTTCCGAGACGCGGTGGACCGGACTTCGGCTATCGCGTCCGGGTCACGCCGCCGGAACCGGGCTTCCGCCTCAAGCTGCCCGCCGAGACGCTCAACGTGGAACGCGGCCAGTCGGTCAAGATGCGCGTTCAGGTCGAGCGCCTGGGCGGCTTCACGGAGCCGATCGCGATAACAGTCGAGGGCCTGCCACCCGGTGTGTCGGCGGCCTCGGTCCAGATCGCCAAAGGTGCCGCCACGGCGGACGTGACCCTGACCGCCAGGAGCGATGCGTCCCTCGGCCCCGCAAGGCTTCGACTCGTCGGCACCGCTGGCGAAACGAAGCGGTCGGTGCCGCTCCTGCTCGGCGTCGCGCTCGCGGTTCCGTTCAAGGTCGTGGCCGACTACGAGATGCGCTGGTCGGCTCGGGGCTCGACGCCGCCCATGCCCGCGGGCTCGTCCACCGCGACGTGAAGCCCGAGAACATCCTGATTGGCGCGTCCTCCGACCTCGACGAGGAGCACGTCTACCTCACGGACTTCGGCGTCGCCAAGCAGGCGCAGACGCG
>CAYYJM010000146.1:11634-15479 GCA_964471755.1 uncultured Alcaligenaceae bacterium
ACGCAACGGCTTCGAGGGGCCGCTGGAGATCCGTCTTGCCGACAGGCAGGCGCGTCACCTTCAGGGCGTGACCGGGCCGGTGATCACGATTCCGCCGGGCCAGGATCGCTTCGAGTATGCCATCCAGCTCGCCCCGGACATGGAAATCGGCCGGACTTGCCGTGTGTGCATCATGGCCACCGGCAAGGTCAAGGACGCCGGTCGGGAACAGGAGGTCCGCTACAGCCAGACGGGGCAGAACGATCAAATCGTGACCGTGGTCGAGACGGGCCGCCTCGGCCTGGAAGCCGGCGCCGCCGCGATCGAAGCTCGACCAGGGGAGACCGTCGCGGTGCCGGTGAA
Source organism: uncultured Alcaligenaceae bacterium (assembly GCA_964471755.1). Lineage (GTDB taxonomy): Bacteria > Planctomycetota > Planctomycetia > Gemmatales > Gemmataceae > CAYYJM01. The sequence continues at coordinate 11,977 of CAYYJM010000146.1, forward strand.
GGTCGTCCGGGCTCGCGATCTGCCTGGGGCGGTAGCGGTGGCGCTTGTGGTGCCGACTCACCTCCACGGCGTCACGGCCGAGTCGATCGTCATCCCGGCGAACGCCGACAGCGCGACGATCCGCCTCCATTTCACGGCCGAGGCGAACGGGCCGTTCAACATGCCAGTCCTGCTTCGCGCTCGTCACGAGGGGCGCGACGGTATCACCCTGGCCGAGGCACGGCTGGAGATCCTCCCGGTGTCGAGGTGAAGGAGGACTGGGCTGGAATTCGCCGAGTTGCTTGCATTCCCCTGGCATCGACGCTTACACTGGGACCAGACATCCCGACCAAGGAAGCTCACTCATGCGTCCGGTGCTGCTCTCACTACTCGTGGTTTTGCTGGTCGCCCTTGGGGCCAGGGGCCAGGAGTCGCCGTCCGCCGAGGCTCTCGTCCAGCGACTCGGCGATCCGGAGCCGGCCGTTCGTGAGGCCGCCGCCGTCGCTCTGCGCAAGCTGGACCGGGCGGCCATCGTCCATCTCGAAGCGGGCCTCAAGAGCCCCGATGCCGAGATCCGCCGCGTGTGTGCCGACCTGCTGGAGGCGATCCGAACCGATCGCGGGCCGCGCGTCGAGGCGTTCCTGGCTGGCACCGACCCGAAGGACGAGCCGTTCCCTGGCTGGGCGGCGTTCAAGGAACGAGCCGGGGACGATCGCGTCGCCCGACTGGCCTACTACGAGATGTACCAGCGCGACCGGGCCCTGTTCGAGAAGCTCCAGAAGAACCCCAAACAGGTGGCGGGCCAGGCAGCCGAGCTGTGTACGGCACTCTGGGGTCGTGGTGGGCGTCCACGCCAGGGCCAGACTCGGGCCGACCATGTCTACATGGCCCTGCTGGCGGCGAGCCTGGAGCCGAAACTCGAACAGACTGCCTTCAATGCCTTCACGACGATGCTCTACCAGCCAGACGTCCGCGAACTGATTGCGGCCGACCTGGTGGCACGCCGGCTGGCGACGTGTGTGCTGACCGCGCGGGCCGACGACGATCCGAATCAGTTGCTCCAGACGGCCTATCTGGCGAACAATCTGCGGCTGACCGAGTACATCCACGCGACCCTGCACCCGGCCGCGATCAAGGCGATCGAGTCGCTCGGCGAGAAGCCCGATCCGAACAAGGTGAACCAGCTCGTTCAACTGGCCCAGGCGGCCGGGCTCAAGCAGGTGCTCCTGCCCCGGTTGGCGCCAGCAGTGCGTCGCCTGGCCGAGACGGCCGCCAGGGCGGTCGAGGACGGCACCGCCTTCAGCAATACCAACGTCTTCTATCAGGCGACGTACACCTGCCAGACGCTTCAGTTGACGGACATCCGCGACGAGATCCTCAAGCCGGCCGTCCTGAAGTTGGTGCAAAAGACCAGCGAGAGACCCAGCGATCCGAACAGCTTCTACCAGGCGATCAACCTGGCTCGCAACCTGCAACTCGATGCCGAGATGACGCAGGCGCTGCAACCGGCGGTCTGTCGGCTGATCGCCGAGGCGGCCGAGCATCCCGAGGACGACAACCGCTTCAACACGGCCCTGAACCTGGCCCGCATGCTGAACCTGAATGAGGCGATTGATGGGGCGCTCCGACCAGCAGCCCGAAGGCGCGTCCTGGCCGTGATCGAGCAACCGGGCAACATCGGCCGACTGTCGCAGGTGATCTACCAGGCTCGCAGTCTTGAACTGGGCGACCTGGTCGAGGACACGCTCAAGCCGGTCTTCGCCCGGCAGGCGAAGGCTCTGCTGGAGAAGCCCGATTTCAGTCAGATCCAGCAGTGCTACTACCTGGCCCAGAACCTGGGCGGCAACACGATCATCGAGGACACGATCAAGCCGGCTCTCCGCAAGCTGTTGAAGGACTCCGCCGCGAAGACGAATAACGCCTCGACGCTGCAACAGGAATTCTCCCTGGCCAAGCAGATGGGCCTGGCCGTCGAGGCGCTGCCGGTCGCGCGCAAGGCGGCCCTGATGAAGGGGCTGGCCGGCTACGCTCGCGGTCAGGCCATCCTGACGGTGATCGAGTTCGGCAAGCCGGAGGACCTCGCCGCCCTGGAACCGCTGCTGACCGACACCACGACCATCGGCAACATGGGTGTCAATCGATTGACACTCAAGGCCGAGGTGCGCGACGTGGTCCTGGGTGGGCTCGTCTTCAAGGCCGGCAAGCAGCTCGGCGATTTCGGCTTCCCGTACTACAAGATCATCCCACAGATGCGGCCGTTCGACACGGCCCCGTCGAGCCTCGGTTTTGCCAACAACGAGGAACGCCAGGCCGTCATGAAGAAGTGGGAGAAGCTCAAGGCCGAGATGAAGAACGAGAAACCGGAGGGGCAGCCGTGACGTTCGCCGCATTGCTCCTGACCCTGGTGCCGCTCGCTGCGGACGCTCCATCGCCCGACCCGGCGGCGCTCATTCGCCGGCTGGGCGATCCCGCGTTCGAGGTGCGCGAGGCCGCCAACCAGGCGCTGCGGGCCCTCGGCCTGGCGGCCGAACCGGCCCTCGAAGCCGGCACGCACGACGCCGATGTCGAGGTTCGGGCCCAGTGCTTTCGCCTGCTCACCCAGGTCCGCGAGGCCGACCGCAAGGCTCGCATCCAGACTTTCCTCGACGATGCCGACGATCGCTCGATGACCGCTCTGCCCGGCTGGGAACGCTTCCGTTCGGTGGTCGGCCCGACGGCGACGCGCAAGCTCTTCGCCGGCATCTACTCGGCCGATCCGACGTTCCTCGACGTGTCGGCGAAGGAGCCGAAGAAGGCCGGGGCCCTGGTCGCCGAACGGGCGAAGTCCCTGGCGGCGGAGTTCCTTCAGCCGCAGCGTGACCGCGCGGCCTTGACGACACTGCCGGCCCTGCTCCTGGTCGCGAGCGATCCGCGGGTGACCGTCGAGCCGGGCACGCTGAACGCCCTGTATTCCGGGCTCAACATCCTGGCTCATCGCGAGGCGCTGCGCAACGCCTTCCTGGCGGACCCGGGTCGGGCTCCGCTGGTGCTGGCGGTCCTGCAACGGGGCAGCGAGGCGGTCCATCGCGTGACGCTGCCTCTGGCCGGTGAACTCGAGTTGACCGGTGCCCGTGAATGGGGCCAGCGGCTGGCGACGACTCTGACGATTCCGGCTGCCACCCGCGCCCTGGCGATCCTGATGCTCGCTCGCCTGGGCGACCCGGCCGACGTGGCGATGCTCTCGCCGTTGCTGAGTGATCGGACGGCGGTCGGATCGATAACCCTGGGGCCGATCAAGCTGAACGCCGAGCTGGCGGACGTGGCTCTAGCAGCGATCCTGCACCTGAAGGGCGAATCGCTGGCCGAGTACGGCTTCCCGTATTTCCAGGCGGTGCCGGGGCTCAAGACGCTGCCGTCAGCCGAGCGACTCGGCTTTACCGACACGGCGAGCCGAACGGCGGCGTTCAAGAAATGGCAGGACGCCATCGGCCGTGTCAGGCCCTGACACGTCAGGGCTGTCTGTCAGAGCCGCGCACGCAGCGAGC
>CAYYJM010000147.1:0-15450 GCA_964471755.1 uncultured Alcaligenaceae bacterium
AGCCCTCGGAAGAATTCGTCCACTCCCAGACGTTCCCGTGAAGGTCGTACAGCCCCAGACCGTTCGGCCGATACGAGCCCACCTTCGTCGTCTGCCGAAGGTAGGCACCCTTCGAGGCTCCGCCCACGGGATAGTTGCCGTCGAAATTCGCTTGTTTAGACGACAGATCGTTGGTCGGGGAATCGAAATAAAACGAGAACCCGCAGTGCGTCTTGCAGGCCGCCGAAGTTGCCGGAGAAGGCACCGGACTTCGACAAGAATATTCCCACTCCTCCGCCGTCGGCAAGCGGTACACCCAGCCACTAACCGATTTTTCTTCCGAGTTCAGCCGACGCAGAAACTCCTGAACCTCATCCCAGGAGACACTCTCGACCGGGTACACGTCCAGATCGCCACCGCTCTTGCCGAAATGGCTGGGATTGCTGCCCATCAGCGTCAGCCACTGCCGCTGCGTCACTGGGTAGATGCCCAGGTAGAACGGCCGCTCGATCTTCACCAACCGGTCGCCGCAAGTGCCGTCGCCGCCGCCCATCCAGAACTCGCCGGGCGGAACCAGGGCCATCTTCAGGGCGAGTTTCGGGACCGTGAAGGTCCGTTCGATGTCGGGAATCTGGGCCAGCAGGCCGTCGAGTTCCTTCGCCATCGGCGGCACGAGTTGCTTCCAGCGCTCGATCCTGGGACGATGGAGCCAGGTCAGCTTCGCCTCGTTGTCGAGACGGGTGATCTCCTCCTCCAGCGCGGCGACCTCCCCCGCGCGGTCGCGGAGCGATGACAGGTAGCCCGGTTCCTGAAGGTGATCCTCCAGCGGTTCGATCTCGGCCACGGCTGCCACGAAGTTGCCGACCTTCTCGTGGGCCCTGGCCCGGTCATGGGCCTGCCGCGCCACCTGCTGCTTCTCGGCCTGCGACGAGCCCAGCGGCTTGCGTGTCGGTGTCGGCACTGCAACCACCGGCGGCACGACCGGCTCGACGGGATCGCTCACCGACTGGCCCAGGGAGGCGGCAATCCTCGCGGCCAGCACCGCCGCCTCGGTCGGGCGTTCGGACACCTCATCGACACAGGAGCCGAGCAGATCGATCAGGTCGGCGTTGACGCCGAGGGCGGCGAGTTTGCGGTGCCAGTTCCCCGTCGGGGCGGCGCTGTTCAGGTTGCCCGTCAGCAGCTGATACCACAGCACGCCGAGGGAGTAGACGTCGTCGCGCGGATGCGGCGGCTGGCCCGCCTTCTGCTCCGGCGAGGCGTACAGGGCCGTGTGCGAGCCGAGCAACTCCGTCGGCAGGGTGGCCCGGTGCTGCGTGGCGATCCGGTCCTGATCCAGCGCCGCGGCCGCACAGGTCGCGCCGATGCCGAAGTCGGCGATCACTGGCATCCACCTGTCACCGTCCCGACGCAGCAGGATGTTCGACGGCTTCAGGTCGCGATGCACCACGGCCGGGCTCAACTGGTGGCAGCGGCCGACAATGCGGGCCAGTTCCAGGAGGAACGCCGTCGCCTTCGGGCCGAAATGGGCCGCCGCGTGGGCGACGAGATCGCCACCGTCGATGCACTCGAAGCGCAGCCACGGTGTCTCCGCCTCGACGTCGAAATCCTCCAGCTTGACGATGCCCGTCGTGGTCGAGGGGCCGAGCCGGCGGACCTGACGCAGCACGGCGATCTCGTGCGGTAGAAAGCGCGTCGTCTCGGGCAGGAAGAACTTGTAGGCGGCGGCGAGATCCTCGTCGTCGGGGTGGCAGACCTTCCAGACTTCCGCGAAGCCGCCCGAGCCGAGACGTTCGACGAGTCGCCAGCGGTTGAGGAACGGCAGCGTCTGGCCGGCCTCGAAACGCGGCGGCGCGGGCGGGATGAACGGCACGAGCATCGCGGGCCGATCGAGCGGAACGCCCTTGGGCATCGTCTTGCCGCTGGGGTCTTCCGGTCGGCGCATCGAGCGGCGGGCCACCTCGGGGGCCAGGGCGAGCGTGCGGGCCAGGGTCAGCCGCACCTCGGGCGGCGCGATCTCCTCGGCGATCCGCGTGACGGCGGCCGCCACGGCCTCCGGCGGCTGGGCGACGAGGGCCTCGATCGCCTGCCGACTCTCGTCGGGCTTCTGGGCGTTGGCCAGGTTCTCGTGAAAGCGCCCGGCGATGCGATAGAGATTTTCACCGAACGGCAGCATCCCGACGAGGGCTCGCGGCGCTTCCTGCACCAGGGCGAGGCCCATCGCCCGGAGCCAGACCATCCACGACGGCATGAGTCACCTCCTCAAGTGGGTTCGACAGGAACTTCGCTCCAGATGAGCCGAGATTGGGATAATTCGCCAGGAAATTCGCCGGCGAGCCTCTTCATTTAGCCGCCGGCAAGCCGGCGGCTAAATGGGGGCCGCCATCACGGCCGCGGTCGGAGCGTGATCTGCCGCAGGTCCATGACCGCGACGCCCGGCTTCGTCTTCGCCCTGACCGTGAGCGTGTAGCGACCTGGTTTGTCGAGCGTCAGTGTGCCGACCTCGCGGGCCTTGAAGTTCTGGAAGCCGCCCGTCTCCTCGACGGTGAATGTCACCTTCCTATCATCGACGGCCAACTCGACCTCGGAGCCGCCGCTGCGAGCGCCGCAGCCCTGGAGTATCTCGACCGTGAACGTGCCCGGCTTCATGACGGTGAACTCGAACTCGGCCCAGTCGTCCTTCATCGTCCAGAAGCCGAGCGTCTGCTTGTGCGGCAGCGGCTCGTAGCGAAGCTGGACACCGTGGACGAGGGCCGTCTTGCCGTGCAGGGTGATCGTACCATTCTTCGCCTGCGGGTTCGGCACGAAGGCCGGGTTCGGCGTCATCGCCTTCGCACCGACCGCCTTCCGCCAGGCGTCCAGCACCCCGGCCAACTCCTTCGCCACGTCCGGCTTCGTGGCGATCAGGTTGCGCGACTCGGAGAGGTCGGTCTTCACGTTGAACAGCTCGCGTCGGCCATCCTCGGCGAACTCGATCAGTTTGTAATCGCCGACGCGGATGGCCGAGCCGGGCTTGCCGCCCTGGTTGGAGTAGTGCGGGTAGTGCCAGTAGATCGACCGGGCCGGCATCGTGCCCCCCTTGAGGACTGACAGGAAGCTGACACCATCGGGCTTGGCCTTGCTCTGGATGCCGCAGGCTTCGAGCAGCGTCGGGAAGAAATCGATGCTGCACGTCACCTCGCTGGTGACGGTGCCGGGTTTGACGACGCCGGGCCAGCGAACGATCAGCGGCACGCGGATGCCGCCCTCGTAGAGGAAGCCCTTGCCCTCGCGCAGCGGAGCGTTGAACGTCGCCCCGGTCGGCCCGCCCTCGGTCGTCGCCAGGCCGCCGTTGTCCGACGTGTAGAGGACGATCGTGTTGTCGGCCAGCTTCAGATCGTCGAGCTTCTTCAGCACCCGACCGACGGCGTCGTCGAGGCTCTCGACCATGGCGGCGTAGACGGGGTTGCTCTGCGAGCCGGCCTTCGGCGTGACCTTGTACTTCGCGATCATCTCGGCCTTCGCCCGCAGCGGCGTGTGGACAGCGTAGTGCGGCAGGTAGAGGAAGAACGGCTTCGTCTTGTGAGCGTCGATAAACTTCTCGGCCTCGGCGGCGAGACGATCGGTCAGGTACTCCCCCTCGGGTGCGTCCTCCAGACCGGGGATGGAACCCTGACGATTGCGGAACGGCGCGAAGTAGCTGCGTGGCGAGCCGGCCTGGCCGCCGGCGACGTTCACGTCAAAACCCTGATTCGTCGGCTCGAAGCCGGTGCCACCGAGATGCCACTTGCCGATGCTACCGGTGACGTAGCCGGCATCGCGGAACGCCTCGGCGAGGGTGATTTCCTCCAGCGGCAGGTGCTGATTGATGATCGGTCGGTTGAGCCGCTGATCGGGCCGATCGCCCCGGCCGGGCAGCCAGTCGGTGAGGTTGAGCCGGGCGGGATACTTGCCCGTCATGATGCTGGCCCGCGTCGGCGAGCAGACCGGACAGGCGGCGTAGAAATCCGTGAACCGCAGCCCCTCGCGGGCCATCTGGTCGATGTGCGGCGTGCGATAGAACGTGCTGCCGTAGCAGCCGAGATCGCGGTAGCCGAAATCGTCGGCGACGATGAGGACGACGTTCGGTCGTCGTTCGGCCGCCGCGGCCTGGCCGCTGACAAGGAGTAGACAGACGAGGACGCCGAGAGTGGTTTGCGCGGTCATGACACCGTCTCCAGAGGCCGGGGGATCGATCCGCATTATTTCACCTGCGGAGCGGAACACAACGGCGAATCCGGTCTTGTACGGGGTCGGCCGAAACAGCTAGGATGCCAGGGTAAGACCGCGAGGAGCGGCCAGGATTCAAGGAGACGATGATGGCGATTGACGGCGTGTCCCAGTCCACCGGAGTCGAGCGCGTGCTGGAAGTGGCACGGGCCGACACGGGCGTCCTGTTTGTCATCCGGGACCGCGTCGGCAACGTGGAACGCGAACGGATCATCCTGCAAGCCGACGACCTGCTGGCCATCCTCGAAGATCGTGGCGTCGGCCGACGCACGCTGACCGGCCGATCGGCCAAACCGGACGAACCGCGTCAGCTCGACGTCGAGGTCGGCCGGAATGAAATCCTCCTCTGGACGCACGAATCGTCCAACGGCGAGGGGGACGTGGCCGTCGGCCTGGACGACTTCCAGGACGCCCTGGAGCCCCTGATCGCCTCGCCGTGACGGTTCGCTGTCAGCGGCCCTGTGTCAACTGCTTCCACAGGAACGTGTAGGCCAGCGCGGACATGAACGCCGCCTGCTTGTTGTTGGCCGAGCCGCCGTGCCCTCCCTCGATGTTCTCGTAGTAGACCACGTCGTGCCCCTGCTCCTTCATCCGGGCGACCATCTTCCGAGCGTGGCCGGGATGCACCCGGTCGTCGCGCGTCGAGGTCGTGAACAGGATGCGCGGATACTTCCCGTCCTTCTTGACGTTGTGATACGGTGAGTAGGTCCGGAGGAACTCCCACTCCTTCGGGTCGTCGGGGTTGCCATACTCGGCGACCCAGCTGGCCCCGGCGAGGAGCTTGTGGTAGCGCTGCATGTCGAGCAGCGGCACCTGACAGACGATCGCTCCGAAGAGGTCCGGCCGACGCGTGAGCATGTTGCCCATGAGCAGACCGCCGTTGCTGCCGCCCATGATGCCCAGGTGTTTCGGGGCTGTCACCTTGCGTGCGATCAGATCCTCGGCGACGGCGGCGAAGTCCTCATACGCCTTGTTGCGGTTCGCCTTCAGGGCCGCCTGATGCCACTTCGGCCCGAACTCGCCACCGCCGCGGATGTTGGCGATGGCGTAGACGCCGCCCTTCTCCAGCCAGGCCGCTCCGATGGTCGCCTGGTAGCCGGGCACCATCGGGATCTCGAAGCCGCCGTAGCCGTAGAGCAGCGTCGGGTTGCTGCTGTCGAGCTGGAGATCCTTGCGTGACACCTGGAAGTAGGGAACCTTCGTGCCGTCCTTCGAGGTGGCCTCGTGCTGGCTGACGGTCAGCCCCTCGGCGTTGAAGTAGGCGGGGCTCTCCTTGAGCTTCTCGGCCGGACCCTTGCCGACGATGCCGTACGAGAGCGTCGTCGGCGTCAGGTAGCCGGCTACCGTCAGGAAGTACTCGTCGGTGTGATCGTCGTCGATGCCGGAGGCGCTGGCCGTGGTGAAGGCCGGGACGCCGGGCAGTTCCTCGCGCTTCCACGTTCCGTCCTTGTGGGTCAGGACGAAGAGCTTGTTGCGGACGTTGTCCAGTTCGTTGAGCAGCAGGTGATGCCGCGTCGGGCTGAAGCCGGCGAGCGACTTCCTCTCGGTCGGCTGGAACAGAACGTCGAAGTCGCGCTTGCCGGCGAGGAAGCCGTCGAAGTTGGTGGCGATGAGCGCCCCGGATGGGTAGGTCTTCTCGCCGATCTTCCAGTCGCTGCGCAGCTCGACGAGGAGCCATTCGCGATGCACGGAGGCGACGGCGTCCTCGGGCACCTCGATGCGAACGAGTCGGTCGTCCTTGCGGAGAAACAGGTGCCGGGTCCAGAAGGTGAGGCCGACGCTGACGAATTCGCGCTCGAAGCCCTTCGTGTGATCGCGGGTCGCGCCGACGCTGATGTCTTCCGGCTTGCCCTCGAAGACGAGCTTCGCCTCGGCCAGGGGCGTGCCTCGCTTCCACTCCTTGACGATCCGCGGGTAGCCGGATTTGGTCAGCGAACCGGGACCGAAGTTGGTGGCGACGAAGAGGCTGTCTCGATCCCGCCAGGACGCCCGGGTTTTCGCCTCGGGCAGGGTGAAGCCGTCCTTGACGAAGGACTTGCTGGCCATGTCGAACTCGCGGACGACGGTGGCGTCGGCTCCGCCGCGCGACAGCAAGATTAGGGCGCGATCGAAGGTCGGTCGGAGCAGCGAGGCTCCCTTGAAGACCCAGTTCTCCTTCTCCTCCCGGGCCAGGGCGTCAAGGTCGAGGATGACTTCCCAGGTCGGTTGCGGCTTGCGATACTCGGCGAGGGTGGTGCGCCGCCAGAGCCCACGGGGATTCTTCGCGTCGCGCCAGAAGTTGTAGTAGAAGTCGCCGGCCTTCGCCACGAATGGAATCCGGTCGGTCGAGTCGAGGATTTTCAGCAGTCGCTGTTCGAGGGCGGCGAAGGCCGGGCTCTTCGTCAACTCGGCGACGCTCTCGGCATTGCGTTCCTTGACCCAGGCGAGAGCCTTCTCGCCGGTGACGTCCTCGAGCCAGAGGTACGGATCGGCCGGTTCCTCGGCCCGGGTGGTGGGGGTAAACAGCATCACGACTCCCAGAACCAGCAGCCAGCGCATCAGGTAGTCTCCCGAATAATGACGAGGGGGATCCTCGTCCTATCGTAGACCCCGACGGCGGACTCTCAAGTCGGGAGCGAAGGAATGAGGCCGGCCGGGTCGCCTTCAGCGCGGCGTCCTTTTCAACGCGGAGCCCTTGTGGGCCGCGATGTGGTCCGTCCTGTCGCTCTTGATCTCGTATTGCGGTTCGTCCTCGGTCGCATGGTGCGTGTATCCCTTGAAGTCGAACGGTTGCGTATGCACCCGGATGATGGTGCCGCTGACGTACCCGGCCTCCGAGTTCCAGGTGACGTGGTCGCCGACTTTGAATCGGTGTGTCATGTTGGTTTCTCTCCGATAATCGATTGCCACGGGCGATTCAAGATGCCTCGCCGCATTCATCGTTCGGCGAATACGACAATCGGCCATCCGTTGTCCGCGCCGCGGACGTGTAAGGATGAACCGCCGTCTTGTCCCCCTGGAGGATGTGGCGCACACAAACGCCGCTCGCCTTCAGGTAATCGGCGATCAGCGAGCGATGACATCTCCACCAGACGGCTTCGGCGCACAGGATGGCTGTCCGTCGTCGCCGGGCCAACTCCAGCAGACGCTCGATACCGGCGTGAAACTCGACCGTCTCCATGTAGTCCGCGTAGCCGCGAAACGATTCGCTTCGCCAGACGGTGTTGTGTGAATCCGGACGCGGCCGCCGACGGCCACCGAGTTCCGGCAGCGCCGCGTACTCCACGCCAATCCCTGCCAGCGACTGACGCAGCGCGTCCCGATGGAAGTGTGGATACTTGCGCGAAGCTGCGTATCGCCGCACGTCAGCGACCGCTTCGATTTCGTTGACGGTGAGCAACTCGAGGAACTCATCCAGAGTTCGGGTCGAGTGGCCGATCGTCCAGATCGTCAGCGTTTGTTCGCTCATCACGCACAACCGTTCTTCCCTTTGCCACTCGATGCGCCGCCGAATGATCCTCACGGCTTTCGCTGTGGCGTTTCCCTGGGTGCCGGGTTGGGAGCAGGCTTCGCCGGAACTGGTTCCAGCGGCACGGACATGACGTAGTCCGTGGCCTTGTGGGGCTGGTGGCAGTGGAAACAATCAGCGACCGGATTGATCTTCACCCGCTTTCCCTGGGCGTCGAACTTGACGAATTCCCATCCGCCGGTGTCCTTCGTGGCCGGATCGTCGGGGGCCTTGCGCATCAGCGTATAGGCGAGCAGGTCGCCCTCATTATAGGCCCCGTCCTCGGTCTTCCGCGGCTGATAGACCTTGCCGACGAACACCGTCCCGGCCGGATACTCCGCGCCTTTTTTCCGGGCATAGAACGTCTTCAGCCCCCGGTCGTTTACGTAGAAGTGGTGGAACCCCATCACGGGGCTCTTCGAGTCGGGCACGACGATGGAGCCGATGTGCCTGTACGTGCCCAGGTCACTGGGCAGGCCCTGGGCCTGGCGCGCGGGCGCATCGGCGAAGGCCGAGAGAACGGCGGCGGTCAGGACGATACCGGCGAGGCCGGTGAGTCTGTGGATCATGGCAGGCTCCTTGATGGCGTGTTGGGAACGCGAACGTCGAGTCGTGGGGACATTGCTCACTCCGAGAAAATTCAGCAAATCCGATGCCGAGAGGTCGAGAAGTCAGCCCTCAACCCGCGCGAAAAAAATCGCCTCCGGGCCTGGCCCGGAAGCGATGATCATCCCGATTCTCAGCGGCAATTGCGGAAGTGGACCTGGTAGCCCGCGGCCTGCAACGGCCGGGCGTACTCCTCGGCGTCGTGGATGCACTCGAAGCAACCGACATACCGCCACGGCACGTGTTCGCACGTCCGGTAGTACAGCTTGACGCGCGGTTCGGGTTGCCCCATGGGCGGAGCGTCCGGCGACACGGCCGGGACTGCCGGCAGAGCCGGACCCGTCGGCAGGCCCGGATCCTGCGGCTGGACCGGGCCTGGCCCCTGCGGTTGGGGCGGCGTCTGGAACTTGACCTGCCACGGCCAGCAGGACGCCATCGCCTGGGTCGAAAGAGCAAGAACCACGACGCTGGACAGAGCCAGACTCTTGAGCATTGATGTGTCTCCTCGATGTGGGGCAACCGGAAGATTTTTCCCTGTTGATACAGCTTCACACTCAGTGTCCGTGCGAACTCTGCGGACATGGCGAAGCGATCGCCTCTGCGCTCTGGCGGTCCCGAATCCGTTTGACGTGGTCCATCGGCCCGACGAAGATGTCCTCGACAGACCGGGACGCCTCTGTGAGAGGGACCATTCCATGCGCATCGGCCATTGCCAGCTTGAAGCCAGGACCGGCGACTTCGACGCCAACCTTGACAAGGTCGTTCGCGGCCTCGAACGGGCCGACCGGGATCGCGTCGAGATCGTCTGCTTTCCCGAGTGCTTCCTCACCGGCTATCCCGACAAGGAGGAGGCCGCGCGCAAGTCGGCCTTCGCCGCCGACGCGCCGCAGATGATGAAACTCCTGGACCGGACGATGAAGTTCGAGGCGACCTTCATCGTCGGCTTCAACGAACTGCGCGGGCCAGACCTTTACAACTCGGCCGTCGTCGTGCAGAAGGGGCACATTCTCGGCACCTACAGCAAGTGTTCGGCCTACATGCGTTTCTACAAGCAGGGCCGGGAGTTTCCGGTGTTCCAGCGGGGCGACGTCAAGTTCGGCGTCATCATCTGCTCCGATGGCGGCTACATCGAGCCGGCGCGCATCCTGGCTCTGAAGGGGGCCCGGATCATCTTCGCTCCCCACTTCAACTACATCCAGCCGCGCGGCCTGATCGGTCACTTTCAGCATGTTCGCTCGGACCACATCGCCCGCGCGGTGGAGAACGATGTCTGGTTCGTTCGTGGCAACAATGTCGTTCTCGGTGCCGAGTCCGGCCTGAGTTACGAGGGCGTCGGCTATGGCGACAGCTACGTCATCGACCCGGCCGGCGAGATGCTCGTGCGCAGTCGGCGGATGCAGGAGGACTTCATCTTCGTGGACATCGATCCGAAGGTGAACGACCGGACCTGGGGCTTCGGCAAGTCGCTCTGGAGTGCCCGTGAGTTCCACCGGCAACTGCTCGACGCTGCCCGCATCACCCGGTGAGGAGTCGGCCCATGTACGCCATTTTCGATTACAACGCTTTCGTCCAGGGTTTCTGGGGCGGCCTGTTCCAGCTCGTGGCCCTGGGACTGGCGGCCGCGTTCGCCACGTTTATCTACCAGGCCCGCAAAGCCCGTCTCGACCTCCGCGACGAGTTGATCGATTCGATCAATCAGTTCGCCATCCGTCTCTACAAGCCGCGCAAGCTCTACCAGGCGACGATCGATGGCACCTGCGACCCGCTCGCCCGGATCGCCGATCCGACCCAGCGTGAGACGCGCCGTCTGGAGACGATCCAGCATGCTCTGGAAGAGGTGATCGCCGCCACCGGTGAGTTCCGCGTCCTACAGGTCAAGCTCATCCCGCTCTATGGCCACGATCCGGAGATCTTCGGTTACTACATGGCCATCTGGCGCTACCTCAAGGAGATTCGCGACCGGATGGGGCGAGGTGATACGCTCTACTTCCACGCCGAGAATCCGGAGTCGCCCGATGCGTTCTACCTGTTGATTGACGCCTTCCGCTACCGGGTCATTCTGCGTCCGTTTGTTTCGTCGCCGCCCGGCCTGGCGAAGCCGACTGCCGACGTGCTGGCTGCCCTGCGTCAGAAGGGCAACGAAGTCTACGCCGAGTATTTCCCCCGGCCGGCGAGCCCATCTCCCGGCCCCTGAACGTTCCTTCCGTCACGGTCCTTCGAGGTAACCCCGATGAGACAGTTCCTCCTGCTGGCACTGATCCCGCCGATCGTGCTGTTCGTCCCACCGACCCCTGGCCAGGGCCAGAACAAGAAGGCGGCCCTCGCGCCGACGGCCGCCAAGGTGGCCTACGGTGAGCATCCGCGTCAGGTTCTCGATTTCTGGCAGGCGAAGTCGGACAAACCGACGCCGCTGGTCTTCTTCATCCACGGCGGCGGCTGGCGTGCCGGCGACAAGGCCAGCGCCCAGGGCAGCGTCAAGGCTCTCCTCGACGCCGGCATCTCGGTCGCCTCGATCAATTATCGTTACACGCAGATCGGCCAGGAGCAGAAGGTCGAGCCGCCGGTCAAGGCTCCGCTGGAGGACGCGGCGCGGGCGTTGCAGTTCGTCCGTTCCAAGGCGAAGGAGTGGAACATCGACAAGACGCGTATCGGCGCGACCGGCGGCTCGGCCGGTGCCTGCTCGTCGCTGTGGCTCGCCTTCCACGATGATCTGGCCGATCCCAAGAGCAAGGATCCGATCGCCCGTGAATCGACGCGGCTCTACTGCGCCGCGGTGAACGGCGCGCAGGTGACGCTCGATCCGAAGCCGCTGCGCGAGTGGCTGCCGAACTACACCTACGGTGCCCACGCCTTCGGCCTGAAGAACTTCCAGGAGCTGCACGACAAGCGTGAGTCCATTCTGAAGTGGATCCAGGAGTATTCGCCGATGGACCACGTGACGAAGGACGATCCGCCGATCTGTCTGGTCTACGGCGGCAAGGAACCGCCCGTGGTCGGCAAGGTGGGGCCTGACCCGACGCACTCCGCTGTCATGGGCCTCAAACTTCAGGAGAAGCTGAAGGCGACCGGCGTGGACTGCGTCCTGATCTGTCCGGGCCACACGAGCGACAAGTACAAGGGGGCGGTCGATTATCTGATCAACCGACTGAAGAAGTAGGCCGGAATCGAAGTGATTCAGGGGCAAACGACAACGGCGAAGAATCGGGTGTAACCCGGTTCCTCGCCGTCTGTGTTATGGGCGCTACTGGATTCGAACCAGTGACTTCCACCGTGTGAGGATGGCACTCTAGCCGCTGAGTTAAGCGCCCGACGCGGTGTATTCTGACGGTTCGTCCCCCATCCGTCAAGGGCGCAAAGTGCCTGGCCTTCGCGCCCGGACGAACCCACCGCTTGCTCCTCTCACGCGCCCGGCTGCGTGTTCGTGTTCGGCGTCTGCACGTTCGTGCTGGCCGGCACATCCTCGAACTTCGGTGCCACCGTGCCGACCCGCTGTGGGGCGCGCGGCTGCTCGATCTGCACCGGATCCTGACGCTGCGACGACGTGTTCGACGATTCCACCTCGTCCTCGATCCCCTTCAGGCCCTTCTTGAACTCGACGATCCCCTTGCCGAGGTACTTGCCAACCTCCGGCAACTTCCGACCGAACAACAGAACGCCGATCACCAGCAGAATGATGATGTCCTGCGGCGACAGAAACGGCAGCGCGAAAATAGGAGTCATGGTAGGTGCCCTCACGGCATCAGGTGGGTGGGAAACCGTCTGGCTTCTCCGGGTGGGGGAACAGGAACATCCCATTCAACCCCGCTGGCCGGCTTCAGTACCGGCGACCGCGACTCACGAAATTAGGGATGGAGTAGAGCGCAGATTCGGAATGGATCTCACCACTCCAACACAGGGCGCATCTCCCGCAACCACGGAGATTTCGAGGGTCGCATTAGGAGGGGCCGGATCGACGACGCCCTGTGTTGTCTCGGGATGAGACATCCAGATTGTAACCCGCACTCCGGCCAGGAGGCAAGTGATTCCGCTGATTTTTCTCGGACTCGTCCGGTCGATGCTGGCTAGCGGAGGCCGGGCCAGCTAGGATGACTCTATTCCGGGACTGTCCACCATGAGTGTTCGGAGTGCGAGAATGACGCGGCGATTGCTGGCGATGCTGCTTCTTGGAGCCTTCTTCCTGGCCACCGGGGCGACCCGTGGGCAGGAGAAAGCCAGGATGCTCGAGACCCCCTGGTATCCCTTGCAGCTCGGCAACAAGTGGATCTACAAGGCCACCTACAAGGACCGTAATACCGACGCGAAGTGCGAGTACCGGGTCACCGCCATCGAAGAATTCGGCGGCACCCTCTGCGCCAAGGTCGATCTGTTCATCGACGGCAAACCGCAATCGTTCCAGCATCTCAGCGTGAGCGAAACCGGCCTCTACCGGCAGGGCTTCGAGGGCAACCGGCCGGATAACCCCGTCCTGCTGCTCAAGCTGCCACCCAAGGCCGGCGAGACCTGGCCGGTCGAGTCCAAGGCCACCGGCAAGAAGATTACCCAGGTTCTCAAGGGCGAGTTCACCACCGAGGCTGCCGAGATCAAGATCGGCGACAAGACCTACAAGACCATCGGCGTCATCGGTAAGGATCTCGACGCCAACGGCCTGAAGTTCACCACGAAGTCCTACTACGCCGAGAACGTCGGCCTGGTCAAGCAGGTCGTGATCGTCGGCGAGACGATGAAGCAGGAAACCGTCCTCGAACTGGAAGAGTTCGTGCCGGCCAAGAAGGACGAGAAGAAGGAGAAGTAACCTCACGTCTCGGAAGACGTTCTGACTTTCTAACTTTTTTGGACTGCGGCGATGCTTCGCCGCTCTTCCTTTCTGACTTTCTGCCTCGGTCGCTCGCCAAGTCAGACAGCCAAAGCGGCGAAGCATCGCCGCAGTCCAAAAAAGTTAGAACAGCAAGTCAGACAGCCAAACCAAAGCCGGACACTCTCTCAGGGTGCCGTCTTTGCCGGCGGCTCCTCCGGCCGGGGCGGCAGCGGCAGGTGGAGCGTCACCGTCACGGGCAGATGGTCGCTGGTCCCTCGCTGCCCCTTCTCGTTGGGCGAACCGAACCGTAACGGCCGGGGTCGGGTCGCGCGCCGAGGCAGATACGTCGTCCCCTCCGTGATGATCGCCACCGAGTCGGGATCGACCGTCCATCCGCCCGGCCGCAGCATTCCGGGCGTCACCACGATCTGATCGAACGTCTCCAGTTCGCTCCCCCGGCCCTGGATGGTCCCCTGACCCGCCAGCTGGGGCTGCCGCATCAGATTGTAGAGCAGGAGCTCGTTTCGGCTGGCCAGCACCCGGTTCCGATCCGTGGTCGCTCGCAGGTTCGTGACCACCGATGGTTCCTCCGGGCTGTCGTTGAAATCTCCGGCCAGAATGACCGGCACATTCGGGTCACGCTGGTAGAGTTCCCGGATGTGATCGTAGATCGCGTCGGCATATTCCGCGCGTCGTCGGCCGGTCTTGTCCGTCAGACGCGAGGTCCAGTGACTGGCGATGACGATCAGGTCGTGGTCCCGCACCCGGATGACGCCTTCGAGGATGCGCTCGGTGCCGTGGACCAGACGCGTTCGATCCGGATCGACCGGCAGGCGGGTGAGGATGGCGTTGGCGATGTTTCGGCCACCGGGCATCCGCTTCCAGAGGATCTCGCGGTAGTGCAGGTCCGGGTCCGCGATGCCCGCGTTGAGCCGATCGCGCAGCAGGATCAGCGCTCCCGGCGTCCGTTTCGGATCGGGCGAGTCCTCGACCTCGCAGCAGGCCAGGATGTCCGGGCCGATGCCGCCGTTGAGCGGCAGCAGAGCCTGGCTCAGATGGTCGAGCTTCAACTGCACCATGTCCGGGTTGGCGGCGAACCAGCGATCGTACTCCACATCGACTTCGGGCCCCTTCCAGCCATCGATCTTGTCGTCGAAGAAGTTCTCCAGGTTCCACCAGCAGAACAGGAAGTGATCGCGGTTGAGTCGCTCGGGAAGCGGCCCACTCGTGCGGGGAGCGCTGGTCGGCGAGAAGTACAGGATCAGAAGGCCGATCCCGATCACGGCCAGGACGAGCAGTTTCCCCTGCCAGGGCAGACCGAGAAACCAGGCGAGCGCCTGCTGGACGATCTTCTCCTGATCTTTCTTGCTGGCCATGAGCCCCTCCGGCCGGAGCAACGGATCGCCTCTGCGTGTCAGTATAGCGAGTGCGTGCCGGGCGATTCGACCTGAGGTTGACGCCCCCGCGCCGGACGTTATGGTGGGCTCGTTGAACCGTCGGCCAGCAGCGAGCCCGGGTCGTGGCGACCCGGCCGAGCGGGCCGTGACACCGGTCGGAGGGATGGCCGTGAAGGATACTGGCCGGCTGATGTGGCTGGGCGTCGGCGTGGTACTGGCCTTGCTGGCGGTCTGGATGCGATCCGACACGCCGACGCCAGCGTATGCCGCCAACGATCGGTTCGAGGACTACATCCTCTGCACTGGCCCGGTGGCCACCAACCCGCGTGTGCCGACCGATGGCGTCTGGCTGCTCGACTACCGCGCCGGCAAGCTCCTGGGCACGGTCATCGATCGTGGCACCGGCAAGATCGGCGGCTGGGCCGAGGTCGATCTGGTGACCGAGTTCAACATTCCGCCCCGACAGAACGTCCACTTTCTGATGACAGCCGGCCACATTTCCATGGGCCAGGCCGCCCTCTACGTGGCCGAGGCCACCTCCGGCAAGTTCGGCGTCTACACGATGGACCCCCGCTCCGATGGTCAGCCCGGCGTCCAGATCAAGCGCCATGACCTGGTAATGTTCCGCCAGGCACCGCGCTGAGTCCGGACGATGCCTTTACGTCGTGGCATCCAAAACGTAGGGTGGGCCGGAGCGCCTTTAGAGTAGCCACCCTACTACTATTGGCCGCCACTATGGGGATACCCTCCCCGACGAAAGCACAGGAGTAATGACGGCCACATGTCAGCCGCGATCGCGGCGATGCACCCTGTTGACAGCGGCCCGACTCCCGGCCAGAATTATTCCCATCAGTTGGCCGAACTCCCCACCCGGCAGGAGGCTTTGGGGGCCCTTACCTCAGGCGACTTCGACCGGAGCCTTTGCCGGATGACCACGC
>CAYYJM010000148.1:0-1165 GCA_964471755.1 uncultured Alcaligenaceae bacterium
GCGTGTCGGTCGCGGCACACTTGACGAGGTAGGCCAGGAAGCCGTGCAGCTGGGTGCCGGAGTGGCCCGGGCCGGTCAGGCAGCCGCCACGGAAGCAGGCCGTCTTCAGGCCGAAGTATCGGCCGTACTCCTGCACCAGAACGTCGGCCGCCACCTTCGACGCGCCAAAGACACTGTGCAGCGTCTGGTCGATCGGCATCGTCTCCGGGATGCCGGCGGTGTACTCGTGGCCGGCCGCGATCTCCCAGCGGGTCGCCTGCTCGACGAGCGGCAGCCGATTCGGCGTGTCGCCGTAGACCTTGTTGGTGGAGGTGAAGACGAAGACGGCGTCCGGAGCGAACTTGCGGGTCGCCTCCAGCAGGTTGAGCGTGCCGACAGCGTTGACGCCGAAGTCGGTCGGCGGGTCCTTGGCCGCCCAGTCGTGCGAGGGCTGGGCGGCAGTGTGGATGACCAGGCCGATCGCCTTGCCGTAGGTACCAAACAGGGCGTCGATGGTCGCCGCGTCGCGGATGTCCGCGTCGAGATGGGCGTAGCGTGCGCCGAGGTCCAGTTCCAGGCGTTTTCGCTGCCAGGCGGTCGAGGCCTCGTCGCCGAAGAAGCGGCGGCGCATGTCGTTATCGACACCGACCACGTCCAGGCCCTGGTTCGCGAAATGGCGAACGGCCTCGGCCCCAATCAATCCGGCCGAGCCGGTTACCACTGCAACGGTCATCGCACACCTTCTCCCTCGGTTTCAAACTCTGGCTGTTCAACTCGGGCGGAGCGGATCCAGCGATGTTTCCCGGCCAGCGTCGGCGGAATCGTCGGCGTGAGCGACAGCTGCACGTGATAGCCTTCCAGCAGTTCGCTCAACACCTGTCGCAGGGCCTCCACGGGTACGGAGCCCTGTTCGGCGTCCTCCTCGACCTGGACGTGGAGAGTGCCGGTGGCGTCCTGCTCGACGAAGAAGCGCCGGACTCCCGGCCCACCGTTCCGTTCAAACAGCACCTCGACCGCGCACGGATGGATCACGCGGCCCGATCGGCTCACCAGCAGATCGTTCTCCCGGCCACCAACGTTGTGCAGGACCGCAAAGCCCGTTTCGGGAACCCGCAACGGCTCATCGCTCACGTCGCCGATCGCGTAACGCAGCAACGGGAAGGAGGGATTGGCCAGCGGCGTGACC
>CAYYJM010000148.1:1175-15388 GCA_964471755.1 uncultured Alcaligenaceae bacterium
ATCGTCGCGGAGCAGGGTCTCGACGTGGACGATGTCCTCGCGAACCCGGAGCTGCCGATCCGGGCCCTCCGTGGCGATGAGGCCGCACTCGATCGAGCCGTACTCCACCGCCGCCGGGACGTGCAAGCTCTGTTCGATCGTCCGGACCAGACGCGGGTAGGCCGGTTCGGAGGACAGGATCGCCAGTTTGAGCGACGGGCAGGTGAACCCCGCCGCTCCGGCTTCCTGGGCGAGAAGGAACGCCGCGGTCGAATACGCGTACAGACTGGCCGGCCGAAACGCCTCCAGGCGGCGCAGGTAGCCCTGGAGGTCCGTCCGTCCCATCGCGTACGCCGACAGCCGGAGCCGATTCCGTAACCAGTCCTTGATCGGCAGCCAGGTCCGCGACCACCAGCCGCGCCAGCCCGGTCGGAACGATCCGGCGTGGCCCCACAGGTAGGCCATTCGCTCCAGCGGATCGATGCCCCAGCTGTCGAGGAAGCGGTACTTCGCACGCAGACCTTCCCGGTGCCCTTCCGCGCCCAGGTAGACGTTCAGCGGCTCTCCGGTCGAGCCGCCCGTTCGGCCCCAGTTGCCGGGAAAGCAGCGTTCCGAGAGGAAGCGGCGCTCCCGGCCCTGGACCTGGCAGCGCGTCAGCAGGGGCATCCGGGCGTTGAACTCCGCCAGGCTCTGCCAGCGGTCGGGCAGGTCGGTCGTACGGGCCAGATCGCGGTAGTGCGGGACGTACAGGCGGGCGTGCGCCCAGATCGCGTTGAGCCGCTCCAGCTGGCAGGTTTCGATCTCACCTCGGGTCCACTGCTCATGCTCGGCGAGCAGGGACAACTCGCGGTAGGCACGCTGAAAGCGAGGGAGGATGCGTAACAGTTGCACGTTGGTTCTCCCCGGGGTCATGGGGTTTGACGCGGCCGGGCCAGCACGCGCGCTTGCTGATAGATCTCCATCAGGGCGGGGTAATTTCGCTCCGCGGTGTAGCGCTCCAGGTACTCCTGCCGCGCTGCCTGCCGCAGATGCTGCCACTGACCAGGGGCTGACAGCAACCGCTCCACACAGGCCGACAGGTCGTCCGCGTCGCCGGGGGTGAACGTGAAGCCGGTGCGTTCATCCACCACCAGCTCCGCCATGGCCCCCAGACGCGAGGCCAGCACCGGAGTGCCACAGGCGTACGCCTCGATGATCGTCCGGCCGAATGTCTCGTACCAGACGGACGGCATCACCAGGCACGTCGCCTCCTGCATCAACCTTAACACATCCTGAGGATTCTGAGATCCTATTAATGTGACACCCGGCTGACAGCGAACAATTTCTTCGAGTTTCGGCCGGAGTGGACCGTCGCCGACGATGCGCAGGGGCAGGCGGGTGCCGATCCGCTGCCAGGCCTTCAGGAGCGTGTCGAGCCCCTTCTCCGGCGAGAGTCGGCCGACGAACAGGGCGTAATTCCCCGCACCAGCACCCGGGCCCGGATCCGGGTCGAGGAAGTTCGGCTTGACCGTGATGCGCTCGGGCGGCAGCCCCGCCTCGATGTGCTTGTCACGGGCGAACCGGCTCGGCGTGAAATAGAGATCGACGGCCTGACGCCAGGTGTCCAGCAGACGATGGACGGTCAGCATGCCGGCGACGACGGTGCTGGCCAGTCGGCTCTCGCGGTAGCAGCCGTGGACGATCGCCGGATAGGGCACGCTCTTGCCCAGGCAGTCTTCGCAGATCTTCCCCTCGCGCAGGAAGAGCGCGGCCGGGCACATCATGCGGTAGTTGCGCAGCGACTGCACGACCGGCACCCGCTCGGCCCGGGCGGCGTAGTAGACCGCAGGCGACAGCAGCGGGAAGGTGTTCGTGAAGTGAACCACGTCCGGTCGTTCCCGGCGCAGCAGGCCGCGCAGTTCGGCCGCCGTGTCGCGATTCCAGACGGTCCGGCAGGCAGCTCCGATCCGGGTCATCTGGTTGATCTGGTCATTGCGGACGGTGTAGCGCACGATCGGATGGCCGCGGCTTTCCAGAAGACGGCACTCCGCCTCGAACGAGAGATCCTCGCCGCCGCGCTGCTGGTAGTAGGCGTGACACAGAAGCACTTTCATGCCGGCGTTCCTCTCTCGATCACTGGTGAGCCGGCTCCTCGGCGAACTTCTCTCGCTCCGAACGAAACTCCATCTCCTCGAAGAACGCACGCTGGGCGAACAGGCGCGGAGCGAGGTAGGACAGGGCGTAGCGCAGATAGCCTTCCGACCGCCAGAGCAGACAACGACGATCGAGGTAGCTCGCCGGGCTGGCCGCGAGCCGGGCGAACGCCAGGCGGGGCAGGTGCAGGCAGAGAGCCTGACCGAGCCGGGCCACGAACTCGAACAGGAAGCGTGGCCGACCCTGAGCCTTCCAGTTTCGCCGGGCGATGTGGCCACCACCCCGGATCGACTTCCAGCGCAGGTACGCCGGCGTCAGCCGATAGGGGGGCACGACGTGGAACGAGAAGGCCCGCGGTGTGTACCACGCCTCGATGCCGGCGGCGAACATCCGGCCGAACAGGTCGGTGTCCTCGCCGCCGTCGCGAGCTTCCTCGTTGAAGACGCCGATCTCGGCGAAGACGCCGCGATGAACGAGCAGGTTTCCCGTCCCCAGGGCCTGGCCAGGAACCGCTCGCTGCGGCGCGTCGCCGGCTCCGTTCTCGCCCAGCAGACCGCGAAACTCCGGGCCGAGATCGTACGGCCCACCAGGCGGCAGACTCAACCGGCAGCCGCCGCCCGCGCAGCGGATGCTCTTCTCGCGAGTCATGGCCAGCAACTCGGCCAGCCAGCGTGGGTCGGCAATCTGGTCGTCGTCGAAGAAGGCGATCCATTCGCCGCGCGCCTCGTGGATGCCGCGATTGCGCGCCGCGACGACACCCGGTCGCGGCTCGTACACGCCGCGCAGAGGCACCGGCGAGTTCCGGGCCGCCGCCTCGATCACCCGCGGCGTGTCGTCCGTCGAGGCGTTGTTGACCACGACGATCTCGTAGGCCAGCGGGCTGTCGGTGACCAGCGCCTGCACGCTGGCCAGGGCACCGGGCAGCAGCTCCGCCCGGTTGTAGGTGCAGACGACGACACTGACATCAATGCCGCCACTCGCCGGGGCGACGCCATCTCGAACCTCGGTCGCGAACGCGGTGGTCATCCCTTGCTTGCTCCCTGAACTGGCGTCATGGAAAAGAACGCCCGCTGCAACAGGCCGCAGCCCGCGATGAACGTGTAGAACGTGGCCATGATGAAGCCTGATTCACCGAAGCCCTCGAAGAGCGCGCAGACCATCAGAGCGAACAGAAAGCGGTGCCCCGGATCGCCCGTCGTCCGATACAGGAGGTAGCACTCGCGGATGCCCAGGAAGATGCCCGCCGTTAGGAGGCCGGCCCCGACCAGGCCGATGTTGATCAGCGTATCCATGTAGATCGAGTGAGCGTCCGGGATGTCCCAGAAGAGCGCACTGGCGAACTCGTGCAGATGAGCCGGCGTCCAGAAAGCTCCGAAGCCGTAACCCCAGAGAGGCCGATGGACGAAGTAATCGCCGAGCAGCTTGTTCCACAATGGCATCCGCCCCGACAGCGATTCGGCATGCTCGGATCGACCCATGAGGACGATGTCCTCGAGACCGCCGGCCGTGCCGCGACCGCCCAGGTAGGCCGCGAAGAACACGGCACCGGCCAGCCAGATCCCGGCCAGGGCGACGCCGATCACGACGCGTGCCGGAATGTGCAGGACGAACACCGCCGACAGAGCCACCAGGCTGGCGGCCGTACTCGTTCGCGATCGGGTCAGGAACAGGAAGACCAGAGCGATCACGAACAGGGCCCAGTACAGGCGACGTTCCGACCGGAAACGCTCCGGCGTGGTCGTGTCCAGGGCCAGACACAGGGCCGCCAGGGCCATCAGACCGCAGAGCAGACCCTGGCCGTTGGGATGCGTCGTGCCGCAGAACTGATAGTTGGCCGCCCACGGCCGTAGCGTTCCCAGAGCGATCTCGGCCAGCACGCCGACCACCAGGAAGCCAGTGGTCACGGCCAGGGCGAGCTGACCGAGCTGCCGGGGAGAAAGCTGACGTGCCAGTCCCAGACCGGCCAGGAAGCAGCAGACCGCCGTCGCCAACCGTCGGATGCTGAGGTGCGGAGCGATCGACCACGCCAGGGTGGCGATGCACCACAGCGAAAAGGCGATCACCAGAAACGGAAACAGGCCATCCATCCGTGCCGGTCTGCCGGTCGGCAACAGCAGGTAGACCATTCCCAGGCCGGCCAGGCTGGCGAAGGCCAGTCGCCGCAGACTGTCGCCGCCCTCGGCGAGTTCCTCGGCCGTCTCCTCGTCCTCGCCCTGAGCCTCGCGGAGGAGGTTCTGCGACGCCGGGATGCTGTTGCAGGCGATGAAGAAGGCCGTGCCACAGACGATCACCGCCGCCCAGAAGAGAAGCGTACCGGCCTCGCCACGGAGCGTGTTCACGGTTGGCCCTCCGCCCGGAGAGCGCTTCGCGTGAGGTAGCGGAAGGTCAGCCAGCAGACGGCCAGGCCGCTCCAGCTGCCGATGATCAGGCCGACCGTGGCTCCGATGACGCCGAACGGGCCGACCAGCGCGGCACTGAGGATCAGCGTGATGGTCAGTCCGATCAGGCTCGACCAGAAGTTCAGATCCGAGCGCTCCATCGCGCCCAGGCCGTTGGCCGGTGCCAGGCTGATGGCACTGGCAAACTGAGCGAGCGCCAGGAGCGGCACCAGGATCGCGAAGTCCGCCTCGTATTTGCCGTAAAGGAGGTGAACCGCCGCGCCGCCGAACAGCAGGGCCAGGCCGCAGAACAGGAGTAGACCGCCGCCCAGGATCAGACCGGCAAACGCGACGATGCGCCGCAGCTCCGGGACGCCGCCGACGGCGTAAGCCTGAGCGGCACGCGGCGTCAGCAGATTGCCGATGCCCAGGACGAAGGGATTGGTCAGCTGAGCCACGCTCATGCACAGGGCCAGACCGCCGGTCGCCAGCGGCCCCAGCCGCACGGCGAGCAACCAGTGCAGGACGTAGCCGTTGGCCAGGGCCAGCATCTGACCGGCCAGAATCCATCGGCCAAAGGACCAGCTCTGGCTCCAGTCCGCCGCGACCTGAGCCGGTCGGATCGCGAACTGTCGGCGTGCCAGCACCAGCCAGGCCAGACCCGTGATCGCGGCCACTGCTGCCAGGGTCGCCAGAGCGGTCACGGGCGTCAGGCCGCCGCGCGACCAGAGTATCGCCAGGCCGCCCAGCTGCAACACGCTCACGGTCCCATCGATCGCCAGCGCGGTGCCGAGATGCATCCGGGCGATGGCCATCCGCCGGGCGAACTCACGCAGCAGCACCCAGGGAACGACTGCGGCCAGCAGAGCGACCAGCGGTGCCAGGCCGGCCGGCCCGAAGCCGGCGAAGAGGCCGGCGCTGACCAGGAGCAAGCCGCCCGCCGCCAGCAGGGCGACCAGCCCGAACTGAACCAGCAGACTGCCCGCGAACCCCCGGCGATCCTCGCCCTGGAGCCGATTGCCGTAGAGAGCGAACGGCGACGAGATGAGCGCTTCCTGGGCACAGGCCGCGAAGATCACCACCGTGATCGCCAGGGTGTACAGGCCGAAATCCTCCAACCCGCACGCCCGGCCGACGATGATCGTCGTCAGCAGGTTGGTGACGCTGACGATCCCCTGATCGAACAGCGCCAGGGTGCCCTTGCGGAGGATCGCGCCGACGCGTGGAGTCCGTGCCGATTCCTGCTCCGGATTGGGAGCTTCGGGGCCCACTGCCTCGCCGACGAGGAGAGCGGGAGAGCGCTGGCTCGCCTCGATGCTCATCGGTCCCCCCGCTTCGTTCGGCTGCCGAGCCATTCCTGCACTGCCGGTGCCCAGCCGTACCAGCCCTCGATCTTGGCGGCCAGGGTCGCGGCGGTGTCCCACTCGTAGCAGTTGAACCGACCCCAGCCGAATGGATCGTCGCAGACGTTCACCGGAGTCGCCTCGGTCGTCAGGCCGCACAGCACGCCGGTCGCCCGGGCCGCTTCGATCAGCTCATCGCTGGTGTAGCCCCAGGAACGCCGACCGAACGGAAACGCGAACGTCGCGTCATTCAACCCGAACGTCTCGCGGAGCTGGCCGACGTTCAGGGTCAGGTCGTGTCGGAACTCGTCCGGTCGGCCGCGGAAATCCTGATGCGTGTGCGTGTGCGCGCCCAGCTCGACCAGGCCGCTGGCGTGCAGTTCCCGGCACTCCTCGCGCGTTAGCGGTCGGTAGCTCCCCGACGGGACGTGGCCCTGATACGTCAGGCCCCAGCGGTCGAACGGAAACGGGCCCGGACTGTCGAGGAAGGCCGTGTTCAGGAAGACTGTCGCCGGCAGGCCGAGATCGCGCAGCACCGGCCAGGCCGCGCCGTGGACGTTGCCGAAACCATCGTCGAAGGTCACGACGGCAACACGACCCGGAATCGGCTCGCCGGCCTGACGATGGGCCAGCAGTCGCCGCAGCGGCCAGATCGCGTAGCCGAGTTCGCGCAGGCCGGCCAGCTGACGCCGGAATGCCATCGGCGTGACGTTCATCGTCGGCGACGGCACCCCGACTGTGTTCGCGGCCACCCGATGATAGACCAGGATGCCGACCGCCGCGCGTGCCGGCCCGCCGACCGTCCGCAGACTGGCGGCCACGTTGCCCGCCAGGCGCTGGCCGAGATCCTTGCACCGCTCCTTGAATCGGCCCAACACCCCCGGCGTCGGCTGACTCGGCGCGACCGACGAGGCCAGCGCGGCCGCTTCCGGCGTCTCCTGCCCCAGCACCCGGCGATAGATGGACCACATCCGCTCGCCCTGGTGGTCCCAGAGATATTCCCGAGCCCGCTCGCGCGCTCCCGCGCCGAGTCGGCGGCGCAGCTCGGCATCGCTGGCCAGCGTCACGATCGCGTCGCGCAGGCCGCGAATGACCGAGGGCGGATCGGTCGGCGGCACCTTGATGCCACAGTCCTCCGTGACGATGTCGCGCACGCCCTGATGATCCAGACAGACGACCGGAAGCCCCCGGGCCAGCGCTTCGAGGACGACGTTCCCCGACGTGTCGCGCAGACTGGTGAAGACCAGGGCGTCCGCCTCGTGGTAGGCTTGCTGGGCCTCCTCGAAGGGCACCCAGCCGAGCCAGCGGAGTCGGCCCGCGACGCCGAGTCGTCGGCTCATGCGCTCCCAGTCCGCACGCAGGTAGCCGCGACCGAGGATGGTCACCTCGCACTCGAACCCACGCGGCAGCTGGGCCAGGGCCTCCAGCAGCAACGGCATCGCCTTCCACGGACTGAGGTCGCCCGACCAGATCAGCCGGAAGGGGCCGGCCGGTCGCGGTGGACTCTCCTCGATCTGCCGCACTCCGGTTTCCAGGAGGACTTCCGCTTCGACCCCGAGAGCGTTCCGCAGATGTCGCTGGATGGTGGTGTTGGCCGCCAGCATCGCTCCGGCCGACCGGGCCGCACGTCGAACGCGCGGGCTGGCGCGCAGCTGGAGCGTGTTCGCCACGCTGCGCAGCCCCTCGCGAAAGGCCCCCGAGCATCCCGCCAGGTGGAGAAAATTCCACGGGTAGTTCTGCGTACCGCCCACGGGCCCCCAGACGAAGGGAACCAGCGAGCCATCGCTTCGCCGGAGGTGGGCCGCGTAGCCCGGCTCCCGATAGGTGCAGAACGTCACCTGATGGGTCAGGTCGAAGCCGACCTCGTGATGCAGTCGGCTGGCCAGCGCGAAGGCATCGCGATGCCAGCGGTTGTAGGCCAGGTAGCCCAGGCCCGGGATGATCTCGAGCCGGCTGGCGAGCGGCCGCTTCGAGACGCCGTGGAACTGCAGGTGTGGCAGCGGCCCGTGCCGGTCCAGGTGGCGCTGGACGGCGGGCAGGTAGCGATCTGCTTCACAGATGACCCAGACGTCGCACCAGCGAGCCATCTGGGTAGCCCAGCCCCAGCCGACGCCCGGCTCGGAGCCGGCGTCGGGACTACAGGCGTAGGCCACCATCAGGACGCGCGGCCGCCTCCCGATTTGCGGGTCTGAAGGACTCACTGCGCCCCCTTCTGGAGCAGGACGGCCGGCACCGTGAGCAGGAGCAACTTCAGATCCTGCTGGACCGACCGGGAGCGGACGTACTGCAGGTCCATCCGCATCCACTCCGCGAACGACACGCGCGATCGGCCCTCGACCTGCCAGATGCAGGTCAGCCCCGGAACGACCATCAGCCGCTGACGGTGCCACGGCTCACAGGAGGCGGTTTCCTGGCAGGGCAACGGCCGGGGGCCGACCAGGCTCATGTCGCCGATCAGGACGTTCCACAGCTGCGGCAACTCGTCCAGGCTCGTCTTGCGCAGGAACCGCCCCAGGCTCGTCACGCGCGGATCGTGCTTCAGCTTGAAGGCCGGGCCGTCCTGCTCGCTGCGTGCCCGCAACTCGGCCTGCCGGGACTCGGCATCGACCGACATGGTGCGGAACTTGAACATCAGGAACGGCCGACCGCCCCGACCACTGCGCCACTGACAGAAGAAGATGGGCCCCGGCGAGGTCAGCCGGACCAGCAGGGCGACGACCAGCAGCAACGGCAGCAGCAGGAGCAGAGCGATTGCCGCGACCAGAATGTCGATCGTTCGTTTGAACAGGGAGATCGGCTGGGCCAGGAGCGGTTCCAGCGAAGCGACCGGCGTCTGGCTTTCCGCCCGGCTCTCATCGAGACGGTGCGAGTCGCCCGGTGGATGCGGATAGAGGTAGACCTGGCACTGCGGCTGCGACTGGCCCTCCGGCAGACTCGCGCAGACGTCCTGATGCACCTTGCTGGCCCCCTCCAGGCCCGTATGGGGCAGAATGGCGGCCAGGGTATCGCCGTCGAGCCAGCCCAGTTCATCGGTGTTGCGCAGGCGACGTTGCAGAAGGGCGACGAGGGTACTCAGGTATCGGCTGGTGGCGGCCCCTGCCGGCGGCCGAAAGGTCAGCAGCGTCAGTTGCCCCTGGGTGCGGTCGGCTCGTTGCCGTTCTCGCTGGATGATGCTCTGTGTTTCCGTCGGGGATGGAAGGTCCTCGAGGATCAGCGGACGACAGAGACCCAGGGTTCCCCCCAGCGCGCGCAGAAGGCGAGTAGCAATCATGGTAGCTGGTGAATCTGTGAGAAATAGTTCGCGTGCTGCGTCTTCCGGAAGAGATCACGACCCGTGTCGCAGCCCACCACAACGACACCGAAATCGGCCGTCCGTGGCTGTCTGGAAATCGCGTTCTCCTCCAGTTAGTGGAGGGAATAATCGTCGGCCAACCATTGGATGACCGGAGGTCGCATCCGAGAATTTCTTTGTCTGTTTTGCGCCTCTTCACTGTTCTACTACAAACCACGCCGATATCCAGTAAATTTTGGCAGGATGGGAGAATTGTAACGGATGGGGCCACGTCGTCTTCGCCTCGGCTCGCACCGGAGCATGCCCCCTGGATTCCAGGCCCGGCTTGACAGCAACCCCGCTGTCGGATTATGAGCCGTCCATCTTGAGCCATAAATATTGGATTCCGGAAGCCGCTCCCGTTGCGACGTGGATTGCGGATTGGGGCAGGAGCCGGCTCACGAACCGGGAGGCCAGATGCCACGCGGGTGCGTCTTCTTGCTGCTGAGCCTTTGCGGCCTCGCCTCCGGATGCAGTCTGGGCCTCCAGTCGGCCCGCGTGCTGGGGTATCGGGCGAGCGAAACGGTAGACGACTTCCGGGAACGGCAGCGCAATCGCGAGTGGGCCGAGCAGGCCTGGGCTCAGGTCGTCGCCCGGAACCCTCTCCTCGCCAACCCGGTCGAGTATGGCGAAGGCTTCAAGACCGGCTTCGCCGAGTACCTCTACCACGGAGGCAATGGCTATCTGCCGCAACTACCGCCGCAGGAATATCGTTCGATCGAATACCAGACGCCCGCCGGCTATCAGGCCATCAACCGCTGGTATGCCGGCTACGCGCACGGCAGTCACACGGCAGAGGCGGGCGGCTTCCGGCGTCTGGTGACCGGGCCGCCACCGCCGGATTACGTCCGGCCGCCGTGCCCCCCGGCCATCATGGCCCTGCCTGCGGCACCACCGATCCCCGTTCCAGGACCTTGACCGCCGACGTGCAGACTCTCTCCAGGGCAGCATCGAATTCAGGGGAAGGACGGCCCACGATGTCCAGAATGGATCGGAACAACCGGATTTCCTGCCGACCGCTGGTCCTGCTCGCCGCCCTCCTGAACGGCGCGGGATGTGCGGCCATGACCAACCCGACCGCGCAGGGGATTCCCGTCCGCAAGTTGCCGACGGAGATGCACACCTGTTCCCGGACCTCGACCCAGACCATTCCGTTGACCTGGCTCCAGCAACCGCCCCCCGCAGTCTACCGCCTCGCTCCCGGCGACGTTCTGGGCGTCCAGATCGACGGCATCCTCGGCACCAAGGATCAGCCCGTGCCGGTCCACGTTCCGACCCTGGCTCCCAATCCCGGCGAGCGTCAGCTGGTTCCCTCGACCGGGCTGCCCGTGACCGTTCAGCACGACGGAACCATCGCTCTGCCGTTCGTGCCGCCCATTCCGATCGCCGGAGCCACGCTCCAGGACGCGGCCGAACTCATCAAGCAGGCCTACGCCAAGATCGATCGTTTTAACGACAAACTGGATCGTGTTCTGGTCAGTCTGACCCAGCAACGAACGACCGAAGTGCTGGTCTTCCGGCAGGAAGGGGCGAGTTTCACCATCGGTCAGACGGGCATCGAGACGGGAAGCAAGCGAGGCACAGGGCACCTGCTCCAGTTGCCGGGCTACGAGAACGACCTGCTGCACGCCCTGGCCCGAACCGGCGGACTGCCCGGTCTGGATGCGTACAACCAGATCGTCATCTTCCGCGGCTGTTTTCATGACGGAGCCGGAGCGGCAGCCCTGCTGCACCAGATGGGAGACCCGAACGCGCCACGGCCTCAGTTCGCGGCCCGGCCCGTGGTGCGGATTCCCTTGCGGATGCAACCCGGCAGTCCGGCTCCGTTTCTCCCCCAGGAGGTCATTCTCTCACCGGGCGACGTGGTCTTCGTCGAGGCTCGCGATCAGGAGGTGTTCTACACGGCCGGACTTCTGCCGCCCGGAGTTCACGTGTTGCCGCGCGATTTCGACCTGGATGTGCTGCGGGCCATCGCTCAGGTACGCGGGCCGCTGTTCAACGGGGCCTTCGGTGGCAGCAACCTCTCGGGCACCATGCTGGCCGACGGTATCGGCAATCCGTCACCGAGTCTGCTGGTCGTGCTGCGGCGGACCCCCTCGGGAGGGCAGGTGCCGATCGTGATCGATCTGCACGAAGCGGTGATGGATCCGCGTGAGCGACTGAACGTTCAACCGGGCGACCTGCTCGTGTTGCAGGAACGGCCGGCCGACGCTCTGGCACGCTACGTCACGACGACCTTCTTCAACTTCAACTTCCTCTGGCAATCGGTTCGGGGGACAGGCATCGCGGGTCTGCTGGATCTTTCGACCTTCAACCGCGTGCAGAACGCCCGGAGCAACATCAGCTTCACGCCACGATGATCGCGATCGCTACAATGGAGTTCAGCCGGGTATGCAAGCCCGGCTGAACGAGTGGATCGCCGCAGTGGCGAAACGTATCGGTGCCCGGAACAGCGCAGGCCCGCCGATGCTCCGTAGAATGTAGGGTGGGCGGGAGCGCCACCGACGCCAGATACCTTTCTGGGCCCGCCACAGCGCAAGCCCACCGATGCTCCGACGGGAGCGCAGCGACACCACAGATGCCTTTCTCTTGATCGGTGTCGCTGCGCTCCCGAGCAAGGATTGGTGGGCATCCGCTGTGACGGCCTAATAGGGCGATGAGGCGTCGGCGACGCTCCTGCCCACCCTACGTTTCGTCACTGCGGGATGCAGCCCGGCTGAACCCCATCGTCGATCGAGACCCGGCCCATGAGTACGTCCGACATCGAGCAGTATTTCTTCCGCCCCAGGCCGCAGACCCTGGAGGAACTCTCCGAACGCCGCCGCCAGTCGAGCGACGGTTTCCAGCCGCCACCGATTCGGTCGGCGAATTACCCCTACCGCCTGAACCTGGCGACGATCCTGCCGGCCCGGACGCGCGAGATCGAGGCGGCCGGCCGGATCGCCTTCCACCTGGTCGGCGACACCGGCGGCATCCACGGACGCGGAGCCCAGGTCAACATTGCCGATCAGATGACCCGCCAGATCTACAATCGCGAACTGCCCGAGCAGCCATCGTTCCTCTTTCTCCTGGGCGACATCGTCTACTTCCAGGGCGAGGAGGCCCAGTACCACGATCAGTTCTACCACCCTTACCAGAACTACCCCGCGCCGATCTTTGCCGTGCCGGGCAACCACGACGGCGAGGTGGCCGACAAGCCGCACGATTCGCTGGTGCCATTCATGCGTCACTTCTGCGCACCGGAACCGATCCACGCCCTGGCGGCTGGCCACTCCGATCGGCCGACAATGACGCAGCCGAACTGCTACTGGACGCTCGAAGCGCCGTTCGTCACGATCATCGGCCTGTACTCCAACGTGACCGGCGAGCTGGACAACACGGATCGCGGCGAGACGACGCAGCGCGACTGGCTGATCGAGGAGATGCGGGCCGCGCCGGCGGACAAGGCGTTGCTGATCGCGGTGCATCATCCGCCGTACTCGATCGGCAATCACGGCCCGACGCCGCGCGTGGCCGACGCGATCGACCAGGCGATCAAGGTGTCGGGTCGCTTTCCCGACGCGGTCTTCTCGGGCCACGAACACAACTACCAGCGTTTCACCAAGGAGTGGGACGCCCGGCGGATTCCGTACGTCGTCGCCGGAGCGGGCGGTCACTGTGGCTATCATCTGCCGCGAGTGCATCGCCACATGCAGCCGACGCGCTGGGTGAAGCAGCGCTACATCGAGGATCAGCACCCCGGCTTCCTGACGGTGACAGTCGATCGTCAGGAGATCGTCGGTCGCTACTACGTCGTGGCCGACCCTGGCCGGGAGAACGATCCGGCCAGGCGGGTGGACAAATTCACCGTCGATCTGGCGACGCATCGGGTAAAATGAGGTGAACTCTCTGGGAGAGATACCATGACGACGGAAGCAACGGTATCGATTCAGTCGCGCTTTCGGGAACTCGTCGCGAGATGGAAGCAGGAGAGCCTGTACCTCTCCTCGACGACGGCGATGACGGAGCTGCCGTCCTATCAGGAGATCATCCGGATGGGCGAACCGGCGGTGCCGCTGCTGCTGGCCGAACTGGAGCGTGAGCCGAACCACTGGTTCATGGCCTTGATGGCGATCACCGGCGCGGACCCGGTCCCGGTCGCGGATCGCGGCCGGCTCGACCGGATGACGGCCGCCTGGTTGCGGTGGGGACGTGCGAACGGTTACCGCTGGTGAGACGGATCGCCCATGTTTCCTAACGCTTCGTTTCCGAACCTTTTACTCGGAACCTACCTCGTCACGAGCGCGCCGACGAGCCAGTACAACTGCATCGCATGGGCCGCCGAAGACGACACCCGCTGGTGGTGGCCGGCTGTGCCGCATCACTGGCCATCAGGGGTGCCGATGGATACGACCGTTGCGGCGTTCCTGCAAGCGTTCGTGACGCTGGGCTACACGCCCTGTGTGGACGGTAGCCTGGAGACAGGGCATCTCAAGGTGGTACTTTACGCGATCGGCCCGGCCGTTACCCACGCGGCCCGCCAACTTCCTTCCGGCTGGTGGACCAGCAAGCTGGGACATTTCGTGGACATCGATCACAGCACGCCGGACGTGATCTGCGGCCCGGCATACGGAGCCGTGGTTCTGTTTCTCCGGCGAGCTATCGTGCGGAGCCCGTGAGGGTTGCCCGGCGCGGACGCGAGGAGATGTGATGACCAAGGCCGAGTGGTTCGCCTGCGTCGAGCCGTTGCGAATGCTGCACTTTCTGGGCGACCGGGCGAGTCAGCGCAAGCTCCGACTCTTCGCCTGTGCGTGCTGTCGTCGCGTCTGGCACCTGCTCACCTACGCCGAGAGCCGCCTCGCGGTGGAACTCGCGGAGCGATCGGCTGACGAGCCCATCGATGAGCGTGAACTGGACTGGGCCTCCGGCGATGCGGAGTCGGTGTACGAACAGTCCTTCACCGACGACTCTGGCGTCCCGTTACCGGATGGTGATCCGAGGCCGGCCGCCGCCTCGGCCGCGTCGTACGCTTCGAGCCCCGGCCTGTTGGAAATCGAGCGTCACCTCCGG
>CAYYJM010000149.1:0-15377 GCA_964471755.1 uncultured Alcaligenaceae bacterium
CGTCGCTCCGATCTGGAGACCTCGGAGGTTGACGATTCGCAGGTCCGGCTCGGCAGCCGAGAGGATGTCAGCGACGCCGAGCAGGACGAGGAGCAGGAGGATCGCGCGGAGGGAGTGCATTATCGTTGTCTCTGGCGAGCGTGGGGCGTCAGCCCCATGAGTCTTCCTCTTCGCGGCGTTCCGGCACTCATGGGGCTGACGCCCCACGCTCGCCCGGGATCACCGGAACAACTGCGGAATCGGCTCCGCATCGACCATGCGCACCGGCC
Source organism: uncultured Alcaligenaceae bacterium (assembly GCA_964471755.1). Classification (GTDB taxonomy): domain Bacteria; phylum Planctomycetota; class Planctomycetia; order Gemmatales; family Gemmataceae; genus CAYYJM01. The sequence goes on from CAYYJM010000149.1 coordinate 270, forward strand.
GTTCGCCCGGCCCCGGCATCATCGTCGCGTCGAGGTCGATGCCCATGCCGTGGTAGATGCTCGCCAGCATCATCGGTGGTGTCACCGGATAGTCATGCGGCCGGGCTCCGGTCTTGTCCGTCGCGCCGATCACCTGACCGCCGCGGATGCTGCCGCCGACCAGGAAGTTCGTCCACGCATCGGGATAGTGATCGCGACCACCCCGACCGTTGACACGCGGCGTTCGGCCGAACTCGCTCAGCACGGCGACGACCGTCTCGGACAGCAGACCGCGATCTTCCAGATCCTCGATCAGGGCGGTGAACGCCAGGTCGAACTGCGGGCAGAGCATCCGCTCGTAGTCGAGGTAGGTGTTGTTCAGACCGCCGCCGTCGGCGTGCATGTCCCAGCAGGTCAGGTTGAAGACCGTGTCGAAGTGGTTGACCGTGGCGTAGCGGACGCCGCTCTCGATCAGTCGGCGAGCCATCAGGCAGCTCTGGCCGAAGGTGTTTCGGCCATAGCGATCCCGCAGGCTGTCCGATTCCTGGTTCAGGTCGAACGCCTTCTTGGCCGTCGGCGACGTGAGCAGACGGAAGGCCCGCTCATACGATGCGTCGTGCATCTGCGTCGAGTACGTCTCGGTACGGCGTTGCAGGTCGTCGATCTGGCCGAGCAGTTTCTTGCGGGCGTCGAGGCGGAAGGCGTTCTTCTCCTTCGGCACTTCCAGATCGGCGACCTTGAAGTTCGGCGCGGCCGGGTCGGCGTTGAGAAAGAACGGCTCGTGAGCGCTGCCGAGATGGCCGGCCGTCTGACCGTGCAGCGGGCCGGCTCCGGTGTTGCCGATCGGGCCGGGCAGGACGACGTTGGCCGGCAGATCGCCCTTTGGCCCGAAGACGCGCGAGATGACGCTGCCAGCGTGCGGCTTGACGTTGTCGGCGTTGAAGTCGTGGCCGGTCATCATCCAGCGCTGGCCGTTCTCGTGCGTCGAGCCGGTGCGGTAGTGCAGGCTGCGGATGAGAGCGACCTTATCCATCATGCGGGCCATGAGCGGGAAGTGTTCACAGATCTGGATGCCGGGCACGTTGGTGGCGATCGGCTTGAACTTGCCGCGCACCTCGGCCGGGGCGTCCGGCTTCATGTCCCAGGTATCCAGATGGCCCGGCGAGCCGACCAGGAAGATCGTGATGCAGTTGCGAATCTTGGCCCGGCTCGGCTCGATGGCCCCGCGTGCTTCGAGGCCGAGCAGATGCGGCAGGCTCATCGACGCCAGGGCCGTCGCCCCGGCCGTCAGGAAGCTGCGCCGCGTCGGCCCCGAGCAGACGGGCACCCGGACGTTTCCCACGTTCAGCATGGATGACTCTCCATTTAGCCGCCGGCTTGCCGGCGGTGCTTCGGAAGACCGCCGGCAAGCCGGCGGCTAAATGTGGTTCACACCGTCAGGGTGACCTTGTTCGACACATCGACGTACTTGCTCTCGGTGAACTCGCCGGTCGGCGTCTTGCGGTAGTTGACGTACTTCCACATTTGCAGGACGATCTCGTACTTTCCGGGTGTCATCTCGGCGAGATCGAGGAAATCGGCGAGGCGTGCGTTCGGCGTGGCGATCACCTTGCCGTCGCGGCTGACGAGCCATTGCAGGCGCAGGCCCCAGTCGTTGGTGACGGCCGTGCGGAGGACGCGTCGGCCTTCCAGACGGATCTCGGCGCGGGGGGTGCCCTCGTACTTCTGTTCCATGAGGCGGACTCCGGCGGTGCGCTCGGTCGGCGAGAGGATCGCTGGGGGGAAGGCGCGTCCTCGCTCGGTTGGAATGCGTCCAGATTACCAGCGTCCCAGGCGTTGTGGCTACTCTTTTCTGGAGGAAAGGAAGTGGAAATGCAGAACGCCGACGTGAAGGCACGCCGGCGTCTCGAAAGTGTGGATTGATTATTTCGCGGAACCGCTCATCTTCAGGTTGAACGGCTCCAGTTCCTGGTCCTTCGGTTCGACGGTGACCGTGGTGAACGGCTTGGACTTATCCTTGTACTTGCCTTTGAGTTTGTCCCCTTCCCACCGGGTGGAGATGGGGTTGTAGCGAATGGGCCAGACGATGGTCACGTCATACTGGCCGGCCGGAGCCCCGTCGCCGGTGGTGAGCGTCGAGAGGGCGAACTCGCCTTTCTCGTCGGTCTTGCCCGATGGGAAGTAGGCTGACTGGTCGCCGGTCCCTTTCGGGTGGAAGGCAACCTGAACATCCTTTGCCGGCTGGCCATCGACCAGGACCTTCCCCTTGATGTGGTAGGTCGAGATCTGCCCACTGCCGCACCCGACCAGGAGCGGGAGCAGGCACCCCAGGGCGATCCCGACAGATCCACGTCGCATCAGCATCCTCCACCCGTTCGAGTCCATGCGAGGTTGGTTGAAATCGTGGCCGACCCGGCTCAGAAGTCCGGGATGGTCTCGCCCCGACTCCGGGTGACCAGGGCGGCGAAGGTGCAGTGGTTCAGGGTGTTACTGACCGAGCGAACGGAGCCATCGGCCATCAGGATGTTCGCCGCTCCCGTGTGGAAGGAGTAGAGACCGGAGCCACGCTGGTTGGTGCAGTTGACGACGCAGGTGCCGCCGGTCGAGGGGACGCTGCCGTCCTGGAGCGCGCCGACGAACCAGTTTTCGCCGTTGAGGGCATCGCCCCAGCCGGCCCCCTGGAACACGGTCGCGGCCGAGGTGGGCGGGTAGGCGTAAGCAGCTGCCTTCCGGCCGGCCATCCAGCTGTCCGGCCGACCGGCCAGCTCGCCGATGATCATGGTGTTCGACGTGCCGTCGGTGATCTGGGCGATACGGGTGCGCGGGCCCGGATCATTGGGCGTCATCGGCGGAGCGCTGCTGGACGGACCAGACAGGGCCCCGGTCCGATCGCCGCCGGAGAAGCAGGCGTTCAGGGTGCTTTCCCGCACGCCGCTCGTGACGGTGTAGTCCGACGCCGAGGCTGTCCAGGTCAGATTCGTGTTCCAGGTTGGTGCCGGAACGAGAGCGTTGCCGTTGATCGGCCCATCGGTGTAGAGGCGATCCGAGTTAGGCGAGGCCGGACACTGCATCATCTTGAGGTGCGTCGAGACGACGGCCTGATTCTGGGCGTTGCCGACGGTGCCGGCCAGGTTGTACTGCTTGAACAGGTTGTCCTGCTCCAGGTAGGGGAGCAGGTAGACGGCCCACGAGTTGGCGATCGGTGCGCTGAGGTAGATGGCGTAGGAGGGCGGGAGCGCTCCGATGGCGGTGTTGTAGTTGTGGAACGCCAGGCCGATCTGCTTGAGGTTGTTCTGGCACTGGAGACGCGCCGCAGCGTCGCGTACCTTCTGGACCGCGGGTAGCAGGAGCCCGATCAGGATTGCGATGATGGCGATGACGACCAGCAGCTCGATCAGCGTAAATCCGCGTCGCGAGGACCGTGAGGTCATGAGAAGATCTCCCAGGGTTATAAGGAATGGGAGTTACTATACCCCTGAGGCTCCGGCGGTGGAAGTGAATTTGCGGTGATATTAGACCTGACCGGTCTGATTGCGGCTGGGGGTGGCCTTCCCCGGCGTGTTCGACGGCCTGCCCCATTGGCGGGTTTGTGCAATGGGATGTGGGAATGATGAGGCCTTGGAATCGGCCCGAACGAGGAAGTACAGGGCCCGCCGGAACTCTCGGTCACGGCGGGCCTTGCTTCTCACTGGGGAACATGGATTTGAACCATGACTAACTGATCCAGAGTCAGTTGTGCTACCGTTACACTATTCCCCAAACCTTCAACTCTTCTTGTATCTTACCGGCCGAGACACTCCCTGTCCAGACCGCTTGCGAAGACCGCCAGCTCCGGAGCGAAAAGGAATCCGAAAAGCGATTGACAGGCACGAAAAAGGTCTTTAGGTATAGAATGATGGTGAACTCCGGCAACTGACCTGGCCGATCTGGAGACCAATGCGAAGCGTCCGCCGTTACCTCTGGAAACTCCTCCACCAGGGCGGCCTTGCGCTGCTGCTTGTGTCGCTCCTCCTCGGCCTCGTCCGTCCGACCCGAACCGTCAGTCTCGCCTACTCCACAGCTCGGGCCACGCTCCCTGTCCTCCCGGTGGGAGCCACCGAAGAGGAAGAGCAGGAACGCGAAGAGGTCCCATCGGTTACCGCCAACCTGGGTAGCTCGCCACGCCGCCCCGGACGAACCGCTGCCACCACCCGGTTGACGAAACCACTCCCGTTCGCCAGTGTGCGCCCTCTGTCCAACCACGGCCATCTCTCTCTTCCGTTTGCCGCTCTGCCGGGCTCTCTCGGCAGCGGCGTCTGTCTGCGCTGTTGAGCCATCACCACCCATTTCTTCTGACCCGCTCCTGATACGACCGCATCGCCGCGCGCTCGCGTGACGCCTTGCCGGTTGTCGCATCCCTCGCATTCGTCGGCTGGCGGATTGTTCCCGCTGCCGTTCCCGAACGTCTCCCGTTTTACACGGCTCGTCAAACGAGCCCGAGGGCACCATGCAGAAGATTCTCGACGGCGTGCAGAAATTCCAGACCGAGGTCTTCGTCCGACAGCGCGAACTGTTCGAGTTGCTCGCCCGGAAACAGCAGTCGCCACAGGCCCTGTTCATCACCTGCTCCGACTCGCGCATCAATCCCAACCTGATCACCCAGACCGAGCCGGGCGACCTGTTCATCCTCCGCAACGCCGGCAACATCATCCCGCCCTACGGAGCGGCCAACGGCGGCGAAGGTGCGACCATCGAGTACGCCATCAGCGTCCTCGGCATGAAGAACATCATCATCTGCGGCCACTGGCACTGCGGTGCGATGAAGTGTCTGACCGAGAAAACCGACCTGAGCGAACTTCCCACCGTGCGCAAGTGGTTCGCCCATGCCGAGGCCACTCGCCGCATCCTGACCTCGCCCGACTATCGGCGTCTGCCGTCGGCCGACCTGGCCGTCCGGGCGGCCGAGCTGAACGTCCTGGTCCAGATCGACAACCTGCGAACCCACCCCTGCGTGGCGGCCGGACTGGCCCGTCGCGAGGTCCACATCTTCGGCTGGGTCTACCGCATGGAAACCGGCGAAATCTTCGTCTTCGATCCCGAACAGCAGGGCTTCGTCTCCCTGACCGAGAAGGGCTGTGCCACCGTGCCGGCCACGCCCGCGCCCTGTCTCTTGCCCATGAGCGCCGCGCTCTAACTGTCGTCGGTCGGTCCGAAACCCGAAACCCGAAATCCGAGATCAACCGCGAACCATGAACGCTGATCCTCGCATGTTCGCTCCCGCCCAGACGAAACCCGCCGTCTGGAAGGCCGACCTGTTCGCCTCCATCGTCGTGTTTCTGGTGGCCTTGCCCCTGTGTCTGGGCATTGCCATCGCCTCCGGCTGCGACCCGGTCTCCGGGTTGATCACCGGCATCATCGGCGGCATCTTCGTCGGGCTGATCTCCGGCAGCCCGCTCCAGGTGAGTGGGCCGGCCGCGGGCCTGGTGACGATCGTCGCCGGCATCGTCGATGGCAGCAGCCTGGGGCTGACTGCCACGGCGGACGCCCCTCGGCCGGGCCTGGTCCTGCTGGGCGTCATCCTCGTCCTGGCGGGCGGCTTGCAGGTGCTGGCCGGCCTGCTCCGTCTGGGCCAGTGGTTTCGGGCCGTCTCGCCGGCCGTCGTCCAGGGCATGCTCGCCGGCATCGGCGTCCTGATCGTCGTCAGTCAGCTACAGGTGCTGATCGACCACAAGCCGCACAGCGAGGGCTGGCAGAACGTCCTGGAGATCCCGCGCGTCTTCCTCGTCGGTCTGGGTCTGCAGGCCGGCGAACCGGGCACGTTCCCCCGGCTCGCCCTGCTGCTCGGCGGCGCGGCCCTGCTTCTGACGGCCTTCTGGAAGACGATCGGACCGAAGCCGCTCCGGGTGATCCCGGCCGCTCTGGTCGGCGTGATCATCGCCACGGTGCTGGCCGTGATCCTGACCGCGCCGGTCAAGTACGTCGCCTTGCCGGACAACCTCGCCGGGGGGATTCAAACGCCGACGGTCGAGGCCTGGCGGCTGGCCCTGGATTATCACGTCCTCGTCGCCGCGATGACCATCGCGCTGGTGGCCAGTGCCGAGACGCTGCTCTGCGCCACGGCAATCGATCAGCTGCACAACGGCACGCGGGCGAACTACGACCGGGAACTGTTCGCTCAGGGTCTCGGCAACACGCTCTGCGGCCTGTGCGGCGGTCTGCCGATGACCGGCGTCATCGTTCGCAGTGCCGCCAACGTCGAGGCCGGGGCGCGAACCCGGCTGTCGCCCATTCTGCATGGCGTCTGGCTGCTCGGTCTGGTCGCCGTGCTGCCGGGCCTGCTCCGGCTCATCCCGACGACCGCCCTGGCCGGCGTCCTGATCGTGACCGGCTGGAAGCTGATGCACCCGCGGGCGCTGTTCGATCTCGGCCGCTACGGCTGGGGTGAGGTCGTCATCTACCTCGCCACGATGATCACCATCGTCGCGACGGACCTGCTCATCGGCGTCGGCGTCGGCATGGCCCTGGCTCTGCTGAAGCTGCTCTGGACGTTCTCGTATCTGAACATCCGGCGTGAGGTGCTGGACGGCAAGACGAGTCTGTATCTGGAAGGTGCGGCGACGTTTGTGCGGCTGCCGTACCTCGCGGCCACGCTCGAGGCGGTGACGCCGAGTACGGAGCTGCACATCCACCTGGACCGGCTCACCTACATCGACCACGCCTGCCTGGAACTGCTGATGAACTGGGAACAGCAGCACACGGCGACCGGCGGCAGCCTGGTCATGGACTGGGCGAGCCTGACCGCCCGGTTTCGGTGATGGCTCGCGATTCATTGCACTCCGCTGCCTCCGCGTGCCGATGATCTCTGGAGACTTCGTTCCTGGTGCAAGGAGGCACCCATGCCGAGCAACCCCGTTCCGGCCGCTCCACGCTCGTGGACGCTGGCCCTGGCTCTGCTGCTGGGTGTGCCGCTCGGCATCGGCCTGCTCACCCTGGCGGAGTTCCTCCTGCCCGAAGGAGCCCTCCTCCGCCGCTATCTGATCCATCCCGTCGAGAAGGTCGAGGTCGTCCTCTTCTGCTGCGCCCTGGTCGCCCTGGTCGCCAAGGTGCTCGACGTGCCCCGGCAACACCTCGCTCTCGCACGCTCCGTCCTGCCAGCCTGGGATGGCCAGGCAATTCCGGCCAGCGAGGCGGACAAATACCTGAACATGGCCCGGCAGCAGCCCCGCTGGGTTCGCGTCAGCACGGTCGGTCAGCGGCGCGAGAACGTGCTGCACTTCGTCGCCTCGCGCAAGAGTGCTGGCGAACTCGACGACCACCTGCGTGCCCAGGCCGACGAGGCCGCCCTCGACATGGATGGGTCGTACGGCCTGACGCGCTTCATCACCTGGGCGATCCCGATTCTCGGCTTCCTTGGCACGGTTCTCGGCATCACCGAGGCGATCGCCGGCGTGACGCCCGAGGTTCTCGAACAGTCGCTCAGCAGCGTCACCGACGGCCTGGCCCTGGCCTTCGACACGACGGCCCTGGCCCTGTGCCTGACGATGGTGCTGATGCTGGCCAGCTTCCTGACCGAGCGGGCCGAGCAGAACGTGCTGTCCGCCGTGGATCGAAGGATCGAGGAGGAACTGGCCCATCGCTTTCAGCGACAGACCACCGACATCGCGCCGACGCTGGCCGGCATGGAACAGCTGGTCGAGAAGCAGGCCGAGGTCTGGGCGCGGAGCCTGGAGACGGTCCAGCAGCAGGCATCGACGGCACTCCAGCAGCAGCAGGAGTTACTCGCCGCCGCCCTGGCCCAGGCCCTGGAACGGACCCTGGCGAAACACGACGCCTACCTGGAAGCACTCGAGTCGCGCGTGCAGACTCGACACGTGCAGATCCTCGAACAGATCGCCGCCCTCGCCGATCAGTGCTTGCAACTGGGCCAGGATCAGCGGGCCGGTGTGCAGCAACTCGCCGAGGGCCTGCTCGCTCAGGGGCGCGTCTGGCAGCAGATTCAGCAGGGCGAACAGCACCTGATCGCGTTGCAGGCGGCGTTGCATCAGAACCTCACCACCCTGGCCGCCACCGGCTCGTTCGAGCGGACCATGCAGGCCCTGCTGGCGGCGATCCATCTGCTGACTTCGCGAACGGGCCACAATGCCGAGGGAGCCCCGGCCGTGCTGCCCCTGCGTGCCACCCAGACGGGACAAGCCGCATGAGACGCCGACGCCGACTGACCGTCGATACGTTCCCGTTCCTGGCCGTGCTGCTGGGCGCGATGGGGGCGTTGATCCTGGTGCTGCTCATCTTCGACTATCGCGCCAAGAAGGCGGCCCGGCAGCGGGTCGAGGCGGCCGTGGTCCGTCAAAGCGCGGAGGCCGAGCAGAAGGCGGCCGCACGCCGGGCCGAGTTGCTCGCCCGAGAAGAGGAACGCCGGCGCGAGTGGGAGCAGAAACAGGCCGCGCTGCGCCGCACCGTCGCGGCCCAGCAGGCCGAGGTGACGCGCGCGATCGAGGAAGCCGAGGCGGCCACGAAACAGGCTCGCCATCAGGATGAGGCCGAACGCCAGGCCCTGGCCGCCGCCCGGGCCCGGAGCGAGAAGGAACGCACGCAGCTGGTGACAGTCAAGAGTCACCTGGAGAACGGCAGCGATCAGGTCCGCCAGGGTGAGGCCGCCTCGCGCCAGGGCCAGGCGACCCTGCGGGAACTGACCGCCGACCTGACGCAGATCGAACAGGCGATTCGCGATCTCAAGACGACGCGCCGTCGTGATCCGAACACCTACACCGTCGTGCCCTACAAGGGGCCGCAGGGGACCGATCGTCGGCCGATCGCCATCGAATGCACGACGCACGGCCTGATCTTCCACCCCGATCGCGCGGCGCATGCCGTGCCCTTCAACGGAGACGAGGTGCGTGCCGACCTGGCGAAGCGCATCGAACGTCAACGTCCGACCCTGCCGGACGATCAGCAGAAGCTGCCGCCCTACCTGCTGCTGCTCATCCGCCCCGATGGGATCGATACCTACTACGACCTCCAGACGACCCTGAAGGGTCTGCCGCTGGTCTTCGGCTACGAGTTCATCGAGGACGACTGGACGCTGGAGTTCCCGGCGAACCCCGAAGAAAAACCGACCGGCCGGGCGACGGCGGGCGGAGCGAAGCCGGGCGGAGGCGGTGGCGGTGGTAGTGGCAGTGGCAGTGCGGCGACGGCGAATGCAGGGAGTCCGGCCAAACCGATGCCGACTCCCGCTTCGACGGCATCGTCGGGAGCAGCCGCGCCGCCGAAACCGGATCGCAATCCCGGCAGCGAGCGGCCGCAAGCGACGGGCGATCCCGAGCCATCGCGTCGGCCGGCGCGGGTGCAGCCATCGCACGAGTGGATCATTTACGTCGAGTGCCGGGTCGATGGCGTGGTGCTGCATCCCGGTAAGGATCTTCTACCCCTGCACGCGATCGCGGAGACGCCCGCGAAGAACCCTCTCCGGGCGCGGGTGGCCGAGATGCTGCCGCAGCAACCGGCCCCGCTACCAGGCAAGACGCCGAGTCGGCCGCGGGTGCGCTTCGTCGTCCACGTCGATGGTGGTCGAAGTTTCCACGCCGCCTACCCGGCCCTGGTCGGTCTGCCGATCGACATGGACCGCGTGACGCTGCAAGCGGGAGACGACGCGCAGACCATTATCCGGGGAGAGTAATCCTCATTTAGCCGCCGGCTTGCCGGCGGTCTTCGTCGGACGGCGGGCAAGCCCGCCGCTAAATGGGAAGGGAGGCTGGACCATGTATCGCCGTCGTCGCCAGCCCGAACGGGCGATCCTGTTCTCGTTCGACTCGTTTCTCGATCTGGTGGCCAACGTCATTGGGATCGTGGTGCGGCTGATCCTCGTGGCCTGGGTTGGCAGTCGGGTTTACAAGGGACCGCAGATGCCGCCACCGCCGCCGATGCCGGAGGTGCAGGTCGCCGCGTTCGTGCCGCCGCCTGCGGACGAGGCTTCGGGCAGGGAGGTGCAGCGTCTCCAGGCCGAGTTGGCCCGGTCGCGTCAGGTCACCCTCGAAGCCCTGCGAACCCGGGAGGCCAGCCGACAGGCTCGCGAACAGGCCGAACGTCAGACGGCCCAGCTAAAACAGCAGCGCGAGGAACTTCAGCGGAAACAGCCCGACCTGGCCAGCACCCTCGCCACGCAGAAGCAGGCTGACGTGGAGACCGCCCAGAGCGTACGTCAACTGCGCGAACGGCACGCGAGTCTACAGTCGGATCTGGAAGCGTTGAAGAAGGCTCCCCGCGAGACGAAGCAACTGGCCTACCGATCGCCGGTCAGCGCCGCGGTTCAGACGGAGGAGGTCTTCTTCGAGTGCCACCAGGGCCGGGTGACGCTCATCGACGTGGCGACCCTGCTGGACGACGTTCGCGCCCACATGCAGGAGAACGGCAAACAGCTCCGGTCCACCTGGACGGTTCAGGAGACGACCCGACCGCAGGGAGCGTTTCGGCTGCGCTACACCCTGGAGCGAGAACGCGGTCTGCTCGAAGGAACCGGCCAGCCGAACAACGACGGAGCCTACCGCTACGGTCTGTCGCGCTGGGTGGTCGAGCCCGTCAAGGACGACCGGGGCGAGCCGGCCGACGCGGCCTTGAAGGCCGGCTCGGACTTCCGCAAGATCGTCGATCGACTCGATCCGAAACAGGTCGTCGTCACGCTGTGGGTCTACCCGGACAGTTTCGGCGTGTATCGGAAGCTGCGCGACTATTTGCACGATCGTGCCGTGGTCGTCGCCGGCCGACCGCTGCCGGAGGGCGTGGCGATCGCCAGTTCCCGCAGCGGCTCGACCTCACGCGGCCAGTGAACGGCACTCAGCGATACCGCTCCAGGCCCTTGATGCCGAGTTGCGAGACCAGGTGCTTCAGTTCCGCCTCGGCATCGCGATGCGCAACCAGGGTCACGTCGCCATCCTGAATGATGATCAGATCCTCGACGTTGACCGTGGCGATCAGGTGGCCCGGCGGGGCGACCAGGATGCAGCGCCGCGTATCGGTGCCGATGTGCTTCGCCAGGACGGTATTGCCGCCGACATCCTGGGGGTGCATCCGCTCCAGGGCGAGCCAGCTACCGACGTCGTCCCAGACGTAGGGAGCCTGGATGACCAGGACGTGGCGAGCCTGCTCCATGACGGCGTAATCGATCGAGACCTTCTCCAGGTGCGGATACTCGCGTTCCAGAGTGGCCTGCCAGCTGGGCGTGTCGTAGTGCTGGGCCAGGCGGACGACGGCGGCGTGCAGTTCGGGACGGTGCTGGGCCAACTCGGCCAGCAGGGTCGCCGCCCGCCAGATGAAGATGCCACTGTTCCAGAGAAAGTTGCCCGTGGCGAGCATCTCCTCGGCCGTGTGCAGGTTGGGCTTCTCGCGGAAGCGTTGCACCTCGAAGACGGCCAGGCCGAGTCGGCCGTCGAGCGGTTCGCCGCGCTGGATGTAGCCATACCCCGTGGCCGGGAACGTCGGCGTGATGCCGAAAGTGACCAGGGCGTTGGGATGGTCATGGGCCAGGTGGACGGCCCCGTTGACGGCCCGCCGAAACTCCTGGGCCGGCTCGATGACATGATCGGCCGGCGTGACGACCATGACCGCCTCGGGCTCGCGCTGCGCAATGATCGCCGCGGCCAGGCCGATGCACGCGGCCGTGTCGCGCCCCATCGGTTCGCCGATCACCTGGCCCAGCGGCATGTGGGGCAACTGCTCGGTCGTCTCGTTCAGATAAGCGTTGCCAGTGACGACCCAGAGTTCCTCGGGTCCGACCAGGCCCTCCAGGCGGTCATGGGCCTGTTGCAGCAGAGAGCGTTCGCCAGCGAGGTCGAGGAACTGCTTGGGCCGACGCTGTCGGCTGCGCGGCCAGAATCGCGTGCCCCCGCCACCAGCCATGATCACTGCGTGCAGCATGAGCGACTCCTGTCGAGAACGAGAGACCGTCCCAGGATGTAGATACCAACTCGACCGGCCAGGGGGAAGTTCAATCCAGGAGCGGGGTCGCAAGAAACGAGACAACCTTGTCAAAAATGTGTGTGCCGGGTGTAAGAGGCGACGTCGGCCTCGGTATTGGAGTAGGAATCATCGCACCTGTCGCAGAAGTGATAGCAGTCAGAATCGGAGAAAGTCGAAGTTCCGTCGAACGAGTTGGTGGGCAGCGGAACCCTTCGAGCGACGTGCAGGCCCCCCCGCGATGGACAAAGGAGACGAAGCGTGGGTACGGCAACACTGACGACCAGCAGCAGCGCACGGAAGGAACGGACCTCCGAGTCTGGCCCGTATCACGTCGTGCATGAGTCGTTCGAGCTGGCCGAGGCCGACACCCTGTATGGCCCGAACAACTGTCCCCCGGTCCCGGCCGGTGCGGAGTATCTTCCCGACGAAACAACGCGAGACTACGCTCGGCGGATGCACTATGCCGCCTACCAGATGTCGCAGGCGACCGACGCCCGGACCCGGGCCCGCTGGGAACGCCACTACCTGGCCTTCCGCGACCAGATCGTCCTGGGCAATCGCAAGCTGATCTACCGGGCGGTTCGACGCTGGCAGCCGACGCCGACCCTGGCCGACGACATGGTCGGCGACTGCCAGATCGTCCTGATCCAGGCGGTGGCGGCCTACAATCCCTGGCTCGGCATCCGCTTCAGCACCTACGCCTTCACCTGCCTGATGCGGGCGCTGTCGCGGATGTCACAGCGCCATGCCAACGACCGCCTGGCGAAGTCGGTGCCACTGGAGGCGCTGCCGGACGGTGAGCCACGCAATGGCGAGGCCGAGGAACCGCCGACCACCCGCATCGCCCGCCTGGACGAGTTCCTGGACGAGCATCACGACCTGCTCTCGGATCGCGAGAAGGTGGTCCTGATGCGGCGGTTCTCTCTCGACGAGACGACCCGGTCCGGCACCCTGGAGGAAGTCGGCAAGGAACTCGGTCTGTCGAAGGAGCGCGTGCGGCAGGTCCAGGCCAGCGCCCTGGGCAAGCTCCGCAAGGCGCTGTCGGGTCTTCCGATCGAGGGGTGAGCGCCGCCCGGCGAGCGGCGCGGCGTCTCCCTGGCGAGCGTGGGGCGTCAGCCCCATGAGTGTCTTCATCCGGAGAGAGTGTCTTCGTCCGGAGAGAAGAATCATGGGGCTGACGCCCCACGCTCGCCAGTTCTGCCAGGATCCGTCGGCTACCCCCTTGCCGTTGCCCCTGTCGGATGGTATCTCTGTCGGACGATCTCTGTCCGCAATCTCCGACAGGAACCTCGCATGAGCTCCATCGCTTCGACCGCGCCGCGTAACGCCGGGGACAGTCCCGGCTTCAACGAACAGATCCTCTTCTGGGCGAGCTTCCTGACCCTGATCGCTGCGGGCATGGGCTTCTCCATCCGCAACGACATCCTGACCAACTGGGGCCGAGAGTTCAGCTTCACTCAGAGCGAACTGGGTGAAATCCAGGGCATGGGCCTGTTCGGCTTCGGACTGACCATCATCTTCTTCAGCTTCTTCGCGGACACCGTCGGCTACGGCCGACTCATGGTCATCGCCTTTCTGCTGCACATGGTCGCGGCGCTGACGACCCTGGCCGCTCCCTACGCGGGCGGCAAGGCCGGGGCCTATCTGTGCCTCTACTACGGGGCTCTGTCGTTCTCGCTGGCCAACGGCACCTGCGAGGCGGTCATCAACCCTCTGACGGCGACCCTGTTCCCGCGCAACAAGACGCACTGGTTGAACATCCTGCACGCCGGCTGGCCCGGCGGTCTGGTCCTCGGAGCCCTGATCGGCCTGGGCATCAACCAGATCCCCGCCCTGGCCGACAACTGGCAGATCAAGTGGGCCGTCGTTCTGCTGCCGATCCTGCTCTACGGCATCCTGATGCTCGGTCGGCCCTTCCCCACCTCGGAGGCCACGGCCTCGGGCGTGTCGCTGCGGGAGATGATGCGGCAAATCGGTCTGCTCGGAGCCGCGGTCGTCCTGGCCTACCTCGGTCTATGGCTGGCCAAGGATCTCATTCCTGGCCTGGTCAAGAACGTCGAGGGGTTGCCCGACTGGGCTCCCACCGCCCTCGGCTGGGGCATCGCGGGCGTGCTGTGGCTCGTCTACGGCAACTTCGCCGGCTTCGCCCTCGGTCACTGGATGCTCGCCTTCCTGTTCATCATCCACGGTCTGGTCGGCTACGTCGAACTGGGCACCGATAGCTGGATCATCGACATCACCAAGACCGTGCTGGCCGATCCCAACATCGCCCTGATGGCCTTCATCTGGACCAACGTCCTGATGTTCACCCTGCGGTTCTTCGCCGGGCCGATCGTTCACAAGATTTCGCCGCTGGGCCTGCTGTTCACCTGTGCCGTCATCGGCACCGGCGGCCTGTTCATGCTCGGTCTGCCGCTGACCAACACGGTGTGGATGTGGCTGGTCGGCGTGACGATCTACGGCATCGGCAAGACGTTCTACTGGCCGACGATGCTCGGCGTGGTTTCCGAGCGTTTCCCGCGTGGCGGAGCCCTGGCTCTGGGTCTGTGCGGTGGCATCGGCATGTTGTCGGCCGGTCTGCTGGGCGGCCCGGTCATCGGCTACAAGCAGGACTTCGCCGCCACGCACCAGCTCCAGCAGGCGGCCCCGCAGACGTACGACCGCTACAAGGCGGCGACGGCCCAGGCTCCGCTGCCGGGCCTGCCGAAGATCGCCGGCCTCGACAACGGCAAGGTGGGCGTCCTTCAGAACTACATCGCACTCCAGGAGAAGATCAAGAGGGCGAAGGAGCCGCTCACGCCGGAGCAGAAGCGGCTCGATCTGGAACGCGACCTGGAGATCCTGCACCAGCAGGGCAAGCAGAACGAGGAGCTGGAGAAGCTGTTGACCTGGTGGCAGGAGCAGGGCCAGCCGCACGCCGTGGAGGATTTCCCCCTGGTGATGGCGGCCCGCCTCGACGGCGGCAAGACGGCCCTGCGCTGGACGGCGGCCGTGCCCGCGGCGATGGCGGTCGGCTATCTGCTGCTGATCCTGTACTTCGTGTCGGTGGGCGGCTACAAGGCCGAGGAACTCGTCGGTCACAAGGCCGAGGACGAGAAGTACACCGGCGGCACGACCGGCCCCGGCGAGGGATGACCGCTTCCGGGCGAGCGTGGGGCGTCAGCCCCATGAGTCCGACACGTTCCGAAGAGAAGATCA
>CAYYJM010000150.1:0-15201 GCA_964471755.1 uncultured Alcaligenaceae bacterium
GGGCCAGCCCCTCGACCACGGCCGTCTTGCCGACGCCGGGTTCGCCGATCAGCACCGGGTTGTTCTTCGTGCGGCGCGAGAGGATCTGAACCACGCGACGGATCTCTTCATCCCGGCCGATGACCGGATCGAGTTTCCCCGCGCTGGCCATCTGGGTCAGATCGCGGCCGTACTTCTCCAGCGACTCGTAGGTCGCCTCGGGATTCTGCGACGTAACGCGCTGACGGCCGTCTTCAAACGATCGCGCGTGACGCCGACTTCACGCAGGATGCGCCCGGCCGGGCCGCTGTCGTCGCAGAGCGTCAGGAGCAAATGCTCGACGGAGACGTAGTCGTCCTTCATCGACTTCGCCTCGTCCTCGGCCTTGAGCAGCAGCTTGTGCAGCCGACCGCTGAGGCCAAGGCCCTCGCTCGACGAACCGCCGGACATGCTGGGCAGACGTTGCAATTCCTGCTCAACCCGGCGTTTCAGAGCATCGAGCGGCACGTTCGCCTTCGCCAGGATCGACGCTGCCAACCCATTCTCTTGTTCGAGCAAGGCGGCGAGCAGGTGTTCGACTTCGATGGCCTGCTGTCCACCGCGCAGGGCCTTGCGCTGGGCTTCGCTCAACGCCTCCTGCGACTTCTGCGTGAACCGCGAAATATCCATGTACCAGGTCTCCTCTCCTGTGGGATGTGTCGTTCTCCCCGACGACGCAAGACGGGATGGCAGGGTCGGGGATGTGAGAAAGATCCATGCAAGTTAAGTGCCAGAGTTCGGACGTTCTTTCAGATTTCGCAACACAGTCCTGTACCTGGAGTTCCCGCCACGTCCCTCGGCGATGCTCGGTCCCCCGATCGCGTTGTGAAGTCTGGCCGCTGCCATTATGGCAGAGCCAGGGCGTCGGCCCGATGCCTCGCTTCCCTGGCCGGATCGAGCAGAACTGGCCTGGACATCCGGGTTAATCTTCAGTAGCTTTATCATCTCAGTCGATATAGGAGCCGGGCAGCGGTTGCCCGGCTCTTGTTGACTCCTTAAGACGACTATAATGATAAACATTACCAGGTTGGCCAGCCTGCTCTTCCTCGGCACCCTGGCTGGGTGCGGCGGGCAGGGGCAGACGGTGGTGCATCCGACGACCGGGCAGGTGTGGGTCGGGACGAAACCAGCGATCCACGCCCGGGTTGTACTCCACCCGCTCGGTGCCGCCGCGAAGGAGGGCCCCCGCCCGGTCGGGACCGTGGCCGCGGACGGCACCTTTCGCCTGACGACGTTCGCGAAGGACGACGGTGCCCCGGCCGGCGAGTACGCCGTCGCCATTGCCTGGACCGTCGCCGTGCCGACGAACCGCCCCGACGAGACGGTCACCAAGAATCTGCTGCCCGCCCGCTACGGCAAGCCGGAAACGTCCGGCCTGCGTGTCGTCGTCGAACCGGGAAAGAACGAACTGCAGCCGTTTCGCCTTGCTGTCCGCTAACCTTTATTCGGAGTCCTACCCATGCGCCACGTTCTCCGTCCACGAATCGGCTTCACGCTGATCGAGCTACTGGTGGTGATCGCGATCATCGCCATCCTGATCGGGCTGCTGCTGCCCGCCGTTCAGAAGGTCCGCGACTC
Organism: uncultured Alcaligenaceae bacterium; assembly: GCA_964471755.1. Classification (GTDB taxonomy): domain Bacteria; phylum Planctomycetota; class Planctomycetia; order Gemmatales; family Gemmataceae; genus CAYYJM01. The sequence continues at coordinate 1,597 of CAYYJM010000150.1, forward strand.
GGCCGGACGACTCGAGTGCCAGAACAACCTCAAGCAACTCGGTCTCGCCCTGCACAACCACGAGGCGGCGCTGGGCCACTACCCCAGCAGCGTCCGGCCGACGCTGGTGCGCGTCAGCTGGACGATCGGTCTGCTGCCGTACGTGGAGCAGGACAATCTGCGTCGCAATTACGACCTGAACCAGAACTGGGACCGTCCGGTGAACCAGCCGATAACCGGCCAGAAGGTGAAGTTGTTCGCCTGCCCGGCGTCGCCGAATCCGGACCAGAAGGACGGCAACCCGCAGCCTCCGGCCGTCTGGGCGGCAGCGACCGCGACGGGCGATTACGCCGCCACGGCGGCCGTCACGCCGGAACTGGCGAGCCTCTACCCGGGCCAGATCCAGGCCGGACCGGGCATCCTGATCCGCAACGAGAAGGCCTTGCGCAGCGCGGTCACTGACGGTCTGTCGAACACGCTTGCCGTCGTCGAGTCGGCCGGTCGGCCGCGTGTGTACCGCGGCCGGAATCCGTTCGGGACGGTGCCCGCCCAGCGGGTCAACGGCGGTGGCTGGGCCAGGCCGGCCTCGGATCTCCTGCTGCGTGGCTCCAGCGCCGATGGGACGACCGTGCCCGGGGCGTGCGCGATCAACTGCACCAACGGTCTGGACGTCGGCTCGTCCGCCTTCCCGCATCCGATCTACGGGACGGACGGCACCGGCGAGGCGTACTCGTTCCATACGGGAGGGACGAACGCCCTGTTCGGCGACGGGTCGGTCCGGTTCCTGACCGAGCGCATCCCGATCGTCGTCTTCGCCGCCCTGGTCACCCGGGAGGGCGGCGAGGCCGCCCTGGTGGATTGAGCGGAAACGCGCGTGATTGCCTTGCATCTCGGGGCGATCCGCGATACGTTAGTAGTAATTGGGAAAGGAGAACGGCCCTTGGCCCGTCGCGTCATCAGCCTTCGGCTCGGATTGCTTCTGGACCTGTCCCTGCTTCGGGACAGTGCCCCGGGGTTTCCGTTGCACGCTGGCTGGTAGCCACCTTCCCGTGCCGACAGCAACCCCGGGGCCTTGAGGTCCCGGGGTTTTTTCGTTCGTGTCCCTGGAGTCTACCATGACCGGTTCAAGTAATCGCCTGATCGTCTTCGATACCACGTTGCGCGATGGTGAGCAGTCCCCCGGCTGCAGCATGAACCTGGCCGAGAAGCTCCAGGTCGCCCACGGTCTGAAGGACCTCGGCGTGGACGTCATCGAGGCCGGCTTCCCGATCGCCTCGCCGGGCGACTTCGAGGCCGTCCAGGCCATCGCCCGCCAGGTTCAGGGGCCGGCCATCTGTGGCCTGGCTCGCTGTAACTCCGCTGACATCGAACGCGCCTGGCAGGCCCTCAAGGACGCGGCCCATCCCCGCATCCACGTCTTCCTGGCGACCAGTGCCATCCATCGCGAGTTCAAGCTCAAGATGGCCCGCGAGGAGATCATTCGCCGGGCCGTCGAGGGAGTCAGACTCGCCCGCTCGCTGTGTGAGGACGTCGAGTTCTCGCCGGAGGACGCCTCACGCACCGAACTCGATTTCCTGGCCGAGGTCGTCGAGAAAACGATCGAGGCCGGGGCGACGACACTGAACATCCCCGACACGGTCGGCTACGCCGTGCCGAGCCACTACGCGGCGATCATCGCCTATCTGAAGAAGAACGTCCGCGGCGCGGATCGGGTCATCTTCAGCGTCCACTGCCACGACGATCTCGGCCTGGCGGTGGCGAACAGTCTCGCCGCCGTCGGCGAGGGAGCGCGGCAGATCGAGTGTACCATCAACGGCATCGGTGAGCGGGCCGGCAACTGCGCCCTGGAAGAGGCCGTCATGGCCATCCGGACGCGCAACGACCACTACCACCTCGAGTGCGGCATCAACACGCGCAAGCTGGTGCCGATGAGCCGGCTCGTCTCGCACGTCACCGGCATGACCGTGCAGCGGAACAAGGCCATCGTCGGCCAGAACGCCTTCGCTCACGAATCGGGCATCCACCAGGACGGCATGCTCAAGGAGCGCTCGACGTACGAGATCATGAATCCCGAGGACGTCGGTCTGCTCCGAACCGATCTGGTCCTGGGCAAACACAGTGGCCGACACGCGCTGAAGCAGCGTATCACCGATCTCGGCTACGTCCTGACGCCGGAACAGCTCGATCGGGTCTTTGATGCGTTCAAGGCCCTGGCTGACCGGAAGAAGGTGATCTACGACGCCGACATCGAGGCCCTGGCCGAGTCGCAGATCCACAGCGGGCCGGCCGTCTGGACGCTGGAGGCGGTGACCTGCAACGCCGGCTCGGCGACGATCCCGATGGCGGCCGTCTGCCTCTGGCACCGCGATGGCGAAATCCACAAGGACGCCAGCCTGGGCGACGGCCCGATCGACGCCGTCTTCAAGGCGATCGAGCGAATCACTGGCATCGAGGTGCAGCTGAAGGACTTCCGCATCCGGGCGGTGACCGGTGGCGAGGATGCCCAGGGCGAGGCCCACATCGAGGCGGAATACGGCGAGAAGAGCTACGCCGGCCGGGCGGTCAGCACCGACATCATCGAGGCCAGCGCCCTGGCCTTCCTCCAGGTCATCAACCGGATCGCGCTGCGCAAGTCGCTCAGCGAGAGTCGGGTTCTGCCGACGGCTCCGCTGACCGTGCAGCCGGCGACGGAACAGTCGGCCGCCACCTGACAGCCGACTCGTCGCGAACCTGGTCGGAACCGTGGGTGTCCTTCCTGTGCAGTATCGCTCACTGCCCAGGGAGGCAACCCATGAGTATGACCACCACAACCCCTCAAAAGCTGATCCGCCGGACGGACCCGACGCCGACACCGGGCGAGGAGCAGGCTGGCCTGTGGGGCTACCGCCTGGGCCAGGCTCTGGTTCTCACCCTGTTTCTCTCGGTGGTGGCGGTCGCCTTGGCCGTCGGTCTGGGCTGGACGACCTGGGACCGAATCGAGGCCCTGGCTCCGATCCTGCATCGGGTCGCCGCCAGCGTCTGGGGCCTGAGTCTGCTCGGCCTGATCCTGACCGTCATCGCCCTGTCGGAGTATGGTCCGAAGCGGCGTTCGCTCATCGCCCTGCTGCTGCACGCTCTGCTGGCGATCGGCCCGGTCATCGCCATGCTGCTGACGTAAACAGAACGCCCCCTGCGAGCCGCAGGGGGCGGTCGCCATTTCCGGTCGCGACTACTTCTTCGGTTCGGCTCCAAAGTATCCGGTCCGAGGCGCGATGTACGCCGGGTTACCGCCGGGCGGGATGCGATCGGTCGGCGAGTCGCCGGCCAACTCCAGCGCGAAGCCGAACGGTGAGCTGCCGGGTCGCTCGCTGAACATGCTCTTGCCGTTGGCATCGCCCCAGCGGCCCCAGACCTCGCCGGGAGCGACCACGTCGAAGCGCACGAAGCGCTCCTTCTTCCGGTCGTACTCGATGATGCCGTGTAACGCTGTGCGGAAGCCCATGCCGAGCGGCCCGTTCGGTGTCGTCGCCTTCGCCGGGTCGAAGGTCGTGCCGGTGTGGATGAAGCCGACCAGACGCATCTTGATTCGCTCCGGTGTCACGTCGTCCACGATCAGCTCGGCCCGAGCCTCGCGCACGTTGTTCTTGCTGACGACACCTCCCTCGCTCGTCGTCGCCCGTTGGGGCGTCAGATGGAACCGGGCCAGTCGCTCGGCAAACCACGGAGCCACGGCGACCGTCTTTCCCTTGCTCGGCTCTGTCGGCACGAGTGACTTCGCCTCGTCAGCCGTGATCCACAGGTACTCGGTGTTCGGTTCGAGGAAGAGGGCCCAGGGGTTGCGTCCCTCGGCTCCGAGCTTGATCAGCGGGAAGTCCTCGCCGGTGGCGTGGCGCAGTTTGCCGCCTTCGCCCTGAGCCAGGAAGCGGGCATGCACCCGCAGGACCAGGCCGCCGGCCGGTGGCGATGGGATTAGACGCTCCTCCGGCTTGAGGTCCGGCACCTGGACCGCGCCCGGCTTCCGCTCGGACTCCGGCAGTTTGGCGAACGCCTCCAGCACCTTCGCCGACGGTGCATGGCCGAGCCTCTTGCCACTGGCCGAGATGCAGGTCATGTAGCCGCTGCTGGTGACCCAGTGTTTGTCGATGCCGGCACTGCGAAGGAACTCGCCCTCGGGACCCTTGGCCCGGCAGGTCCAGGTGGGCACCGCCGCGGCGACGAAGTTTTCACGGATGAGCTTGATGGTCGCGTCGTTCCAGAAGGTGACCCCACGGGTCACACCGCGTCCCGCCGTTCAGCAACCGGCCGGCGGAGCGCCGCCGCTGCCGGCCATGAGGAAGAGCGGCTTGCCTTCCGCGGCCGCCTTCTGGCGAGCCTCCCAGACGTTGGGGTAGTAGTCGATCTCCATCCAGCGCGACTCGCCGGCCTGCGGCTTGATGAGCGTGTGCAGTTTCTCGATCTGTGCAGTCGATAGCGGAGCGGTCCTGTCGTCGGCGGCCAGGGTGAGCCCTGCGACGACGCAGCAGGAGAGAGCCAGGAAGGCTCGATGACGCATGGGATTATCCTCCAGCGGGGGGCAGCCGGACCCTCACGGCCCGACCGCTCCAGATTGCGGCGGACATCCCGGACTGTCAACCGATTTTCCGTCCGGTGCCCCGGATCCCCGGATCAGGGCCGCTTCGGGAAACCGCCATTCCTGGTGCGACCGCCGAAGCCGCCGAAGCCGCCGAAGCCGCGCGGGCCCCTGTCGTCCGGCTTCTTCTCCGTGGTGATCGAGGGACCAGTCGGCGCGAGGTCGGCGAGGCGGTCGGCATTCTCGGTGTACCAGAGGACCTCGTTCGGCGTGAGCAGGCCATCGGCGTTGCGATCCTGCTTGCGGAACTCGGAGGATTCCTTCTCGCCGGCGCGCCATTCGACCAGACTGATCTGGGCATCGCCGTCCGTGTTCAGTTCCTTGAACCAGGTCGGCAGTTTCTCCGGCAGATTATCGGCCCGGATGACGACCGGCTTCTCGGGAAAGATCGGCCCGATTGGGATGACCAGTTCGCGGGCCTTGCGAAGGGCCTTGAATTCCTCGAACAAGCGGTGTTCCTCCTCGCGGACCCGGCGTTCCTGTTCGCGCTCGTCGTGTCGGTTCTTCATGTAGGCCAGCCACTCGGGTTCCTCGACGAGTTTGTTCCGGTTCGTGTCCCACTTCTCCAGGGCGTGGCGGACGTCGCTCCGGCGGTACTCGTGTTCGTCGAGGGCCTTGCTCCGGTCCTCATCCATGCGCTCGAAGTAGCTCTTGGCCTCTCCCTCGTCGAAGGGTCGGGGCTGGAAGCCGGTCGGCTGCGGTGTCTTGCTGTCCTGGTTGGTAGCGCTGGTAGCGGTCTTCTCGCCGCTGGAGGGAGCTGCCGGGGGCGGACTGCCTGGCCCTCTGCCGAAACTGCCAGGGCCGGGACCGCTCGGAGGTGCCCCCTGGTTCGGTGGGCCCTGTCCCCGAAAGCCGCCGAAGCCGCGCTGCTTCATGCGTTCCTCCATCTGCGGGGCGGCGACCTTGGCCCAGAAGTCGGCGAATTGAGTCTTCGTCAATTTACCGTTGGCGATGCCGACCTTGGCGGCGTAGGCCTTCATCTTGGTCGACATCTCGGGGTCCATCCGACTCTGGACCTTGTCGATGACCAGCTCGTCGGTGGTGCCCTGAGCGCGAGCGTACCGGCTGAAAAAGTTGTCGGGGTTCTTCAGGTCGAACCCGCCGAACTGAGCCTGGCCGTCGCTTCCGGTCATCGTCAGGACCACGAAGGAGAGAACGCCGAAGCCCACGAGGGAATGTAACCGCATCTGAAAATCCTCCGAACGAGGAAGTGGAGGGGTTCGATTCCGGGGCGCATTCAAGTATTGAACACGAGATACTCACCGGAGTCTAACCGAATATGAGAACCAGCCGCCTGGAACCGGAAGGGACACCGGCATAAACTGACCCGAAACGAGGCTCCAACAGGGGGGATGACATGGGCGCGGAACAGAAGGCCGGCGAACTGGGGATCACGTTTCCGACCAGGGAGAAGGGCTACCTCAACCTGTGTATTCGGTCGGGGAACCTGCTCATCACGTCGGGCCACGTCAGCGAAATCAAGGGGAAACTGGGTGCCGGCCTTTCGGTGGAACAGGGTTACCAGGCGGCCCGCGAGTGCGCGGTCAAGATCCTGCAATCCGTCCACCAGGCCCACGGGACGCTCGATGGTCTGCGTGTCCTGAAGCTGCTGGGCTGCGTCAACTCGACGCCGGATTTCACCGATCAACACCTGGTCGTCAATGGGGCGTCGGATCTCCTGCACCAACTCTTCGGCAAGGACGATCTCGGCTTCCACGCGCGTAGCGCCCTGGGCTTCGCCTCGCTGCCGACCGGCGTCGCCGTCGAGGTCGAGGCGATCTTCGAGATCGTCCACGGGTGAGCGGCGGCACAATCGGCACAGCCGGACTTTTTGTCACGTCCGGTCGTTCTTCCAGCCGAAGATACACTGTGGAGACCATCGCCCGGTGAGAGGAGGTCCCATCGTGTTGACCGCTCGGAGTTCGAGCCGTGGGGCCCTTCTGATCGTCCTTCTCGTGGTTCTCGGCGGATGTCGCACCCGGATGCCGGAGGCGGATCTTCGGCACGTGGTCGATCCCGGTGCCGAGTCGGTCGGTCAACTGCTCGAACGGGACGATCTGGAACGGATCGCCGACGCCATTCAGCAACACGCCCCGGCCGTGCCGCCACGGCGCAAGTCGATTCTGGTCCTGACCGGCGGCGGCAGCGACGGTGCCTATCCAGCCGGCGTCCTCTATGGTTGGTCGGAACTCGGCACCCGGCCGAACTTCGACGTCGTGACCGGCATCAGCGTCGGAGCCCTCGTCGGAGCCCTGGCCTTTCTTGGCCCCGACATGGACGAGGCGCTCCGACGATTCTTCACCGAGTCGAAGACCAGCGACATCTACCGTATCCGGCCCTTGCGTGCGCTGGCGCTGGGCGAGTACCTGGCGGAGTCCGAGCCGCTCCAGCGGATGATTGAATCGTTCGCCACGCCGGAGTACATGCGACGTGTCGCCGCGGAACATGCATCGGGCAGGCGGTTCTACGTCGGGACGACGGCCCTGGAAGGGCGACGACTGACCGTCTGGGACATGGGAGCGATCGCCGCGAAGGGAACGGCCGAGTCGCGGGACCTGTACGTCAAGGTACTGCTGGCGTCGGCCTCCATCCCGGTGCTGCTGCCGCCCGTGCGTATCCCGCTCACCGTGGACGGCGAACCGATCGTGTCGCGTCACACCGACGGCGGAGCCACCACGGCCCTGTTCCTGCGGTTGCCGCGTCGGCCAGGCGAGGTCTGGGTCGGACCGGAGAGCCCATACTTCGGCTCGGATCTGTACACCATCGTGGCTGGACGCCTGGCCGGCTATTCTCAGCCGGTCGAGCCGCGTTTCGTGTCGGTCGGAGTGACGAGCTTCGAGACGCTCAACCTCGGCCAGGTTCGCGATGAGCTTCTCAACCTCTACACGGGTGCCCGGATGAACGGGATGCGCTTCCACGTCACCGCCATCCCGCGCGAGTACAAGGGGGTGTGGGATCCGGCCCGCTTCGATCCGGTGGAGATGACGCGTCTGTTCGACGAGGGTCGGCGGCAGATTCACTCCGGCCAGACGTGGCGCAACACGCCGCCGGGCCTGGGGCCAAATGATCACGTCGGAGCCTGGGCGGACTCGCACCTTCGGCGCAAGTCGGATCACTGCGAACCGTGTCAGCCGGAGCGATGACGGACAATCTCGACCGCCAGGTTTTTCGCGTGGGACGGCCGATCGATCCGGGGTATCATGAGGAGGTCTTCCTGCCAAACGACGCCGCCGGAGATCCGTCATGCCAGCCGCATCCGTCTCGATGCCACAACCATCCTCCCGTCGGGATTTTCTTCGCATCGGGGCGCTCGGCCTCGGCGGCCTGACCCTGTCGGGTCTCCTGCGCGCGGAAGCGGCCGCCGGCAAACCGACCCGGCCGAAGTCGGTCATCTTCATCTACCTCGTCGGCGGGCCGCCCCACCAGGACATGTTCGATCTCAAGCCCGACGCGCCGAAGGAGATCGCCGGGCCGTGGAAGCCGATCGCCACGAACGTACCCGGCGTCCAGATCTGCGAGGCGTTCCCGCGTCTGGCCGGCATGACGGACAAGCTCGCCATCATCCGCTCGCTGGTCGGCAACCAGACCGGTCACGACGCCCAGCAGGTCTTCCACGGCTTCCACCCAGGCAAGGCGAAGGCGTCCGGCGGTTGGCCGCAGTTCGGCTCGGCCGTGGCGAAGCTCCGCGGGCCGGTCGATCGAGCCACGCCGCCGTTCGTCAGCCTTTGCTATCCCTGCACGCACGGCCCTTACAACGAGCCCGGCCCCGGCTTCCTCGGATCGGCCTACTCGCCGTTTCGGCCGACCGGGCCGGGACGAGACGATCTGATTCTCAGCGGCATCGGCGTCTCGCAACTGGCCGACCGCAAGTCGCTCCTGCGTGCGTTCGATACCTTCCGCCGCGAGGCCGACACGACCGGCACTGTCGAGGGCATGGACGCCTTCACCGAGCAGGCATTCGGCCTGCTGACGTCGTCGCGCCTGGCCGAGGCGCTCGATCTGTCGAAGGAGACCCCGAAGACCGTCGCCCGGTACGGCACCGGCAACCCGAGGGTCTTCATCGACGGCAACGGCGCACCGCGTGTGCCGCAAAGCCTGCTCCAGGCCCGCCGACTGATCGAGGCGGGCGCTCGTGTCGTCACGCTCAACTACAGCAAGTGGGACTGGCACGGCGGCAAGGGGAACACCATCTTCGAGCGGGAGCAGGTCGATTTTCCCATCTTCGATCAGTGCGTCAGCGCCCTGATCGAGGATCTGCACGTCCGCGGCCTGGCCGATGACTGCACGGTGGTCATCCTGGGCGAATTCGGCCGGACGCCACGGATCAGCGGTCAGGTCGGCCGCGATCACTGGCCGCAGGTCAACTGTGCCGTGCTGGCCGGTGGCGGCCTCAAGACGGGCCAGGTGATCGGTGCGACCGACCGGATCGCGGGCGAGGCGGCCAGCCGGCCGGTCACGTTCGGCGAACTGTTCGCGACGCTCTACCGCACCCTCGGCATCGACGCGGCCCAGACGACGCTGCCCGACCTGAGCGGTCGGCCTCAGTACCTCGTCGAGGAGTCGGCCCAGCCGCTGGCGGAACTCGTCTGATCCTGGGGTTCCGACATGAGGGGCGAGCGATCTTTCGCTCGCCCGCGCGGTCATTTCTTTCGCTTGCCCTCGACGAGGATCCGGCCCGATCCCTCGGAGGTGTTGAACTCGGTCGGTCGGCTCTTGCCGGTCGTGTCGAAGCAGGCCCGGAAGGTGTCGCCGGTCACCTCGTAGATGCCGTGCAGGGTCTTGCCCTCGTCCTGGCCGGCGGCCACCTGGACGTCGATGGTCCACGGCGTCTTGCTCACGTCGAGTTTGAGAGTGCCCTGCTGGACGACGGACTCATCGAGACGGACGGCGTACCTGTCGGCCTGGACGGTGAGGTTCAACTTGCTGTCCTCGGTGCCGCCGCCGTTGTTGCCGTTGACCTCGTGTTTGGTGAAGATCCAGGTGCCCTGGAGCGAGTCGCGCTCCTTCTTGTCGTCCGCCCGCACAGGGCCCCCGACAAGCGACGTGAACACGATTCCGATGGTGAGCCATCTTTCCAGCGCGGTCATGAATCCATCTCCTCGGTGAAGTTCAGATGATCGTTCACAACGTGAGCCCAACGGGATCCCGTGTTAGCGTACCTTGCCCCAGATCGTTTCGAGCAGCTTGTACAACTCCGGCTCCTCGCGCATCAACTCGGCCCGGTTGAACGGAAAGAAGTCGTTCCGGCCAAAGTACGCCTCGGTCATCTCGGCGAAGAACTCCTTCTCGCTGGTCAGCGCATAATGCGACACGTCGCGACCATCGATGTGCAGCGTCTTCTTGTAGCGACCGCCGTCGCGGAAGCGCTCGAAGGCCGCCCGGATCTCGGCGTGATCGAAGCCGAGGACCTGGTCGTGGTAGGCATGAGCCAACTCGTGCAGCACCGACCACGGCTGGACGCGCTGATGGCGAAGACTGGCGAAGTCGGCCGCGTCGGGGATGTGGACGCAGTGGACCAGATCGGTCGAGTAGCCGTTGGCGCGGAGCCAGCCGGCGCTCGGATGATACTGGGCCGGTCGCAGGCCGCCGTGGGTGCGGTCGATCCAGATCGGCACCTTGCGCAGCCGGGCCAGCTTGTCGGCCGGCATCACGAGGGCGATGTCGTAGAGTCGGTTGGCCAGGATGCGCAACGCCCGGTCGCCGAGTTCTCTGTCCGGGCCTTCGAGCAGGCGAGCATCGATGTGGACGGTCCAGCCCTCGATGTCGCGTTTGGTGTGCGAGGTGGGTTTGGGTGGCTCCGCGCCGATGGCCAGCGCGGAGACCACGAGAACGAGGAGCATTCCCACGAGGTGACGAAGCATCAGCATCTCCCGGCAGTGCGGTCTGGCGAGTACCGGGGATGATTCTATCGCGAAACAGGGTCTGCGACGATCTTCTGTCAGCGGCCTCCGCCCGGCTTGACCGTGGCGCTCGTCCCGGACACCTTCGCCAGTGCCGGGAGGTCGAGTTGGTGCGGCGAGCGCTCGACGTTCCCGCTCTCGTCCTCGGCGTGGGCGGCGATCTTTCCGCTGTCCGCCGCGAGGTCGATTTCCCACTCGGCGAAGTTCGGCCGGGTCGCGCGGGCGTCCTGGCCATTGACGATCACTCGCTTCACCGCGCCGTCGTCGGAGGTGGTGCCACGAACCCGCACCAGGCCGGACGGCAGCCGCATCGTTCCCGTCACAACCGTGGTCGGAGCGCCGTCATCGACCGGCTCGCCCTCGGGGTACGGTCGGTTGTCGCTCACCGTGTTTTCCTTGCGCGCGTGTCGGGGGAAGAAGAGCGGAGTCCGAACCTCGGTGTAGCGGATGTTGTTGTGTTCGTGACCGTCGAGGACGCAGCGCCACATCCCGTACAGGCAATCGTAGAAGTCGGCGTTCTCGATGAAGACGCGCGGACAGCCGGTGTGGAATCCCCAGTGGGCGTCCCAGACGCGGAGGTTCCGGATCACCAGCGGATGCTTGGCGTCCGGGCCGACGCCGCCCACGTCGCGGTTCGGCTTGTTGAAATCGTTCGTCGAGAAGCCGCCGAGGTTGAAGGCGAAGAGCCGGTGCGTGTGCGACTCGTTGTCCTCGAATCGGACGAACGGCAGCGTGCGAACGTCGATCGCCTTGCGTCGGCCGTCCGGCCCCGGCACCGAGAGTGTGCTGCTGAACTCCGGCGAATCGATCACGTCGAAGCGGAACCCGTCCTCGTCGCACTCGGCGGCGACGTTGCGCGTGAACGTGTTCCGACTGTTCGCCCACCAGAACCCGGACCCCAGGTTCTGGTCATACGGCAGCACCTGCTTGGGGAGCGGTTTGCCGCGCAGAGCCATCACCGCCAGATTGCGATCGAGAACGTTGTACGTCTCGGTTCCGTCCTCCAGGAAGAAGCCGTGTCCGACGGCGTCGTAGCCGACACAGTCCCGAACGACGAGGTACTGCGTGCCGTGGATCGTGATCCAGCGATTCTTGCTGCCCCAGACCGACGCTCCGACCACCGAGCTGCCACGCATCGTGCCGCCACACAGGTGGTAGTGGATCGGGTACTTGCCCAGGACGTTCTCCTTGCCCAGGTGGCGGAACTCGGCGTACGAGATCGAGCCACTGCTGCCCCGGTGATACATCGTGTGGCCCCGGCTGGCCCGGTTCTCCGGGCTCGCCGCCTCCACGACGACGTTCCGGCTCAGGTTCGCCACCTCGGCCCGGTATTCGCCCACGACCCGATGCTCGAACTTCAGCGGTTCGTCGAGCGTCACGAGTTGCCACTGATCGTCCGCCCCGACGCCGTTGCCGCCCCACTTGCGCATCTGCTTGATGACACGCACCTCGGACGACTGCTTGCCGCGAATCGAATCTGTGGTCGGGAGCTTTCGCGTCCCCAGGTAGCCGACCTGTCGCGAGGTGCCGACGATGAGGATCTGGTCGCCCACCTTCCAGCCGTCCAGCGGATACGGCAGGAGAATCTTCGGCTCGCCGGCCCGGGCCATCTGACCGAGCTTCACCCAGGTCCGGCTGATCGGGGCTCCGTGCAGGTCCATGCGGCCGCCGCAGCAGATGATCGCCGGGCAGGTCTCCGGGTCCAGCCCCTCGACGGCGTGGAGCCGGATCACGGCCGTCGTCCCGGCCGGGATCGGTGCGTTCGGGGCACCAACCTCCAGGGTCGGCGTCGGTTCGCCGGGCTTGATCTCCGGAGCGTGCGCATCGCAATCGAAGCCGTTCTCGCTGGCATCGTCACCGGGCTGGATCTTGATCAGGCTGACGTTCAGCAGTGTGTCCCGATCGCGGGCAAACGTGAGGGTGCCGGCGACGTGAATCGAGCGAATCACAGCGTCGGATTTGGCGTCGTAGGTCACGGTGTGGCCGGTGCGGACCTGAACGCGTGCGCCGGGGCCGGGCACCTTGCCACCGGCCCAGGTCTCAGCGCCGGACCACGACCCGGACTTCGCCGACTGGATCAGTGGCGGAGTGGCCCGGGCGTCAACGACGCACGCCATCGCGATGGCGGCGACAAGGGACAAGCGAATCATGGTGGATTCCTCAGGGAAGGTTGAAGTTGATCTCGTTGTCCTTCGGCTCGACCGTCGCGCGCAGCGGGGACTTGCCGACCAGCGAATACACGTTCTTGAGGCGATCGACCGTACTCAGCTGGCCGTCGTCTTCCGGATCGGGACTGGCGACCTTCGGCAGGCTCTTCGGTCGGGGCATGGGCCAGTAGATGGTGACGATCTGGTCGCCCTGCGGGACACCGTCACCGGCGCGGTAGGTGCTGAGGACGTAGTCTCCGTTCTCGTCGGCGGTCGCGTGAGCGGGGGTGGTTCGATCGGCCGGATCGGTCGAGTGGAACGTGATGACCGCCCGGGCCATCGGCTTCCTGTCGTAGGTAACCCGGCCACGGACCTTGAACACGGGCTTTTCGCGCGGACTGCCTGAACAGCCGACCGAAAGTATGACGGCAAGGGCCAGGCATGGCCCGAGATAGCGTACTCTCACGAGTGAACTCCGAGTAGGGTGAGCCGGCCCGGGCCGACGTCGGATCGGGTCAGGGATGGACGCCCCAGGTCTCGCCGGCCTCGGCCGTGCAGAGCGCGTAGAAGGCCCACTTGTCCATCGACTGCGACAGGAATGTCACCGAACCGTCGCCCATCAGAAAGTTGCAGCCGCCGGTGTGGAAGCTGTAGACGGCGGCACTATTGCTGCAGTTCATCACGCACGGTCCGGGAGCGGCCGAGCCATCGGCCAGGTAGCTGCGGATCGAGTTGCTGCTGTTGGTCGCCCACGAGCCGATGCCGTTGGTGTTACTGGCCGGCGTCGAATAGAGCTTGCCGGCCCGCCACACGTTGGGTTTGTCGGCGATCTCCAGGATGCCCATGAACGTGTTGGACAGGCCGTCCGACACGTTGTTGATCCGTCGTCCCTCGCGTCTCAGAGTCATGTAGTACCAGCGGCCCACGGGAGACGAACTCGAGTTCACCGGATAGATTTGAGGATTGTACG